>JAPYUI010000146.1 GCA_029936175.1 Kiritimatiellia bacterium
CTGAGGAGGCCCAGCAGGAACCCGCGCAGGAGCAGGCGTCGCCCCCGGATCCCGGGTACAAAGCCCAATTCACGTACATGCCGAATTCCGCTCAGCTTCAGGACAGGAAAAAAACCCAACAGGATAAACAGCATGACGCAGCGACCCGCTACAGACTCAAACTCGAGATTCCGCAAGAACGCCAGGTCAGGGCAACGCCGCCCCAATCCGAGCAGCAAGTTAAAGACCTGCGGGGCGAGCAGGGAACCCAGCAGGGTCGCTCCGATAAAAAGGGCCAGGAAGGCAATGCCTGTTCGCGTCCCTCCGGTTGATTTGTCGGGTGAGGTCATTCGACTCAAACATGAAACATGTCTGAATCAGGGTCAAAATGTTTTGTTTAAATCGTCCACTTCTTTTTTGACAAGCCAAAAGGCTTCCATTACTTTCCGCGCCTTGACCTTCGCATTGCGATTGAGGTGGGCCGGTAGCTCAGTTGGTAGAGCAGCTGACTTTTAATCAGCGGGTCCGGGGTTCGAGCCCCCGCCGGCTCACCATTTTGTCCCCTTTTTGTTGCTGCAAGCCTTGCGGTACGATTCCCGCCTACCCACGGTCCACACGGGTTTTCCCCGGCTCGGTCCCGAGGCGGAATAGCACGCGGATACGTCCGCGCACAATCCGAATTCCATCTGCTTGCTTCTTTCCTGCCCATCTGCTTGCCTTTCCCCATGGGAAACCCTCATCCAATTCGCGCGCGTTTTGAAGTACTGGGCGTACGCCTCGGCTTTGTGTTTATCCCCTTGATGCCGCGGTGTACGATCCTCACCCTCGCGCGGTTTGTCGGGGTCGCCATTTACACCTGTTCCGGTCGCAACCGCCGCGTGGGACTTGCCAACCTCGATATCGCCTTCGGTGACACCAAAACCCCGGAGGAGAAGAAGAAGATTCTCCGTCGAAGCATGCAGCACTTTACCCTGTCCCTGCTGGATCTATTCTGGTTTACGCGCCATCAAGCCGAACGCCTGGACCGATATTTTATTTCCGAAGCAGCCTTTGAGCATGTGTATCTACCCGGTGCGCGCCTCGTGGTCACCGCGCATATCGGCAACTGGGAGCTCATGGGCATACAGGCCGCCCTGGGAGGAATCCCCATCATCGGTGTTGCGGCACCACTCAAAAATCCAAAGGTGGATGAGTACTTTCAGCGGGCCCGAAAAAGCACCGGGCAGGTGATCATTCCCCAACAGGGCGCGATTCGGAAATTATTGAAAGGCCTGCGTGAAGGCAAAACGGTCGCGGTCCTGCTCGATCAAAATACCCGCCCACGTGATGGCGGCGTCTTCATCGAAATGTTTGGCCTGCCCGCGCCCATCTCAATCGCCCCGGCTGCGATGGCCCTGAAGACGGGGAGCGAAATCATCCTGGTCTACAGCCGACCCGACGGGAGCGGAAACTATACCAACTGCAGCCTCGGACTGATCGAAATCAAGGATGACGATGACCCGGTAAGCCTCACCACGCGAATGACCGCCGCCTACGAGACCGCCATCCGCGAATACCCCGAAATATGGTTCTGGCCCTATAAGCGCTGGAAACTCATGCCGGAAGGCGAAACAAAGCCGCCCTACCCCTTTTACGCGCGGGCCCTGCGGGACAGCGACCTCTCCTGAAGGATCATCGACTGGGCCCACCCGGTAGAGATCGCCGACCCCGCTGCTCAATGGCCCGCAGATTTTTCAGCATTTTCCGCTCACCCCAACCGCTCAGCTTCGCGTATAACAGACCCCATGAGACTTCTGCTGATCAGCCTCCTTGTACTGGCCTGTTTTAACAGCTTTGCCCAACAGCCCTTTCGAACCTGGACCAACGCCAAGGGCACGACCATGAATGCCCGCTACCTGACCACGGCAAACGGCATGGTCAAGCTACAGGCCAGGAATGGTCGCGTTGCCAGTATTCCCATCGCACAACTGATCGAGACCGACCAGGCCTACCTGAAAAGCATCCAGGTGCCCGGCGCGCGCCCGGCAACTCCAGCAACCGCGCGCCCGGTTCCCCGCGGCAGGCCAACGATCACCAACCTCAAGGAGGAGATACAGCTTGGGCCCACCTATTTCAAGGTCACCCACAGTGATCATTTCATTATCCTGAGCACGGGGCGCAACGGGCGGAACTTCGCTAAAAATGCGGAAACCGTCTATGCGGCTACGGCGGAAATCCTGCCTAAGCTGGATGAGACCTTTGACAACAATGGCAGCCCGCTGCAATGCGCCGCGATACTGATTGAAGAGAGTGATGACTACGAGGCCTTCCTGTACTGGTACATCCAGGACCTGCAGAAACGCGGCGCGGAAAGCGAGGCTAAAAGAACGGCCGCCCTGGGTGCTCGCGTGGGCAAGATGGGTATTTCGCTCAGCGATTCAGACCGGGAGACCGTCGGCGCCGATTTTCAGCCCATCGCCCTTTTCAGTCCCGGCGGATCGCGAAACGGCAAGGAGGATCTCGACCCCTTCCGCACCCACGTGTTTGCCAAGCAGCTGCTCAATATTCACGCGGGCAACAGCCTGCAACTGCCCTTCTGGCTGTCGAACGGCTTCGGGTATCGCATGGAAATTGTTCTCTGCGATCAAACGCGAACCCACATGCTCGACTATTCAAAGTATGAATCAGCCGACGAAGCGAACAGTGTGGGAGAAATCATTACCTCTCAGTCCTTCGCCGATGGGTCAAAGTGGATTTCCATACTCAAAAAGCTCATGCGATCGACCAAGGGTCAAAAGGGCGATATCGAGGCGGTTCTGAATGCGGACGTGGCAAATTTGACCCCGGAACGCTGTGGATACATGTTCGCACTCAGCCACTACCTGCTTGCTGATCCCGGCCAGCAGCAGAAGTACGCCGCGATGATCGAACACGCCCGGGGCAGTGGAAAGGCTCCCGACTTGATCAGCCTTCCCGGCTCCTTCTCGTTTTCTTCAAAGGAAAAGATGGAGGAAGCCTGGCATAGCTATCTCAAGGGAAGCAAATTTCGATGAAGGCCCTGCTGGCATGCCTCCTGGTTGCAGGCGGCGCGCTGGCCGATACGTTTTCGGTGGGCGAACACGTCTTTCATCGACAATCCTTGAAGAACGGGCTTATCGCCCTGGCTCTGCAATCCACCAACGAGCTGGCCGACGTCTACCTTGCGCTCGATGTGGGCGGGCGACACGAATCGATTGATACGGCCGGCATTGCGCACATGACCGAGCACGCCATGTTCGCGGGGACGGCCAAGGCCCCTCCCCAGGCATTTGAAAAGCGCATCCGGGCCTTTGGCGGCCGGGCAAATGCCTTCACGCGCGAGGACTATACCTTGTTTTATGACATCAGGATTCCAATGGACCAATTGGATCTCATCCTGGACCTGGAGGCCGACCGCCTGGTTAACCTTCGCTTTGAGGAGAAAGCCTTTCGCTTCGAGCAGTCGCGCCTTAAAATAGAAGAGGCGGGGGACGATTCGATCGCAGAGCACCTCCAGAAACGGGCGGATGCTTTACTGTTTCCCGGGCACCCCTATGGAACAGGCTTACGGGAAAATGGATTTACGAAGGCCCCGGGGCTTGGCCTGGAAACGGTCCAGGCCTTTTACAAACAGCATTACCACCCCCGGAACACCGCCATCGTTATCGTCTCCCGGGAAACGCCGGACCGGACGCTGGCACGTATTGAAAAGGCCTTCGATTCGCTCCCCGCCGGCCCCGGTCGCGCAACCAGCCACGCCGTCCCCGGGGCCTCGTCACTTCGCATCAAGGAGGTCCCGGCCAAGGGTTTGCGGCGGAAACGGGTTGAATACCTCTGGCGTATTCCTCCGGTCGAGGCACCCGATCACCACGCGTGGCTGCTGCTCGGCGAACTCCTGGGAAACCGTAGCCGACACGCCTCACAATCCGTGAACGTGATCGCCGGAAACCGCCTGGACGGGGATAGCCTGCGAATCTGGGCCACGGGGGAACAGGCGGAGGAGAAGCTTGAAAGCTTCGTCAAGGAGTTGTCGAAGCATCCGTTTAGCACCGTGGAACTCGACCAGGCGATCCAGGATCTCTCGGACGATTTCCTGCAATTGAAAATTCATTCCCGCCCCTATTTTTCACTGCCCGCCACCGTGGTTCGTTATGCGGCCAACAAACACCCCACATACGTACCTGAATTTTCCAAGAAGGTGCGCAGCCTGGAAATTGAAAAGCTCCGGAAACTCATGCGCACGGCCCTGGTCGATGGCGCAAACGGGATCATCACCTTTGCAGGGTCAGGCGAGGTCCGGACCCTGCCCGACCAACCGCGCGCCTTGGCGGACTTCGCTGCAGACGCACAGGAGTCGGGCCAGCATGCGGATGCCATTGAGGCATACAGCCGGCTGCTCAAGGGGAAACTGAATGCGATGTACCGGATTATCTACCTCGCATCGCGCGGGCAGGTCTACCTTGATGCGCGCGATTACGATGCCGCCATTGCAGATTTCGAAGCCGCAATAAAACGGTCCGATTATCCCGCCCTGCCTCCACTTTTGGAAGAAGCCCAGCGCTTAAAAGCTGAATCTATGACACGCAGGGTCACCGACCCCACTGGATTAACCGCCACCCACCCCACGAAAAAACCCGGTGAACTCAAGCAGGACCTGTTCAACTTGATCCCCATCGTGAGCGCGGAACTGGAAGCCTGGCGCGGACGGACATTCAAAACACCCGTCGCGGTAACCTTCACCAACCATCCCCCTGGAGAGAAACTCGGTGGCTGGTACAACAGCGAGACCAAGCAACTGGTGGTCTCCATCCAGGACGATCGACCGCAATTCAGCAAGGGCGTTCTTTATCACGAGTTGTTCCACGCCCTGCAGGACCAGCATTTTGATCTGCTGAAACTCCACCGTGAAGCCATGGGTCAGGATGCTCAACGCGCACTGACAGCCCTCATTGAGGGCGAGGCCATGTTGGCGGTGTCCGAGTTGATGGAGTACAACTTCCTTGCCCACGCAGGTATCCGGGATACCGGCCCGATTCCTCCAGCCACTTTTGAAAAAAAGTTTCATTACGGGGCGGGCCTTCGTTTTATCATGCACCTGAAGGAACACGGCGGATGGCCTGCGGTAGCAGAGGCCTTCCAGCATCCACCACGGAGCACAAGGGAGATTTACGAGCCAACCCAATATCCAATGCCACCCATCCAGGATCTTGACTGGCCCCGTGAAGCAACGAATATCATTCAAACCGGCATGTACGATATCCGCTGGTTATTCACCCGCCCGGTTGAGACACGCAAATCGGCCATCGCCATAGCCGCGAGTGTGCTCGCCAGCAGCCAGGCGACAATCAACCGGGAGCGCCGCTGGAAATTGATGTTTCAAAGCCCCGGGGATCGTCAGCGGGCAAAGGCGCTGATCCTGGAGCAGGACAAGTCCTTCCCCTGGCAGGTGGATCTATCCACGCCGCATCAGGCCAGGCTACTGGTCTTGAAGGAGAAACGCTGAGGGCCCCGCAACCGGACGAAATCGAAACACCCGGGGAAACCGAGGCTTATGAAAACGACGGTTTCCCGCAATCAGGAAGCTTGCGCAACCCGAAGCGCGGCAGCCGCGCGCGTCTTACGACGCGTCGCATTGTTTTTCTTGATCGCGCCGTGCTTGGCTGCTTTATCCAGGGCGGAACAGAATGAAGCGTAACACTTGACTTGGGCGTCCGCATCACCGGCTTCAATGGCATCATAGAGTTTGCGGCGCTCGGTCCGGACCAGGCTCTTGCGAGCTGAATTCAGCAGGCGGCAATCCTCGGACTGACGTAAACGCTTCTTGGCACTATTATTATTCGGCATAATCTATCGTCTTGGCTAAAGGATCGCCCTGGCTGTAGAACCCGTGTTCTTCCCTAGGCTTTTTCTGCTGATTTTCAGCTGAAAAGGTGAGACTTATTAACCGTGGCGCGCCTTATGTCAAACAGGAATAATGCAAAGTTTTAAGGAAAACCAGTCCGGTACCGGTGGATTTTCACCAGATCCTCCGGATTCCAATGCCCTTAGCGGCGAGCAGCTTGTCGCCCGCTGGCGGAGGCTTCCACCCGCCCTCCGCTATCGGATCCTGCGTCACGCCGGGGAGCAGCTCCGACGATACCACCATTCCGGCGCCAGCTTGCTGGACATCAACCTGCGCCACTCCCTTTTCAACCCGGAGACCCGGGAGGTTTGCCTCTGGCCTCCTCCAAGCAGTCGCCCTCATTTACCGCTCTCCCATTTCCAACAGTTGCGCCTGCTTGCCCGCTGGCATACCGAGCTGGAAATGCGCCTGAACACGCGGGAGGCCATCCAGTTCCTGTCTGGATTTATGCATAAGGACGCGGCGGATTATGACGCCATCCGCGGCGCACTGCATCGCATTCGTCACTATGCGCTTACCGAAGCGCGAAAACTTTCACGTCGGATCTACCAGGGCCACCTGCATGCCGGGCAACTTGGAAGCGGTGGACGGGGCACGTGGAGGAGCGACCCCGGCGTAACGCCGCATCAACTGCGCGATGCACTTACGGAAGCCGAGCAGTCTCCCGCCCTCCAACGACTCAAACAAAGCGAGCACATCCAGGTTTTCCGTGTGCCGCTACTCGACCAGGATGTCGTGGTAAAACGCTACGATGCCTACAAGGCCCGGGACATGACCAAGGGCTGGGCCCGGGCTTCCCGTGGCCGACAGGCCTATGCCGCCGCCTGCACGCTGCAGGAACTCCAGGTCGAAACGCCAAGGCCCCTGGGCTTCCTTGAATGCCTTCACCCGGACGGACACCCGGTCAGCTATTTCATCAATACATGGCTTCCGGAGACGCGCACCGCGCGTGCGTTTATCAAGCCCCGGCTGCATCAACAACCCGTCGAAACCCGGCATGCTGTAAGTCAGCAACTATTCAGCCTGCTCAACCAACTCTACGACAAGGGGATATACCATGGCGACACCAAGGCGAGCAATTTACTGGTTCAGGATGAAAGCGACGATGCGCAACGCCGCTTCTTCTGGATCGACCTGGAATCCATGCAATTTGGCATCAAACCGATGCGCTATCATATCCTGCGCAACCTGGTACAGCTGAACGGCTCCATCGGTCGCAAACTGCCCGCGGAAGAACGCATCGCCTTCCTGCATCGTTTTTACCCGGTCTATGAGTGGGCCAGGGATCCTAAACTCCCCGCCTTGATCGAATCCAAAACCCGAACCCGCCTGCTTCGCGAACTGAACCGAGTATGCGGATACTGAGGCTCATCATCGGCGTCCTGCTCCTGCCGGCCTGTGCATCGGTCACCCTGAGCCTGTGCGATATCACGCGGGCCATGCAGCCCGATACGGAACTTTTCCCACCCCAGGCCCTGTGGTTTCTCGTGGGTTTCACGGCCTGGCTGGTTCTCTTTGCGATTATGCCGATGCCCCTGCGCACCTACGTTTTCGGACACGAACTCACCCACGTCGTCTGGGCCAAATTGTTCAAGGCGGATGTTACGGAATTTAAGGTCGGCTCGAAGGGTGGCAGCGTAAAGGTGTCAAAGAATAACTTTCTTATCACCTTGGCCCCGTACTTTTTTCCCATTTACACCTTTCTCGTAATCCTTCTTTACTACGCCCTCTACCCCTTCATCGACCTTAAGCCATTCGAGTTGGGGTGGTATGCCATGATCGGGCTGACCTGGAGCTTCCACATCACCTTCACGATAGTGGCACTCTGCCACCATCAGCCGGACATCAAGCTTTACGGTTTCATCTTTTCTTATGTGGTGATCTACCTGCTGAATCTGCTCGGGATCGCCTTATGGATCGTCATAATCGGCGCGCCTACCCTGGAACTCTTTGTCGAATCCCTGCATGACCAGTTCCGCTTTGCCTATGGCGAGGCCGGGGCTATTGTTCCGATGATTATTTCCATCGTGAGCGGAACGGACTGATTGGACCCCGGCATGAACGGGCACCCGTCGGGGACCATACCTGCTCAAGCATCCTTTACGTAAGCCGGCGGGAGTCGATCTTCTCCCCGACTGCAGGCCAGAGCCCAGCGCATTACTTCCGGGTGCCTGGCCACCGGGGTGGAAAAATAGCGAGGGTCGGGCCCCGCAGGGAAAACCCGCCCCAGATCCAGCCGATCCGCATCCCAGCAGGCCCCGATGGTCGGATCATCCGAGGTCCGGCCATCTGTATGCCAGGTACAGGCGTAGCGCAGCTTTGCGAAATCTTCATCCGATAGGAGTAATTGATCTCGAAGGGTTTCGGAAAAAACCGCCGCCCGCTCACCGTGTCCCGGGTCGTCTTGCTCATTCTCACGGCAACAATCGTGCAGGCAGGAAAAAAGCTGAACGATGGTTGAATCGGCCTCGCTGTGCCGGGCAAGGTACAGGCCGTTCTCGCAAACCCGCTCCCAGTGGGACGGCCCATGGATACCCTCGCTATCCAAGGCGTAATGTTGCCGGGCCAGACGCTTAACATCCCGTATGGTTTTGGTCTGTGGCACAAGCGTGTGACTCCCTGGCTTGGGCCAGGCGAATACAGTGATTTCCGCAGACGGGGTACCCGAACAAAAAAAGGCCCGGTCCGAAGACCGGGCCCAGAAGATGGTAGCGGGAGTTGGATTTGAACCAACGACCTTCAGGTTATGAGCCTGACGAGCTACCAGACTGCTCCATCCCGCATCCGTTGACGGTCAAGATAGACAGAAAGCCCATTCCATCAAGGCAAAAAGTGAAAAAAGACGTTCGAGCATCAACGCATGAGCATTTCGGCTTGGGCTATTCATCCATGGCGCCTGAATCAGGCCTTGCGCGCAATGATCACCAACTTCCTTCCAAACAGGACCGTGGTGCTGTTTTGCGCCTTCACATGGGGATTCTTCCCATAACGCAACCGGGAGGACAGCCGGATGAACGGAATTAAACACGACAAGAGTGCCGAGGAACGCTGGGTCTTGTCGGTCAACACCTTTTCCACCGCCAGGTCCTGCTGCGATAGCATCCACGCATAGCGATTGAGACTGAATGGAGCAATGTGCTGGCTCACCGGATCACGCGTGAAGGGCTCAAGCGGATCGAATGAATAAAAAAAACCAGTGAAGAGAAAACGCAGGCGAGATTTCAGCGACAGGATATTCGGCGTAGTAAAAAACAGGCGTCCTCCCGGCTTGAGGACCCGGGCGAGCTCCCGGGAAAACCCTTCGTGGCCATCGATATGTTCCAGCACCTCCACCGCCACGGCCAGGTCAAAAGATTCATCCTCAAAGGGCAGGATACCCGTGTCATCACATCGGCGACACGTGACTCCCTCCACGTCGAATTGTTCTGGAAGATAGTCACACGCATCGACCTGGTATCCCGCACCCACCAAACGCACGCTCAGGGCTCCCTGGCCTGCCCCGATGTCGAGCACCCGGGAGGACCCGGTGGAGGATATTTCTTCATTCAGCACCTTCATGACGAAGGCGTGGGTGCCCGATATGGCCAGTTCTCTAGGCATGAGGTCTCCTTAACAGTACCGAAGGAGCGAACAAATCGCTTACTGGGCAGCGTAGCAGCGCAATTCCCCGTTTTCAAGGCTGAGGAATATCCGGCCAGCCACATCCATGGCCACACCGCCCTTGACCGCAGGCACGGGAAGCGCCTGGATCCAGCGGTCCGCGCCATCCTGGATATCGATCAATGCGAGGAAGGCTTCATCGGGTCTTTCATCCGGGTGCCCCGCGGCCAAGAGGCCGTTCGGGGCGACAATAAACGCGTTGAAACGACGTTTTTCCTCGTCCTGCCAGACCGGCTCGACCCGTTTCTTCTCGTCCTTCGTCCGGCGTCGCTGGATATTCCGGATAAATTCACCCGCTGCATCCTTCCGGAACAGGGGCACATTGTTCGTCGGCGCCTCGTACAGGGCCAGGTCGTTGAAATACAACCCTTCGTAATTCGCATCGTGATTCAAGATGCGCCCATCCTCACAGGTGTACTCCAGGCTGACGTACTTGTTGTAGTCCGGGTAGTAGGGGTAAAACGCCGTCCGAAACTGACTCTTGATCTGCACTTTGGGCGAGTTCCGGCTCTCCAGGGTTTCGAGATCATAACGCGCGGTCTCGTAAACCCCTCCGGCGAGGAATTGCAACTCCCCATCCCGGACCTGCAGGTTCCCCTGCAGGGAGACCCCGCTTTCCACCTCGCTGGAAAGCGTTCCGGAAACCGTGTTCCGGGCTTTCAGTTGCCCAGATTCCGCATCGAGTGCGACGACGTAGGTCCCGCCGTAATGGGCGATACCGCCGGCCGCATAGACCGTCCCCTTGGTGACGACCACCCCACCGGAAAGCGGCCAACTCGAGATCAACTTGTCGAAGACCTTGATCATTTGATCCCTTGGCCCAACCCGAAACGCCCACAGGGCCCGGCCATCCTTTGCGTTGTAGCAGTACACGCGCCCGTCTGCAGAACCCACGTAGACCCGGCCCCTGGAGATGGCCGGCGGATAGAACACGGGTCCCGCCGTGTAAGCTTTCCATATCGATCTTCCGCTTGATGCATCGAGCGATTCCACCACGCCTGAACGATTGGCAATAAACACCTGGTTCCCTGCTGTCACCGGGCCGGTTGGCAGGTCATGCGGGGAAACCTGCTTCTTCCAGCGCAGGCGCACCTTGCCCGGTATGGCAATTGCGCTTCGATCCAATCGTTCCGCTCCACCTCGGTACTGTGTCCAATCCGTGTCCTGCGACCCGAGGAGATCCCCGCCTTCCCCGAGAAGGCGATGTGCATCTTCATAAAAGAGGTCCGGATCCGATGGAATACCCTCCTGGCCGGGTATCTCCTGCGGTGCCAGGGCAATGTTCCCATACAGGGAGAGTTGGCAGCCGCACATCCAGGGACCCCAATACAGGTGCCCGTTGGAAATAAGAACTCCATCCTGGCAGGGCGGGCGCATCGGGGCGATGTGCTGCGCCGTATTCCCTTCAGTCAGGACGCGAACCGTACCCCCCTGCGCCCGGTAGAAAATGCTGTCGATCGACCCGGTGGCCCGGGTACAGGCGCGACGCCCCGGGAGGGTATCCAGCACTTCACCCGTGCGGTAATCCAGCATCTTGCTTCCGTCTTTGAAGGAACCGGCGGCATAAATCGCATCGTCACGGAGGATCAGTTGGAGGTTGCCCACTTCATTGGTCCAACTCAGGTGACCATCCTCGGCCGATGCCACGACCATGTGTTTTCG
>JAPYUI010000365.1 GCA_029936175.1 Kiritimatiellia bacterium
AACAGCATGATATGCATCAACTGCTTGCTGTACGACATCTTGAAATGATCCAGGCGAACCGCCAGCCAGGCGCACAGGGTGCCGAACATAAAGCAGGTGGGATATCCACCGTAGGTATTAATCGTGTACCAGGTCACCCACCACCCGGGGATGGCAATCACCCAGGCCGCAGCGAGGCCCACCTTGGGATGAATCAAGTCGCGGAACAGAAAGTAGCTGGACAGGATCCAGCCACCGGTAAAGGCAATGGGTGAAAGGGAAAGTGCCGTGAGGCTGGGTCCGAAAATCCCGATAAAAAAAGCGGCACCATAGGCCTCCAGCGCACCCATGTAATTCTGGCCGTAAAAGAACAGCGGCCGCTCCCCGGCCAGGATATCCAGGGCCATCAAGCCCACCGTGGTCGTATCAAAATTCCCCCGGGAGGCCAGCAGCGCAGCCACCACCCGAAAAAGTACCCCTACGGCTACACAGGTGGCCAGGTGGATCCAGGGCGTTTTCTCATTCAGCTCCATCGAGCGCACTTTGCAAGTATTCCACCAAACAATTCAAGGGTCTGCTTTTCATTTTTCTTGTGCCACACGCAGGTGACCCACATATTGCCCCATCAGGTAAGCCAAGCCATGCATTTTGTACTCTCATTTGAATTCGAACCCGATGACCCCGGGTGCCACGGGGATCTTCTCCAGGACCTGGAGACCTGCTTCAATGACTATGCGTTCATCCGGGCACTTGGCGACACCTACGTCATCCAGGTCGCGGGGTACGGGGTCTATGAGCACATTCAAGAACTCCTGCTCGAGAAGGCCCGGGGGATCAAGGGGGTGAAAGTCCGCTTTCTCATGAGCCCGCTGATCCATCGCGGTCTCTATCATGGCCGAATGAGCGAGGAATCCACAACAAGAATCAACCACCTGACCGACTGAGCCATGGATCTTCCCTCCGCTGACGCGCTATTCCTGACCTACTTTGCCCCCTGGTATCCGCCCGAAACGGAACGCCCCTGCCCCGCGACACGGCCGGACCTGGAAGAACTTGTCCTGCCCGAGGGCACCCACATCGACGTGTTGAACCCGCTGACCCCGGAAGGTATCCATGCCGCAAAGGAGCAGATCGCGGGCATGCGCAGGGCCGCGGATGCGGATCTCGCCATCCTGCTGGACGCGAAAGAACCGCTTTCGCTTGACTGGTTACGCGCCACCGATGCCTGGTGTACGCCCGAGGCGGTGAATACGCTACTCGAACAATCCGACCCGGGAAACTTCGCCAACGACTATGTCGTCGTCACCTGCGAGCTCGGCGTGGTCATCGGTGAAGCCCTTATCCAGGAAGCACCCGGGCTGCAATGGTTGCACGATTGGCCCTACTGGGATTCAGCGATCTTCGACCTGAACAGCCGGACGAAGATCAACGTATTTCACTGGGCGTTCAAGAAGTTGAGTGGCGATGGGATGGAGGATGCGCTGATGGATAAGGCATCCGCATCGCTGGGCTTTGTCCGGCAGGAAAATGGATGATCGGGACTCGACCTCGGTGCCCGGCCATCCGTGTTTGAGGCCCCTCAGTCGAGGTTGATCTTCGCCTTCGGCAGATAAGCCTGGAGCTTGTCTGCCCCGCGCGAACTTACGCTGGTCTCATAAAAGTAAACCGATTCCAACTGCTTGAGGCGGGCGATAAAGGGCAGGGCCTTGTCGTCGACCTTCGTGCCGTAGAGATTTAAGTACTTCAACCCGGTCATCCCTGCCAGGTGCGTCAAGCCTTCGCTGCTCACCTGGGTCTTCCCCAGGTTGAGATACTCCAGCTTCGTCAACTTGCCGATACGCTCCATCGAGGCATCGGTCACCTGGGTGCGGAAGAGGTTGAGCTGAACGACCTGCGAGGCCAGGCTGTCCAGTCCTTCCAGGTGCTTGTCGGTAATCAACTCCGCCTCGGTGGCGTAATCGACGATCAATTGCGAGCTCCCCTTCATGACCGGGGTCACCGTCGCACCGTTCGCACGCAGGGCCGCGGCACCGGTCCCGCCGCTGACCTCCTGGAAAACATCGGCTTCCTTGGGAGCACCCGCTGCGACACCCGGACGGGTTTTCGGCTTCAGGTTCGCCGGCAAGCCGTTTTCATTCCCGCGCCAACGATTGAAACGAGCGCCTTCGTG
>JAPYUI010000366.1 GCA_029936175.1 Kiritimatiellia bacterium
GATGGGTCCGTTCCTGCCGTGTACGGTAAGAAAGCGATCCAGTTGCGCCCGGTCGAGCGGCTTGTCGAAGGTGATGCGTAAAGGCTCCCGGCTTGTGGCCTTCGGGTGGTTAAGTTGCCAACGTGCTGGCAGGGGGCGGCTATAGTCCTCTGCGCGGGTCTGGAATCGCTTTACGTAGTCCGCGGCCAGCGGCGTGCCCGTCGCATCGCGCACCCGCGTGCGGACGATGAGTTGGTAATGCTGGTGCGGCTTCAACACCGGTCCAAAATCCTCTCGCAGGTTCACGCCCTGCTTGATCCGGCCGGGATGGATCCACAGCGTCAAGCGGCGGGCATCCGGGCTCCATAGTTCCGTTCGGCGCCAGGCATCGTTGATCGTCTTTCCCGTTTCATCCCGTAGTTCGATGTGGTCAAAGATTTCCCGTCCCTCCCGCATCGGCTGGGAGAAATGGACATAGAATTTCAGGCAGTTTGCGGGGAGGATCTTCCCGCTCGGATACACCTGTCGTACGGTTGGTGCGGTGCCCGGAGCCTTTCCGGGTACCCGGTAGGTGCTTTCATAGCTTCGTCCGTTGGGGCCTGGACTGGTTGCGCGGTACACGCCCCCGCCCATCAGGGGATATCGTGGTTGGAGCACCAGGTCTTTGCCCCGCGTGTGGTACCGGGAGAATATCGGGGGTCCGGGCACCCCGACGGTATCCACGAACCGGAGAGCCAAGAGCCGGCTTCCGGTCTCGAAATCGATGTGGTCCGTGTCCGCGAAGGCGGCCAGTTGCCCGGGGGACAGGCGGAGGAGTAGCTCAACCCGGCCCGGTGCCTCAAGGGGCCGGACCGCGATCGCCGGGCTTTGCCGGTCCTGCGCCTGCAGGGAGGCACAGGACAGCAGCATGATGACGGCCTGGGCTTTCACACCGCGAACCCAAAAAACCGCCTAGGGCAGGGGGAGGGTTTCAAGGCGAAGACCCTTCTCCGACTGTCGGAGTACCACCGCCGAGTCCTCATTAAGTTTATCCATGTGCATGACTCCGTGGAAGCTTTGGACGACTTCCACGCGATCCGTGGCCGGCTTCCAGTTTACCAGGCGTTGCAGGGCCTTCTCGTTGACCGCGTCCTTCTCCGAGAGAATACCCTGCTCGAATTTCACGGTCCAGTACGGGCTGGGGCCAAAGGGCCGCCGTTCGTGATGGAAGCGAAAGGTGTTGGTCAGCACAAAGGGTTTGCCGTCCTTTACGTAGTTGAACATGTCGATGGGGCGATTTCCCGAGCCGAGTTCCAGCACGCTGGTGCCTTTCACCTTGGCTCCCGGCTTCAGGGAATCGATCGGGTACTTCACCACGGGTGTGCAACTGAAGGCACCTACCACGTAGGTCTGCCCGTCTTCCTGTATCGGGAGGAGCACGCTCATGGGGGCCTTGGTTTCCCATCGGCGGTGTTGCACGTGATAGGTTTCCGCGCTGTAAAAATTGCTCGTGGCATCATGCTCCAAAGGGGCTGCGATGCTGAAGATCTTGGATGCAAAGGTTTCGTTTCCTCGCCCGGCTGCGATCAATCGGTCATCTGCCCAGGCGACGTCGGTAATCCGGCTGATCTGGACCTGGCCGGCCGAAAGCCGGGTGCGTGCGTAAGGCACCTTGTCCATTTCAAATTCCCGGATCTTGTTTGCCGCGTCAACCGTTGCGACCAGGTAGCTTTTGTCATCCTGTTTCCGCAGGGCCACATAGATCTTCCCGGATGCCGGGTTCACGGCCAGGTCGATGATTTCAATGCCGTCCGGGGTAGTGCCCAGGTGACCGGCGAGCTGCTTGTCGAAATCAGGGATGGTTTTGGCCCGCGAAGGCGAGGGCTTCGTGTCGCCGGTGACCACGGCCAGGATCTGTGATGCGGCCCCGTCCCCGATGAGCAGAATGCCGCCCGGGGCAAAGCTGATGACGTTGATCGACTTCAGGCCCAGGTCGCCGGTGATTGACTGGCCGATCACGGCTGTTGCGGCCGGGGCAGGGTGGGAAATGAGGATTGCAGTACAGGTGCCCAGTATCAGGCTGGTCAAGGTTCTCATGGCAGGTCTCCAGGTTGCTGCTTACCTACCAGAGTCCTTTGCATCTGCCAATACCGAAGCCCGATGAATGG
>JAPYUI010000367.1 GCA_029936175.1 Kiritimatiellia bacterium
CTCCCGCATCGCCCTTGCTTCGGGAGTAGTTTGGCGGAGAAACCCAATGCAAAAGTTGCCACTATTTTGCCACCGGGCCTGCCCATCACATTAAATTCTGGGTTGTCTTCTTGCCTAACATTCTGACCGCGCGGACCCCGGGGTTGTTTCCGGTTAACAGAAAAAGAATACCTGCGTTTTCCGGCTAACGGAAACCGTGGAAAAATGTTAGAAATTTTCTATGCGCGTACTCGTTGTCGAAGATCAGGAAAAAATTGCTGAATTCACCCGGAAGGGCTTGGAGGAGCACGGCTTTACCGTGGATTGTTGCGGGGACGGGGAGACCGGTTACGAGCGCGCGAGCAAGGGCTCGTACGATGCGATGGTGCTCGATATCATGTTGCCCGGGCGCGATGGGCTGAGCGTCTTGCGGGGCCTGCGCGAGAAGCACAATACCTTGCCGGTGATTCTGCTCACTGCCCGTTCCGAACTCAACGAGCGGGTGGAAGGCCTGAAGCTCGGGGCGGACGATTACCTCACCAAGCCCTTCTTCATCGAAGAGTTGGCCGCCCGGCTCGAAGCCCTGATCCGGCGGAACAGCGGGACCGGATTGAACATTCTCGAAGCGGGTGATTTGAGCCTCGATCTCGTGAACCGGATCGCCCGACGGGGTGACGAGGAAATTGAGCTCACCGCCCGTGAGTATTCCCTGTTGGAATATCTGTTGCGTTCGCCAGGCCGGACGTTTACCCGATCACAGATCAGCGAGCACGTGTGGAACACCCACTTCGATACCGGCACCAACATGGTGGAGGTAGCGATCACCCGCTTGCGGAAGAAGGTCGACGGCGGGCAAGATGAGAAATTGATCGAAACCGTGCGCGGGGTGGGCTACCGCATCCGGGGCGAGGCATGAAGTCGTTTCGCTGGCGGTTGGCGGGTATCGCGGCCCTGACCTCGGGGTTGGTGCTGCTGGTCTTTGGCTCCGTGGTGTGGGGGACCCTGTACCGGGATCGCATTCGCGCGGTCGATGAAGAGCTTAAAGCATTCGGTTACCTGATTGCCGGGCGATCGGGCCGCAATATTGACGGGCGGAAGGTAAACGAATCCCTGTTGCGTAGCTTTGGGCCGGATCAACAACCTGCACTCAAGATCATCGATGGGCAGAAATCCGTGCTGCACGAATCGTTTTGGCCGGTGGAGCTGAACTTCGTGGATTTCCCACACCGCGGCACGGTGATGGATCCACAGCCGGTATTGCCCAAGCCGAAAAAGAATGCGGACGGGCGACTGCCACCGAAGCGCATGCAAACCGAACCGGCTTTTTATAACGGGCGGGTTGCGAATAAGACGTTTCGTATCGCGGCGTTTAGCAACGAGCAAATCGTGGTGTACTTGGCCTCCGATTTGCAGGAAGTACAGGGAGAGGTGCGCCGTCTGGGCCTGGCGTTTGCCATCGCGTTCCCCGGGGCCTTGTTGATCATCGCGATGGGCAGCGCCCTGCTCGCGCGAAAGGCCCTGCGTCCGATCGATATATTGAGCAGGCGCATGGAGACGCTTTCGGTGAGAGGCTTGGATCAACGATTGGAGATGGCGGCCGCGGACCGCGAATTCACGCGCATCATCACCGCCTTCAACGAAATGATGGCGCGGCTGGAAAAAAGTTTCACCCAGGCGAATCGCTTCAGCGCGGATGCTTCGCACGAATTGAAAACCCCATTGGCGGTGTTGCAGGGAACGATTGAACGGGCACGGGTTGAGTGCGGGGAAAGCGATCCCGCACAGGCTCGCCTGGCCGAGATGCAACTGGAGGTTTCGGGACTCGTTCAGATCCTGGAGGGTTTGTTGCTATTGTCGCGTGCGGATGCGGGGAAATTGCAGCTTACCCAAACGGCGGTTCGGCTTGATGAATGGGTCAAACCGTTGATGGAAGACCTGGAGTTGATGTGCGACTCGAAGGATATCGTTGCAGATACGTTGATTGGCACGTCTGTAGAAGTCGATGCCGATCCTGTACTGTTGCAGCAAGTGCTGATGAACCTGCTAACCAACGCAGTGAAATACAATCATGCAGGAGGTCATGTGGTATTCACGTTGTCTCGGGAGGAAGGTCATGCAGTGATTTCGGTGCGCAATTCCGG
>JAPYUI010000368.1 GCA_029936175.1 Kiritimatiellia bacterium
ATCCCGCTGGATCTGTACGGGCAGGGTCAGGTCATGGCCGACCTCTGCGAACTTTCGGTTTGCGTAAGCGATCATGTAGTCAGCGACTTGATCCGCCTCGGAGCTGCAGGAATGATCGGGGTGTCGGGCCATGTGATCCAGGGCGTCGTGAAGAATGGTGCCAAAACGATAGTTCGGGAGCTCGGTAAAATCATCCGCCAGCGCCTGCATTTTGAGCGTGTGCTTCAGGTAAAAGCGAAAGGGGCAGGCCAGGTAGTCAGCGAAGGTGGTCACACTTAATCGTGTGAACTCGGTGGGCTCGGCAATCCGGGAAGGATCCAGCTTGAACGCCCTGCTCATCGGTACATTGTCCGGGTCTTCCCTGGCTTGGCCAAAAAGTTTGCGCGCTCGCGGGACCAGGTCCTCATCCGCACAGCGCAGGAGCAGGCGGGAGGGGCGCAGTGGTTCGCCCCGGCTATTCACTTTTCCACAAATGAAGTAGACCTGCCCCTGGGCCTGTGCCCGGGAGTGAATGAAGCTGGAGCTGAGATAGATGTCCCGGGCGAAGCGATCGGCCGCGGTGCGGAGCTTGAGGCGTTCCCGCAGGCTGTCGGGAAGGAAGAGGTCGCTGACCCGCCCGTCGGGAACGCTTTGGTCGTTCATGCCGGTAACAATCATCAGGGGTGCGTCGTTCCAGGAGAGCTCCAGCCAGCCATCGAGGTCGACCAGGCCGTCTTCGTGTTCGGCATACCAGGTCTCCGCACCGAAGCGCTCCAGGAGAAGGTGCAGGGCCTCCTCCGGCTTCCATTCAGACCCCGTGGCCAGGCTGTCACGAAGTTCGGCAAGTAGCTGGTCGAGCACCTGGGCCACCTCGCGAAAATCCCGGTCGGCGGGGTCTTCATGGCCCAGGACACGATGCTGGAATACCTCGACCAGCAGGTGGCGCAGGGCCTCTTCGCTTTTCGGGGTTTCCCGGTAGGTCTCCAGGAGTCGGGTCAGGTGGTCCTGGGCCCGATGCAGCAGGGCGTAGGCCTTGCCGCCTTTTTTCAGGTCCGACCAGGCCTGGGGAAGATATCGGTTCTGATATTCGTCGGCGCATTCCAGCAGCGGGACGGGTGCAATATCGTGGGCCTGGAGGTAATGCAGGATGGCGGGATGGCGCGTCAACGCACGGAAGGATGTATAACCGGGATCTGCGAGCAAGGCCTGCCATGCATCCAAAAAGTGGTACAGGCTGTGCTGGGTCACGGGATAACCAGCAGGATTGAAGACGGGCAGGTCGTGTTCTTCCAGGGTGGCGGAGAGTTGCGGAATGACGTCGCTGTCGGGGACTCCGATGGCTACATCCTCCGGGCTGATCCCCGGCGCGTGTTGGGTGATCAGCTGGATCACGCGGCGGCTTTGCGCGAGGGGGTCCGCGGCAAGGATGAGGTGCGCTTCGGACGTGAAGGGGATGTTCACTTGCTCCCAGGCCTCCGTGAGCGGCCGGCCCCAGGCGTCGAAATCATCTGCATGGGCGGGATCGGCATGAACCAGGACCTCTAGGCTGAGCGGGCCGGCTTCGGATTCGACCAACTTCTCGAGTTGACGGATCATGAGCGGCGTGGGATCCGCGATGCAGGCGAGCACGACCCGGGTAACGCCTTCCGGGAGGATGTCCCTGGCGTTCAGCTCTATCTTGTGCGCGCAGGGGTCGACCCGCTGCTCCGCGCGGAGCAGGGCCAGGTAGGCCTGTTCCAGCTTCATGAGGTCGAGCCAGCGTGCCTTTTCATCGGCTTGATCATCGAGCAGCCGGGCGGCCTGGCTAATGGTGAGGCCTCCCTCGAGGAGTTGGTCCCGGAGTTTTTGCAGGCGGCTCCCCATGGAGATCGCCCAGGGCATGTCCGGATCAACCACGCCGGCAGGAAAGAGGGCGGTGTACTGGCCCAGGTCGATCTCCCGGAAGACGCGGGCCCAGGCATGGAGGATATCCATTGGAGATGCCAGGTCACCTGGCGGTCGGGTACCGAGGAGAAAAAAGTTGGGGGTATTCACCTGCAGGGAGAGCAGGGGAATATCGTGCTCGGTGCACCAGCGGGCCATGTGTTCCCGTAAGCGGCGCCCGGCCTGGCGGGTGGGAACGA
>JAPYUI010000369.1 GCA_029936175.1 Kiritimatiellia bacterium
AGATAATCCTAATATTAATTATTTAATTCCAATATTATTAATGTTATTTTATATAGAGAAAATATAATTCTAAATCTAAATATAATTGATTTATTTATTAATTTATTAATATTTTTAACTATAATATATTTAAATTAGAAATTTATTAATAATTATAAAACAAAATAATTATAATTTGATTTTATATTTACATTTATTTAGATATTTAATTTATTTAGATTTAGAAATATAATTACATTTGAATATTTTATATTATATTAATTTATTTATAAAGAGAAATATTAATATTAAGAAATAAATATTATTTAATATAATATGAAAAAGATTAATTAATTTGATTTATTTGAAATAAATAAAATAAATACTTTTCTAATTACTTTAATATATATTTGATTTATTTATAAAGAGAAAATAAATATATAAAATATCTTTCTTTTATTTTACAAAATTAAGAAATATAATTACTAATAAATCATTTATATTTAGATATTGTATTTAAGATTATAATTAAATTTATTTGAAATTATTATTTATAAAGATAAATAAATTAAGATATATTTATTATATTATATTAAATAATTAAGAAATATTATTCTAAATAAAAAGGAAAAATAATTTTAATTATTTATAAGTTTATCATTTTTTTAATTTCATAATATATTAATATAAATTATTAATTACTAATATTTTAATTCTAAATAAATTAAAATCTAATATTAATTTATTTATTAGCTTTATATTTATATTAGAAAATAATTAATCAAAGTAATTTAATTTGATTTATTATTTATATATAATAAAGAAAAGAAAATAAATATATAATCATTCTTTATTATATTTTTATTAATAAAATATCTAAATATATTTTCAATTATAAAATAAATCTAAAATAATTACTATATTATTTGATTTATTTATTTCTTCTAAAATCAAATTAATTTTATTAAATTAATTATTTATTACTAAATCCTAATATTAAGAATAATTTATTTAATTTAGATAAATTTTTTAATATTATAATTATAAATCAAATTCCTTTTTATGTTATTAAATTATTTATAAAAGGAAAATATAAATCTAAATATATTTCATTTATATTTAATATTTTATTAATAATTTATGAAATCTTTTAACAATTTAAATCATTTATATTTTAATTTAATTATAAAAAGAAAGAATAATTTATATTATTTGAATTTTATTATATTTATCAAATAAAAAATCTAATTAAGTAATATTTATTATCTTTTATTAATATCTATATTCAATTTTATATATAAAGAAATTAATTTAATATATTTATCTAAATTTCTTTAATTAATTTATAATATAATAATTTATAATTATTTATTTCTAATTTATTTAATACTAATATCAAATAAATTAAATTCATTTATATTTAGAATTAATCTTAATATATTTATTTTTATAGAAAAGATATTACATTTTTAGATTTAAATTAATTATATTTATTTTGGAAAATATAAGAAATATATTTTATCTAAAATAAAAGAAAATATTTATTTATAATTATAAATATTATTAGAAGTAATAATAAAGCTAAATATATTAATTAATTATTTGATTTATTTTATTTTCAAAAGTATTTTTAAACTTTAATATAATTATATAATTATATATTTAAAACTAAATTCAATTTATATTTATTATTATTAATTAATTTCTTTTCTTAATTTATATTACTAAATGATTATTTATTATATATTTATAAAATAATAATTAAAATATATTAATTAAATAATATTAATTCTTTATTTAACATTTATTTATAACATTTAATTTAATAAAATAAATTAATCAAATTATTTTATTTATTTTATAAATTTATAAATTAAAATTTCTCCTTTTTATAAATCATTTAATTAATTAATTTAATTTTCTAATAATAATAAAATTAATCTTAAAAATGTTAATCCTAAAGAAAAAATATCACTTTTCTCAGGATAAAATTCTCCAAATCCAGATTTGGAATATATTAATATTAATTCTGGAGACATATATAGAATAGTTCCTCTAACATTTGTATTAGCTAAAGTATTTTTATTTTATCTAGATTCTCCAAAATCTGATAA
>JAPYUI010000370.1 GCA_029936175.1 Kiritimatiellia bacterium
AGTGGTACCGGATGGTTTCCTCGGTGCCCTTGTACGACCAGTCTGCATTGCGATTGTTTCGACCGTCGTCGTCCTTGAACCACCACTCGTCATCCGTCCGCATCAACTCGCCGGTCTCCTCGAAGTTTCGATTGATGAGATCCTGGCCAACGGCTTCGACCTCCTCCTTGAGGGTCAGGTTATCCCCGTTGATCATGTACAGGCACATCTCGCTTTCATTGACGGCCTGGCCGAGCTGGTAGAGCAGAAACCGGCTGACCCGGTTTTTTTGCTTCCGGCCGCCGTCGGTGGCATCGCTGTCGAACATGAATTTCTTGCGACCCCGGAACAACCGGTCGCGCGGGAGCTTGAACTTTCCGCGATTCAGGCTGTTGTTGGAAACCCGCGTGAAAGGACTCCCGCTTTTCCTCATTTCGCCGTTGTAGTAGATCGCCTGCTCCTCCGCGATAAGCGTCATGTTGAAAAAGTGGTTGGACATGCGGGGAAAGCGGTAGTCGTACTTGGCGCTGCGACCCGCGGGAACCCCCAGGGCGTCGCGGTCAAAGGTCGATATAATGAAGCGCATGGTCCGCAGGCTACCGGAGACATTCTGGGTGTCCACGATCCACATGGCGGGCTGAACCGGCCCGGTCTGGGGCAACCAGCGGGCCTCACCATTGGTCGCCGTTGCCTCGACATAGAACTGGACAATGCGCTTGTTGACCTTGTGCGTGGTCACGCGCGCGGCATAGTGCCCATCTCCAGCGAGGGTATCTCCACCACTCACCCCGTCGTCAAACATCAACTGGCTTGACCACGCACCGTTCCCGTTGACGTTGTCAGCCCGGTGAAATACCCGGACCGAATCCAGGGGCGTAGCCGATTCAATCCGTGCCGTGACGATCACATCATCCCCCGTGCCTGGAACCGCCGGGTCGTGAAGCAGGGCCTCCGCATTGGGCGGCGGGGCAACCTCGAACGCACTGTTTGCCGCGCCGGGTGTCCCCAGGTCATTCGGTACCGGGAGCAAAAAAGTCCCGCCGACGGAATGGTCCCAGGTCTGGGCGATCAGGCGAGGCTTGCCATAGACCCAGCGGGCATCAAAGGTAAGGGTGACATTGTCGTTCGGCTGGATCGCCGTGATATCAATCTCAACCCGGTTCGCCTTGTTGCCCCCGTGCCCACTCGCGATCACGTGGAGGGCCCCACCCGGCTCCAGGTACGACGCCTGGTGGGTCCCCTGGCGCAGCCAACCGTGCGGGTCATCCGCGCTGGAGGCCAACTGGCCCGCGTCCTCGACCAGGTTCGGCCCGGTGCCGTTCTTTCGCAATTCAACATCCTCCAGGATTACATGCGAATCCCCCACGAGAAAAAAGTGAAGCTCCTTGTAGTCCGTCGCGTCCCCAAGACTTTTTAAATGCTGCCAGGTGCCGCTGAGGCTGTAGCTGGCCAGGGTGGTCTTGTTGCTCTCGATGCTATCCCGCCAGGAAGAGGCCAGACTATTGTCCATGTCCGGGTGCACGAGTTCCAGGCTGCTCCCCAGGCCACGCGCCAACCAGGGCCAGTCGCCTTCCAACTGGTAATACACCTCGTCGGCGAGATTGCCCTCGTTGTCCTCGAGGCGCAGCAACTCGCCATCGTTTCCCAACTGGCCGTCCAGGTTGCCGAGCGCGTTTATCCCGCCCCCGTACACCGAGGTGAAATAGTCCAGGTTCGCCGCCACGACCAGGTAATCGCCCGCGGGAATTATCGTGTTGAGGGGGAAACTGAAATCCACGGCACCTTCCAGTTCCCAGCCCCCGATATCAAGCGGCGCACCACCCCGGTTGACCAACTCGATGTATTCACCGTCCCGGGACTGGGACACCGGGTCGATCATGAGCTCGTTGATGACGATATCCGTTGTCCGGTCCGGGTTATTCACCGCATCGCGGGTACCGCTGGAGCTGCTGTACCATTCATCGGAGCCGGCGGGAAGGGTCTGGACAAAGTTGCGCGTCGCATGCACGTCGAGGTCAATCGCATCGATCACCACGTCGCTGCCGTCGACCAGGAAAAGGACCGCATCCCCCCCGTCGAGAGGGAGGTTGACATCCCAGCTCGCATAGCCCGT
>JAPYUI010000371.1 GCA_029936175.1 Kiritimatiellia bacterium
TCCCTGCATGGGGTTACGTTGCCCGGGTCCAGGCTGAAGCCCAACTGGATGCCTGGTATACCGGCGAGGCGGGAAAATACGCGCGTATCTATACCAGCAAGGAAAACGAGGCCGCCGGGACCCCCTCGACGACCTGGAGCCGTGGGGCGGGTACCCAGGTGCTGCCCGTATACGCCGGGGTACACGAGATTCACCACACGGACGACTGGGTGTTTATCAAGACCAGTGGGCTGGGCTTCCATGTCATGGGACCTTGGTACCTCGATGCGGCGAGGACCCTGGATTTCCCGAACTTCCCCTCGAATACGGCTGCGACGTATCGCATCCCCCGGGCACCGACCGCCTTCAATGGCCTTGTCACGACATCGCTTGGGCCCATCGGCTATTTTGTTGACGGCGTGGCCCTGTTTGACGCCACCGACAGCTTCTCGTACATCAACAGCACCGGGCTCGACGGCAGCCCGCTCGGCGGGGGGCCGGGCGACGGGGTCTGGAACCGGGATGCCTATGTCAACGAACACCTCAGCTTCGACGCGGCTTTCGCCCACCAGGCGATGAACCAGCACCACTATCACGTCAACGCCCCGGCCCTCCGTTACCTCCTGGGCGACAGTGTTGACCATGATCCTGTACTCAACGTCTACACCGAGGACTTTAACGGGGCGCACTCGCCGATTCTCGGCTGGGTGGCCGACGGCCATCCGGTCTATGGCCCCTATGGCTACAGCGACCCCGATGATCCCGACTCCGGGGTGCGCCGCATGATCAGTGGCTACCAGAAAAGAAACGGCAGCAACGGTTCAAGCAACCTCGGCGTGACCGGGCGTAGCAGCTTGCCGGAGTGGGCCAACCGGCTGGAAGGTCGCAGCACGACCCTCAATCCGTCTGGCCATGGCCCGGATGTAACCCCGGCTTTCCGGCTCGGTCATTACCTGGAGGACTATGCCTACAAGGAGGACCTGGTGGGCTTGAGCCTGGGGGCGGACTTCGACCTCGACGAATACAACGGTCGCTTCTGTGTCACCCCGGATTTCCCCGGCGGGGTCTGGGCCTATTTCACCACCATCGAGGTGGACGGCACCCCGGTCTTTCCGTACACTGTCGGTCGCAATTTTTACGGTACGCCGAGCGGCATGTCCGTAGGGAGCATCCCGGAAACGGCCGAGTGGTTCTTTGTCGGCGGGCCGGGAAAGCCGCACCGGGCACTTGAAATCGCTGTGGAGAGCGGCGCGGTCATGCTCAACTGGGACACGGTGGAGGGGGCCGACTACCAGCTCGCGTACAGCCCCGACCTGGGGGCCTGGACTGGCCATGCCGTTGCGTTTACCGCGGACGCGACCACGGAGCACATCGTGGACAACCCGGCCGCCGCCGTGCAAAGCCGTTTTTACCGCCTCGAGAGAACCGGCATCGCCGGGTACGATACCAACGGGTTCAGCAATGTGTTCGGTGATGGACCCACGCAAGCGGAGACCGGTTTTACCCCGGGAACGAGCACCACGGTCTCATTGGATTCTGCGCGCGGGGTAACCCTCAGCAGCGTGGTGGTTGTACCCGCGACTACGGCGTACGGCGTGGTCGTCCTGCTCGAGGGAGGGGATGGAAAAATAGCTGTTTCCGGGACTCCCGAGGAAACGGTCATCACCAGCAACGGTTTCCTGGCGCGAAACGCCACGACCTTCTCGGATGAGGGCCTGGTAGCGGTGGTCGTGGACGTCCCCTCCGACTACACCGCGGAAGGCATTGATGTCCCGTACCGCGTAGATCCCGACCAGGCGACCGACCTGGAGGCGGTGCTCGACTGGATCGCCGGCCGTAGTTCATTGCCGGTCTGGGTTATCGGAATGAGCCTGGGTGGCTACTCGGCCTGCAACTCCGCCATTCGGCTGGGGGAAAAGATGACCGGTTTCGGGGTGTGTTCCGCATCGACCTCTCCGCCGGGAGAAGGGGGTCTCCTGATGCCCACGGGGGTTCTTGAACTGGACCTGGACCAGGTCCTGGTGCCGTCCCTGGTCATCGGGCACCAGCAGGATGCCTGCCCCGGAACCTCGGCGGCGGGCGTTAGCGATATCGTTGCCGCGCTG
>JAPYUI010000372.1 GCA_029936175.1 Kiritimatiellia bacterium
CCAGCGCATAAGCGATGGTCGCGTTCAGCATCGGCGGGGTCACCTTCTTGTCTTTTACCCGCTCACCCGACGAGTCGGTTTCACCATACTTCTGGCCACCGTTGATCCCGCCGCCGGCAAGTACGCAAGAGAACGCACGCGGGTGGTGGTCCCGGCCAAGCTGGTGTTCAGGAACAATCTTCGGCGTACGCCCGAATTCCGTGGCCAGGCAGACAACCGTCGACTCGAGCAGGCCCCGCTTGTGCAGGTCGTCGAGCAGGGCAGCCAAGCCCTTGTCCATGGTTTCGCAGCGCGATTCCACGGAGGTAAAATTGTCATAATGCGTATCCCACCCGCCGAGGCTCACCTCGACATAACGGACATTGCGTTCAACCAGGCGACGGGCAAGCAGGCAGCCCTGGCCAAAGCGATTGTCGCCGTAGCTCTCCCGGGTTCCCTGCTCTTCCCCCGAGATATCGAAACCTTCCAGGTCCTTGCTGCGCATCAGCTTGATCGCTTCATCGTACAGGCCCTGGTATTCCGTGACCTTTTTCTGGGAAAACTTGGCGTGGAATCCGGCGTTCATCTTGTCTGCGAGAGACAGGCGTTGATCGTAATCTTTCTGGCTCACCGAATCCGGACGACGAACATCCTGCAGGCCGGAGTGCGCATCGAGCACCGGCACGCCTGCGTACCGGGAACCAAAGAACCCGGGACTCATCGCGTTTTCACCGCCCCCCACGGCCACGTAGCCCGGGACCGAGTTGTTGCGTCTGCCGCCCAGTTTAAGCACCCAGGCACCCATTGTCGGGTGAACGATGGTGCCGCGGGGCGCATAACTGCGATGGAGGATATACTGCCCCTGTTCGTGGGCCCCCTGCGTCGTGTTCATGGAATTGATCACCGCGCAATGATGCATCTGCTTGGCCAGCTCCGGAAGGTACTCCGAGATCTGGAAGCCCGCACTGGTGGAGATCCCCTTCACCGGGCCTTGGACTTCCGGCTTCCGCGGCTTCAAGTCAAAGGTGTCAAGGTGGCTCATGCCACCGGTCATGTTGAGGAAAATAACGGCTTTCCCCTTGCCACCGACACGTCCCTGACCGGGAATCGCCGCGGAGGCGATTGAACTGCCAAGCATCGGGCTGAGCGACACACCCAGGAAGGTCCGGGCGGAGTTGACCATAAACTGTCTGCGATCGAGTTCGTTGGCTTTCATATACTTACCTTTCACTGCTGCATCTCTACAGGGGCATTATTGTACGTGCATGAATTCGGAGGTGTTCACCAGGGCCGCAACCATGTTGCGCTGCCCCTCGCGACCCCTCTTGACCTCAGGGAGGAAGATTTCTTTTTCCATGTCGCTCGGCGTGCGGGTCAGGATACTCATGAAAGCGATATCGATCTGCTCATCCGCCGTCTTGGCGGCGGAGATATTCCGCATGACCGAGGCACTGCTGTTGCCGGTGATGTGTCGTTCAACATGGCCATTCAGGAGGGTCAAAGCCTGGGTGACATCACCCTCCCGCGAGGAGCCCTCGATGATCTCCCGGTCGGACTGGCCGAACTTGCGGAGAAAATGCGTGGGTCCGGTCGGGGATGGCAACTCACTCGCCCGTGCGAGAACCGCCCCACCGCGGCCGCGCTTGCCCATCATCATCATGCTGTTACCCCCATCGTAACCCTTCTCCATATCCTTGGATATTTTCCGGAGGTAACTGACGTACTGCTCGGGCTCCATGGCCGCGATTTCGCGCTGAATCTCAGCCATATTCTTGTTTCCAAGCACCGCCTTCCCGCGCCAGACAACCGCATCCGAGTACCGGTTGGCCTTGGGTTTCTCAGGTTCATCAATGGTCAGGGCCAGCATCGAGTCCCAGATCTGCTCAGATGTCATCCGTTGCAGGGCATAGCCTTCATAGTAATACGGGAGCCGGGTATTCACTTCCTCCGGGTTCGGACCCAACTGGTAGGCCTTGCTCGCGTAAACAATCTTCTGGAAGGTGCGCAGGTCGTATTTCACGTGCTCCATCAGCTTGTTCAGGTACGCAAGCAACTGCGGATTCGTCGGCACCGTGCCCTTCTTGAAATTGTCCGTCGGCTCGA
>JAPYUI010000373.1 GCA_029936175.1 Kiritimatiellia bacterium
CAGCAACTCATCCCGGCCGCTTTTGTCGAGCGGGCCACGGAGCGCATCCACACCAATCCGCGGGGAACCTCGTACGGCTACTTCTGGTGGCGGCACGACATGAAGGTCGGCGAAGGCACCTACGACTGCACATCCGGCCGGGGAGCCGGAGGGCAGTTTATCCTCCTTCTTCCCGAACTGGATCTTATCGTGGTCATCACGGCACACATCAAGGGTATGGGGGCGATGCTCGCGACCGTGCCCAGGCGGATTCTTCCTGCTTTTGTTCCAGAGTAAAATGTTATGTAATTAATTAGCTTTCCCGTCCCAAATTCCACTATTGGAAACGTAACCATATACGGAAATCATGCAGGTACCCAGCCCGCCTGGCGTTGAGGTAGGCGAAGGCGGGGCCTCGTTGCATGGCATAAAACACATGAGGAAATATTTTTTAACTATCCTGAGCAGCTTTTCGCTGATCCTTTGCGTCAACGCGGCCCCGACGGCGAGTGAGGTCGAGTTCTTCGAGAAGAAAATTCGTCCGGTCCTCGCGGAGAATTGCTACGAGTGTCACAACAGTGTCGATAAGGCGAAGGGCAAGCTTGCGCTTGACTGGCGGGATGCGCTGGTCAAGGGCGAGGTCGTTGTCCCCGGGTATCCGGAGAAGAGCCTTCTCATCCAGGCGATTCGGCACGCTCCGGATGTCGAAGCCATGCCCTCGAAGAAGCCGAAGATGGCAAACCTGATCATCAAGAACTTTGAGGAATGGATTCGCATGGGCGCGCCGGATCCACGGGACCGGAAGCCGACCCGGGAAGAGCTTGCCCGCCAGGTCGACTGGGATGAGGTGCGCAAGCAGCGCCAGGAATGGTGGTCGTATCAGCCGATTCACGACCCCAGGCCGCCGGTGGTGAAGGATCCCAAGTGGAACCAATCGGCGATTGATCGCTTTGTCAGGGCCCGGCTGGAGGCGGAAGGTTTGCCGCCGCAGTCCATGGCCTCGCCGGATGTGCTGCTGCGCCGCCTGCACCTTATTCTCGTCGGCGTGCCGCCAAGGCCCGAAGTCGTTGCCGCCTTCACGGCAAAACCCTCGCGTGAGAGCTATGAAAGAATAGTCGATGGGCTCCTTGCCTCGCAACGCTTCGGGGAGCGCTGGGGCCGCTACTGGCTGGACTGGTTTCGCTATGCCGAGTCCCACGGTAGCGAAGGGGATCCCGACGTGCCGTATGCGACGGTGTATCGGGACTACGTGATTCGCGCGATCAATGCGGATGTGCCCTACGACCAGTTGGTTCGCGAGCACGTCGCCGGGGACCTGTTGGCCAAGCCGCGGGTTAACGCGGAGCTCGGCCTGAACGAATCCGCGGTGGGGCCTGGTCATTTCCGGATGGTTCCCCACGGATTCGGCGTCACCGATGCCTATGACGAGCAAATCACCTTCACCGACAACCAGGTGGATGTCCTCAGCAAGGCCATCCTCGGCTCCACGCTTTCCTGTGCCCGCTGCCATAACCATAAGTTCGATCCCTTGAGCCAGAAGGACTTCTACAAGTTTTACGGCATCATGATCAGCAGCCGGCCGGGTATTGTAAACGTCGACAGTCCCGCACTGCAGGCCAAGAACCGGCCCCAGATCCTGGCGCTTAAAGGGGTGATCCGGCGGGGCTTTGCCGAATACTGGTCAAGCCAGGTTGACGCGCTTGTCGAGGCCCTCGACAAGAATGGAAAGGCCATCGGTGGCTTGAGGAAGGTCGCCGGGAAAAATGAAACCCATCCGCTCCACGCCTGGTTCGCCTTGCAAGGTGTGCAACCGGAGGCCCTGGCGCGTGAATGGCCCGCCTTGCGAACGCGACATGAAAATCGACTCAGGGATAACGCAGAGCGCATTACCCAGGCCACTTTTTATGCAGACTTGCGGGAACAGGAAACCTTTGACCGCTGGTTTAAGAACGGTACCGGGCTGAGCCGGGAGGTCAGCCCAGCCGGGTCCTTCGCGCTTGCCGGTGAAGGCCCAAAGGCGCTTAGCGGTATTTACCCGCGGGGCGTGTATACGCACCTGGTCACCGACAAGGACAATGCCACCCTGGGCTCCGTGTT
>JAPYUI010000147.1 GCA_029936175.1 Kiritimatiellia bacterium
TAGGTGACGCGCACGCGGAAGTAACTTCGCGCCTCGCCGGTCTCGGGGAACAGGGTGTACGGCACGGCCACCAGCTCGTAGCCGGTGCCCGGATCGGGAACCACGACCACGGGTACGGCTGCGCTGTCGACCCAGTTGGCGAGGTCGAAGCCGAAGGCGGGCGCATAGGTCAGGCCGGCGGCGACATGGTCGACCCGGCGGGCGAAGAGGCCCCAGAGGTCCCCGTCGTCGAGGGTGATAATCCGTCCCGGGGTGAAGGTGCCCCCGTTAATGTCTGCCCGCAGGGGCGCGTTGTCCGCGAGGTTGGGGTCGGTGCCGAAGGCAAACTCCAGCAGGTTGAGCAGGCCGTCGGCTTCCTTGTCCTCGAGGTTCCCCTCGTTCGGCCCGCTGCCGTCGGTGGTGCTGAACCCGTTGTCCGTCCGCCACTGGGCGATGATGTTTGCCCCGGCCCCGGTGATGGTGATGGTGACCTTGTTCGTGTCGGTGTTCCCGTTCTCGTCGACCAGGACATAGGTGAAGCTGTCGGTTGCGGTTGCGCCGATAGCCAACCCGGCAAAGGCCCCGTTCGGGTCGTAGGTGAAGGCGCCCGGGGTTGCGCCCTGGGGGAAGGCGCTGAGCTCGCTGCTCCCCGCGAGGGCGAGGTAGGCCACCTGCTCGGCGGCATGGGTGATTTCCGCGGCGGCAAAGGTATCCTCCTGCGCCCGTACCTGGGCGGATGTTGGCCCGACATTCTGCATGCGCAACTGGGTGGGATCGGCCCCGTTGATGGTCTCCATCGCGGGAATGAAGCGCGGCGTGGAGCCGTAGGCCCGGAGGAAGTTGATGGTGAAGGCGGCCTGTGTCACCGAAGCCGGGGTCAGGCCCGCTTCATAGTCATGGCCGTCCCATCGCCCGTCGCCGGCCTCGATCGCCATCCAGCCGATGGACTCGGCCGTGGTGTGGTCGTTCGTGTCGCCCTCGAAGTTGTTCACCGCCACCTGGAATCCATTGGTGGTGGGAAGGCCGTTCATCCGGGTGCCGAAGAAGTCCTGCTGTTGCCCCGCCGGGCCGCCCAGGGTCTGTGCGAGGTGGAATACCAGGGGGGCGGTCTCGAAGGAACCGGAGAAGGCAACGCTTTCCCAGGAGGCGGGTCCGCCCTGCTGGCGAACCGCGGGGGTCAACACGGTCCCGACATCCATGCGGCGCCCGTTGGCGAGCTGGTAACTGCCCGCCTCGAGCACAATCCACTCGATGGCCTCGGCGATGTGCGCGTCGCCGTCCGCGTCGCTGGCTGCCGCCCCGGCCTCGGGTTGTTCCTTCAGGCGGATGTCGAAGCTTCCCGCGACCGCGTTGACATTGCTCACCAGGACGATGGTCGGTTCCGTCTCGTTGTAGGTCGGGGGACTGGCGATGACCACGGGGTTGACAAAGCGGCCGGCCCCGAAGTCGACGGTCGTGACGAGGGCATTGCTGAGGCTGAGCGATCCGTGCACCGCGACCACGCTCGCGGTCGTGGCGTTGACCTGGCCCAGGGTGCCCGCCAGGTCGATCGCCTGGACGGCCAGGAGGTCGTTGGTGTCGATGGAGATGTCGCTGCCGCTGCCGGTGTCGTCGGTGATCAGGTTGCCGGACACGGTGTCGACGGAGCCGACCGCGTAGGCATTGGAGATCGCGATCACGCCGTCATCGAGCCCGGTGACGGTGATCGTGACCACGGAGGAGGTGGGTGCACCCAGTCCCAGCGGGTCGGCTGGCCGGTAGCTGAAGCTGTCCGAGCCGACCTCGCCTTCGCCGAGGCTCTCGAAGGCCCCGTTGGGGTCGTAGACGAAACCGCCATCGGCCTGGACGGTCACGCTTCCCCCGCCGCTCGTCGCGGTTGCCACGGCGAGGTTTGTTGCCAGGCCCTGTACCTCGATCACGACCAGGCCTGCCGCATGCCCGGTATCGGGGTCGGTGTCATTTGCAAGCACATTGGCGGCCAGGGGCGTATCCTCGTCGGTCGTAAACTGGTCGGCGATGCCGGTCGGCGCGTCGTTTTCGCCCTGGAGGGTGATGCTGACCCGGGCGGAGGAGACCTGGCTCCCCGAGAAGATGAAGTAGCCGAAGGCGTCATGCGCCGTGTCCCCGGGCAGCAGCGCCGCGAAGGCGGCCCCGGGATCATAGGTGATCGTGTTGCCGTCCGTGCTGACCATCCCGACCGGGTCCGCGTGGATATCGGCCACCAGGCTGATGGTGAAATCCCAGTTGAAGCTGTCGGAATCCTGGTTGGCATCCGGGCCCACCGCGACGTAGATCGTGTCGCCGGCCTGGAGCGCGCCGAGGACCTCGTCAAATTCTTGCGCTTCATCCCGATTCACCCGGGTCGAGCTGTGGAGGAGGGTGTTTACGCCGGTCAGGACGCGGACCGGGTTGCCGGCGGTGGCGGGCCGGGTGAGGGTGCTGGACGTGACCGCGTAGAGGCCGTTGCTGGGGACGGTGTACGCGGCGATAACAAAGCGCTCCACGCTATTGCTGACACCCTCGCCCTCGCTTGCCGAGGGCCCGGGGTGTCCGCCGGTGGCATGGAGGCGAAGGTAGTTTCCGGGCGGGGCGTTGTTGGCGATGCCGTCGCCGTCGGCCAGGTAGGCCCCGAGGGGCGGCGACCAGGCCAGGTGTGCGTAGTCGTTGGTCGATCCGATGATGCCGGTGCTCCCGTCGAAGGGGCCGCTTGCCCAGTTGCCGGGGGCATTCCACAGGTACTGCCAACCGTGTCCGCCTGCATCGCGAAAATCGGCCGGGTCGTTCGTGGCTGTCCCGACCTGGAAGTCGCCCTGGTATTGTGCGAGGTCCCATTGCAGCGCGATCTGTGCACCCGCGGCACCGAGGTCGTTGGTGCGGGGGTCAAATATCACCGGGGTGCTTTCGTTGGTGATCACTGCGTCGTCCATCGCGAAGAAGGTGCCGATGCCGGTGACGTCGATCGTCACGGTGCCGGTGCTGGTTCCCCCATGGCCGTCCGCGATGGTATAGGTGAAGCTGTCCTGGACCACCGTGCCGGGGGGGATGTCGGCCACCAGGCTGGAGGCGTCATAGCTGATGGATCCATCGGGCTCGAAGGTGACGGTGGCCCCGAGCGCGGTGGTGAGCGGCCCCGGGGTGAGAACGGCCTGGGCCACGGCATCAAAGTTGATACCCATCTCGGCGGGACTCAGGGCGCGGTTGTACACGAGCAGGCGGCTGATTTGGCCGGCAAAGGGCAGGAGGGTCTCGGCCAGGGCGACCGCGGTGTTGACGCGCCCGATGCCCGAGCCATCGCTCCCGGCCCAGTCGTTGACCCCGCCGCCGCTATGCAGGAAGGTTGCCGCGGGCACCGGGTTGAATCCCGCGACGGGATCGTGGTTGATATACAGGGTGAGCCGGTCGTCGTTGCCGTCGCCGGCGGGAATGTCCCGCTCGTACACGACGAGCAACTGGTTGAAGCGCTCGTAGCTGAGCCCGCTGGCACTCACCCGGATCTGCAGGTTGGTATCGCTGTCGGTACCCCCGTCGAGGGTGGCGATGACCTGGTGAAGATCGGCATCGTAGACCAGGGACATGCCGTTGCCCGCGCCCCCGCTTTCAAACAAGACCTGGCGACCGGACCCGGAGACCGGCTTGAACCAGAGCTCGAAGGTGGCGTCCTGGGTCGAGATGCCATCCAGCGAGGCGAGGCTCGCCTCAAGGTGGTCCCAGCTCTGCGCCAGGGCACCAAACCCGGATGGGGGGGCAAGGAGGTTCCCCGCCCAGATGGTCGCGTCGGAGGCCGCCCCGCTGGAGCCGGCATTGGCCCAGGTCCCCGCGGCCTGTTCAGCGGTACTGACGAGGGCGGCGTCGAATGCGAGGTAGGGGTCCGCGGCTGCCTGTGGGTGCTGGTCGTTCCCGACGAGTTGATTCGGGGTGAAGGTCGTCACGAGGGTTTCGGTCGCGGCCAGGGTGTCATCCACGGCATTGTTTAATCCGTAAATAACCAGCGAGACCAGGGCATCGTCGCTTAGGCCATTGCCGTCGCCGACCCGGTAGGTGAACGCGTCGAGGAGGCTTTGGCCGAAGCTCATGTCGTCGAGGTTGGGGATGCCACTGGGATCGTAGGTAAAGTCGCCGCTGGCGGTGTCAAGGGTCACGGTGCCGCCGGAGGCCAGGGTGATGGCGCTGCCGGTTCCGGGGACCAGTGTGCCGGTGGCATTGTAGAGGCCGAGCAGGGACAGGGTGTCGCCCTCCATGTCGGTCGCGCCGCTGTCGATGGCCTGGAAGTTCTGGAAAACCTCGGCGGGTGAGAGCGCCTCGTGGTAGATCCGGAAGATGGCCATGGAGCCGTGGTAGTAGGTGTCGTAGGCCGTGCCCGCCGCGGCATTCTGGAAGCCCCCGTGGTTGTTGCCCTGGAAGTGGCCCAGCCCGGAGGGGTCCCCCCCGTCCCAGTCCGTCGTGGTATTCGGGCTGCTGTCGACGAAGACCCCGTTGACGTAAAGGCTGCTCACGTCGTTGCTGAGGTCCATGGTCCACAGGACCTGGAAGAATTCCCCGGTGGGCCCGGTGCCGAGCAAGCCCAGGCTGTCCGCCAGCAGGTCGTAGCCTGTCTCGGCGATGAGGATGCCGTTGGCCGCCTTGAGCACGCCGTGGTCGATGACGATGCCCGAGCCGGTTCCGCCGCCGGTTTCAAACAGGGTGGATACCTGGCCCAGGTCCGCGGCATCCAGCTTGATCCAGAACTCGAGCGACGCGTTGGCCTGGTCAACGCCTGGGCCGAGAATATCGCTAACGCTGTCGATCCCGCGAAGGATCGCGGTGGCATCCGGGGAGCCGTCCCAGTGGTAGGCGGCGGTGATCCCGGCGCGGGCGCTGGCCACCTCGCGATCGTGCGTGACCCCCGGGCGAAGGATCCAGTCCATGTCCGCCCCGCCGAGTGAGCCAAGGTTTTGCCAGGTGTTGATCCCGACACTGCCCCGGGCATCGTAGTTGCAGATGAGGATGTCGTTGGTCGTCGCGTTGGCGGTGCGCACGATGCCGTCATTTGCCGCAAGGGCGATGCTTATCGCCGTCGGGCCGGCGTTTTCCAGCAGGCGGTTGGCCGAATCGTCCACCACGACATCCCCCGCGGCGAAGGTGTCCTCCACCCCGCCGACCGCGATGGTGGTCGTGCCGGTACCGGATTTTCCGATGGCATCGACCAGGGTATAGGTGAAGGGATCCATCAAGGTGTCCCCGTTGCCCAGGGCCTGCAGGGCGATGGCTTGGCTTGGGTCATAGCTGAAGGTGCCGTCCGCGCTCACGCTCACGCGTGCCCCGTTTGCGCTGGTGGCGTCGAAGGTGTCCAGCGCGAGGCTGTCCCCGCTGTCGTTGGCGAAGAGGTTGCCCAGGCCGCCGTCCAGGGTGGTGATGGGGCTGTCTTCATCGCTTGTTCCCGTTTCATTCCCCATGACAATCGCCTCCGCCACCGTGATGAGGAAGAATCCGGCGGGATGACTGCCCCCTCCACTTGAAAGGGAGAACCCGAACCCGTAACCGGAACCGAGGACGGTGCCCGCTTCAAAACGCAGCAGCCCCTGGTCGATAGCATCCTGGGTGAAGGTGCCTCCCGTGCTGAGCGCGACGCCGTTGTTGCGCAGGGTGCCGCCGGTCGGGTCGGTCTCGACCGTATACACGATGTTCGAGGCCGGCGCACTCGCATCCATTGCCCGGAGCCGCTGGGGATCGATCCCCTCGATAGTGCCTGCCGCGATGCCAAGCTCCTCCTTCACCACCAGTACCGCATTGGAGGAGAGGGATACGATCCCGGCGCCCTGTAAACCGAGGGAGTGGCCGGGGAGGAGCCCGCCGGCCGCGAGCCGCGAGGCGTTTACTTCCACGCGGTTGGAGACGGAGAGCGGGCCCATGAATCCGGACCAGTTGCCGTTGTTGAAATTCGAGGCGTGGCGGGAGTACTGCGAGGCCCCGCCGTAGCCGCTGGGGATGCCGTCGATGGTCCATTCCTGCAGGGAAACCTGCCGTGCCGTGGTGTCGTTGTCACAGAAGAAGGCGCCGAGGAAGAGGTAGGGGCCTTCCTGCTCGATGACGACCGGGCTGTTGCTGATCGAGTGACTGAAGGCCGGGGCGGGCGTGGCGGCCTGGTCGGCAAAGGTGAGGGGGGTGCGCGTGGCGGGGTTCAGGTCCTGCCCGGTGCTGTCCTCGAGCCGGATGAAGGCGCCGTTGTCCGGGAGCTTGACCAGGGATAGCGCGGTGCGGGCCCCGGTGATGTTCGCCAGCTGGGTTCCCTCCTGCAGCACCTGCACTTGCAGGGGCTGGCCGCCGCTGCTTTCCAGGATCATCCCCAGGGAGGTCGTGCCCTGGAAGCAACTGTCCGCGTCCACCTGTCCCCGGAGGTAGCTTGTTGTCTTTGAGCCCGGGACTTCATTGCCGTCGAGGAGCAGGCGCTGGGTAAAGGCGGTGCGGGTGCCGTTTTCGCTGACCCCGCTTCGATCGAGGTGCGTATTGGCCAGGACGAGGTAGTGGCCCGGCTGGTTCAGGGTCACGGTGCCGGATCCCGGGGTGTGGCCCAAGGCCCCGGCGGAGGCCTCGTCCACCCGGTCGTAGGGGATGGTGGTGAAGGAGTTGGCCGGGGCGGTGATCACCGCGTTGCGGCCGAGTCGCAGGGTATCCAGGTCATCGTCGAGCTTCAGCAGTTGAATCGCGGCCTGGCCGGAGGCGATGTTGACCAGTTTGCCGGTATTGGTGTCGCTGCGCTGGGTGTTCAGCCGGAGAATGGCGTTTGCCGGTGCCTGGATAATGGCCCCGCCCGAGAGCACGGCCTCGTCGGCCCCGTTCTGGTTGCGGATAAAACCCTGGCTCCAGCCGGCCGCGAGGTCTTCCACGATCCCGTTCGCCTCCAGGCTGAGGTGGGATAGGATCTCGGAACGCCCCGCCCCGTAGCTATGATCGATCCGGACCTGGTACAGGACGAGATGCCGTCCCGCGCTGAGCAGGATCTCCTGCCCGCTGTCCAGCAGGTGGTACGAGGTCTTCGGTGCCCGGACGGTGGAGCTGAAGGTGTTCACGGTCGATGCGCCCATGTCCAGGTTCTCGTCATCGGTTCCGGCGTTGGTGTAGACGGCCAGGTCCCCGCCTTGGCCCACCAGGGCATCCGCCAGGGTGACCGCCAGGTTATCGATCGCGGTTGCCGCGGTGTAATCGCCGCCATCCCCGACGCTAATCGCGTGGGAGAGGTGGTGGGTCTCCACGGGCTCAAGGAGGCCGTCGTTCAGGCCCCGGCACATGACCGTGGCGGGCGTGATCCCGTCCAGCACCGCCGCGACGGATGCACTGAAGACGATTCCGTCCAGGCTGAGCTCCAGCTCGGGTGTTGCGCTTACGGTTACCGTGATGGCCGAGGCCGGCACGGTGGTGGTTTGCAGGCGATAGCTTCCCGGGCTTCCCTCGGGAAGATGAAGCCCCCCGGGGGGATCAAGGTAGACCCCTGGCGGCGCATCGACCACCTTGCGTAGCACGTAGGCGTTGAGAATCGTATCCGGGTTGTTTACGCCGAGCCCGTAAATGAGCTGGCGGACGCCATCGGCGGTGAAGGTTCCCATCGTGTAGGCGTTTGTGCCGCGCTCGAAGGTCGCGCTCTCGTTGCCGAGGCCGCTCGTGGGCTGGTCGCTCCATTTCATGGTCCTGAGGTTTATGGTTGCCCGTTCGTCCATCGTAAACAGTTGCACCTGGTACCCGGTGCCGGGCACCAGGTTTTCCAGGGTGAGGATCTTGGTCAAGCCACCGGCAAAGGAGTTGAGGACGGCGTTGAAGTTCGTGCTGCCCGTGTTCCCGGTAAAGGCCCCGAGGGTGCTGTCGAATTCGGCATTGGCGGTCACGGCGGCGGCGGGGTCGGTGGTGTTGATCGGCCGGTCCGCGAAGAGGATCGTCTCCAGTCCGCCGACGTTGACCGACAGGTTGCTCGTCCCCCAGGAGCCGGCATGGACCAGGCTTCCCGCCAGGTCGATGTCGTTTACACTGGTGGTGGGGGTGGGGGTTCCCCAGGTCACCGGTGCCGCCTGATGGATGACAGGAAGCATTCCGAGGGCACCGGTAACCAGTACCCGGCCCAGTATGCGGGATGGATGGAACGATAGGGGCATAAAGCCCAGATGATTTTTCATGATGTACCCCTTAGCTTGATGAGCCCAAAGTAATAAGGGCCGTGAGACCGTCTTCCATCATAAGCGTTATAAGCGAACCCGGTCAAGGACGTGCGAGGCCGTATTGCCTGAAATCCGCGGAATAGCCCTTGCGAATAGCCTGTCGTGCGGCATCAGCTGTGCGGAAAAACCGATGGTACGGCCCTAACGGATCCGTGTCGGCATGGTTGTAATTCCCTGTTTGCTGGCTATGCTGCGACACGGTGAAGAATCGATACCTTCTTCTTATCTATGTCGGTGCGATCGGCCGGGTATCCTGGCGGCGGAAACTGGGCCGCTCCCGCGAATAAGCGGTAGAATTCGATTACGCTCCCCGGGGTGGATGTGTAACCTGTGGGGCAATGAGTATGCCGGGTTCCTCTATGAATTTTTTCACCCACGTGGAGAAGCACCTGTTTTTCCCGGGCTGCCTGGCCCTTGCCGCGGCCTTGCTGGTATCCATTCTCCCGTTCGCCCGTGGGGGGGGCGTTCCTTCCGCGCCCATGGTCCCGGAACACGAGCAAGCCCTGCTGGGAACGAATCGGGAGCAGGTACCGGGTCTCGGCTGGCTGGACATCGGGCATACCGGCGAAACCCGCAACCTCGCCACCACGGAATCCGTGGGGGATGGTGCGGCCATGATGGTCTATGCCCCGCACGGGGATAGCGGCCGGATCCTGGCTTACAACAGCGAGGTGGTCTTTTCCCGCGAGCGCAACGACTATAAAACATGGAAGGGCCTCTCCTTCTGGTATCGCGGGGATGGTACGGACGCGACCGGCGTCATGGCCTGGGGTCAACACGTGGAGCACCTCTACCGCTTTCCACTCAACACCCTGGGCTGGTCGAAGGTCTTTGTGCCCTGGGTCGCGTTCGGCCCTGAATTTTCAACCGAGGAAACGCATTCCAACCTGGTCTTGAAGATCGAGATGCCGGCCGGGGATACGCATGATTATGTGCTCGATCACGTGCGCTTCTTCGAGGGGGAGCCGATACAGGAGGAGACCCCACCCCAGGAACCGGTTTCCCTGTGGCCGATTCGCCTGGTCCGCCCCCGCCATGGTTTCGTGTTGGAGCCGAAGGACCTGAACCTGGAAACATCCAAGGGGATCAGTTTCTGGGTCAAGCCGGGCGGCACCACGGCCCTGGGTTCACTTGCGTGGTGGGGGGCCACGGAGGATCGTTATTTTTTCCCCCTGGACCAGAAGCACTGGCAGTTGATCAACGTGCCCTGGGAAAAGATGCCAGCCCGGCCCCGGCACATCGCCGTCGAGCGGCAGCACCTTATTTTCTCGGTTCAGCAGCCGACGGTAGACGGCCACTACTTCATCATTGACCGCCTGCACCTGTACAAGAAGAAGATTATCGAGGCGGTTACGCCCACCGGTCGCGCCGATGAACCGGGTGCTGCGCTCGCCCTGGATTTCACCGAGCGCTCCGAGCAGCTGAAGCCCATATGGGAAAAGGTAAAAAAGCGGGAAAACATGAACCTGGTGCTCCTGGGCGATTCCATTTGTATCGGTGCCAACCTGGACTACATGAGGGCGAAGAAAAACCTCTTTTTCGAGGCGGGATTCGGCGTGCGGGTGATGGTTACGATTCCCCGGCACTTCGACTATAAAGAGCGGTCATACCTGTTGGAAATGTTTGATGCCCGCAGCGGCGCCTGGGAGCAGTTGAGCGGATCGAAGCCCATGCGATCAGGGTTTTATGCGGCCATCCTCGGTACGCACGGGATCAACAGCGAGTTGACGCCGAGCGGGCTGGAACGCGTGCTGAGTTACCGGCCCGACGTCGTGGTGATGCAACCGGGAATATACGATGTCCTGTACGGAACCCCGGAGACCTTTGAGAACAAGTTGGACACCTTTGTCAAGGCCTTGAACGAGGCTGAGATACTAGTCGTGCTGGGCACCCAGACCCCGGTGGTTGACGTCCAGCCCAGCGCGTTTATCGGTGGAAAGTCTTATTGGGAGCACGGCAAGGCCTATGCCGAGATTTGCCGAAAGATCGCCAGGCGTTACCGGGTTCCCCTGGTCGACGTGAGGCAGGCATTTGAGTCCCGCGGCCCCCAGTGCCTCGGGGATCTGTATGCCGACACGATGTATCCCAATCGACACGGCCACCGGCAAATTGGCCTGATGTATTTTTCCATGCTCACCGGCGTGAACCAGCCGCTCTGGGGTCATGTCCCCCCGGGGGATCAGCTGCGTGAGCCTTACCGTTCCCGCCTTCGTCCCGTGGAGTAGAGGGGGATGAACCTTGGTCGATCGACGAAGCACGGTAATGCCCGCGCATAGGGCCGGCCTATCGATACATTTAATACATTATAATCATACTTATATATTCCGAGAGACCACCTTTTCCCCGCATTCAATGGGG
>JAPYUI010000374.1 GCA_029936175.1 Kiritimatiellia bacterium
CCAACATCCGCTACACCCCGAGCAAGGGGCCGGATCTCTACCGGAAGAGCATGTATACCTACTGGAAACGCGCGGTGAACCCCCCGCGACAGATCATCTTTGACGCGGGGGGGCGGGAAACCTGCAATGTACACGACCGGGTGACCAACACACCCCTGCAGGCCCTCGTCCTGATGAACGATGTCACCTTCGTCGAGGCCGCACGGCACCTGGCGGAGCGGGTACTCAAGGAGAAACACCCCAGGGCACGGGATCGCCTGGCCCGAATCTACCGCCTGGCAAGTGCCCGAAGCATCGACGCGCGGACCCTGGATATACTCAGCGACAACCTGGTCTTTTTTCAGCCGCACTTCACGGCCCACCCGGAAGCGGCGGTCGCCTTCCTCTCCGCGGGCGAATCCCCGCGCGATGAATCGCTCGACCCGGTGGAGCACGCGGCCTATGCCGCCGTCGCCCACCTGGTACTGAATCTCGATGAAACCATGACCCTGGAATAGTCCATGAACGATTCCCCCTTCACCGAACACCAACGCCTCGAGACCCGGCGCCACTTTTTTGGACGCACGGCAAAGGGCGTCGGCGTGGCCGCCCTGGCGACCCTGTTCAACCGGGACCTGGGTGCGGCGGGCGGGCAACCGGAGCATGGGATCCTCGGGAATTTCCACACCCCGCCCAAGGCGCGGCGGATTATCTACATGTTCCAGAGCGGCGCCCCCTCGCAACAGGACCTCTTTGACCACAAGCCGAAACTCCAGGAACATTTCGGCGAGGATATGAAGACGCATTTCGAGATGACCCAGCGGGTCACCGGCATGACCAAGAACCAGAAGACCTTCCCGCTCGCGGGGACACGCTACACCTTCACCCGGCACGGCCAATGCGGGATGGAGATCAGTGAACTCCTGCCGCACATCTCCAGCCTGGCCGATGACATCACCCTGGTCCGCTCCATGCACACGGAAGCGATCAACCACGACCCGGCGATCACCTTTTTCCAGACCGGCCACCAGCTCGCGGGACGCCCGAGCATCGGCTCCTGGCTCTCCTACGGACTCGGTTCGGCCAATGACAACCTGCCCACTTTCATCGCTCTGGTCTCCCGCGGCACCGGGCGCCCGAACTGTCAACCCCTCTACGACCGACTCTGGGGCAGCGGCTTTCTCCCCACCCGGCATGCGGGGGTCAAGTTCATGGGCGTGGGCGACCCGGTCCTCTACCTGAACAACCCTGCCGGGTTTGACGACGCGGCCCGCCGGCGCATGCTGGACGACCTCGCCCGGCTGAATGAGCAGAAGCTCGAGACCTTCGGGGACCCGGAAATTGCCACGCGCATCCAGCAGTACGAGATGGCCTACCGGATGCAGACCTCGGTACCCGAGTTGACCGACTTTTCCGACGAGCCGAAGCATATTCTCGACATGTACGGACCGAATGTAACGAAGCGCGGGACCTACGCGTACAATTGCCTGCTCGCGCGGCGGATGGCGGAGCGCGATGTGCGATTCATCCAGCTCTTCCACATGGGCTGGGACCAGCACTTCACCCTGCCGAAACAGCTCTCGGGCCAGTGCCGGGACACGGACCAGGCCTCGGCGGCCCTGGTCAGGGACCTCCAGCAGCGCGGCATGCTGGACGACACCCTCATCGTCTGGGGCGGCGAATTCGGGCGGACCTCCTATTGCCAGGGACCGCTGACCCGCGAGAACTACGGCCGGGACCATCATCCGCGATGCTTCTCGCTCTGGATGACCGGGGCCGGGATCAAGCGCGGGTTCACCTATGGCGCGACCGACGACTACTCGTACAACATCACCGAGAACCCCGTGCACGTACACGACCTGCACGCGACCATGATGCAACAGCTCGGGATCGACCACGAGCGGTTAACCTACAAGTTCCAGGGGCGCTATTACCGGCTCACGGATGTCCACGGGCACGTGGTGAAGGATATCCTGGCCTAGGCGGGGTTCGTCTCCCGGTGCAGTGGGCCTGCGACATGCGGCCCGCGACCGGGATAAAGGCGGTGCCATCGGGAAAAAACACTCGCATCCT
>JAPYUI010000148.1:0-3096 GCA_029936175.1 Kiritimatiellia bacterium
AGGTAAATCCCGGAAACCCCCGCCTTCTTGTTCTTGCGCAAATCCGATGGCCGGACCAACCAGAGTTGCCCCTTCTTGTCCGCCACGCCCGCACTGGGGCGTTCCTGCCCGAAACTGCTGTTCGGCAGCTCCAGCGGCGTGGCCCACTGGCCCGACTCCACGTCGTAGCGGGTCAACGCGACCTTCCAGACACCCTTTCGATTTGCGTAGCGCAACAACAGCCACGGACGACCCTGCGTATCGGTAAAGACCTCGGGCAGGTTGAGCGAAAGCTTGGCGGACTTGGCCAGGCGCGCCATCAACCCACGCAGGTTCGGCGTCCGGGTGACCGCGCCACTGTCCACGTCCACCCGGACCAGGTCGATGCGCTTGTTTGCATTAAGCCCGATCTCGACATCATGACCGCGCCGGTCACCCCCCCACCGATCCAGGCCGCGCTCCCATGCCAGCCAGAGCGCTTTCCGATCGGGGCTCACCGCAATGGAAACCCGTGCCTCGTAGGAAGGGGTTTCCGCCACCACCTGCCGGGACACCTTATGATCAGGACCAACCCGGGCGAGCACGATGTCGAAATTGCCCTCGCGCGCGCAATCGTACGCGATGAACGCAGTGGGCCCCACGAAAGCGAGCCGCGGTGCCCAGTCGCCTCCGGAATTGTCGCTGACCTTGATTTCAGGAGACCACACGCCTCGGTCCCGGTGTTTTGCATAAATGTCTGACGGACCGCCGCGAAAGGATTGCCAGGCGGCCCACACGCGACCCGTATCATCCGTGCCGCAATCCGCGAAGATGGCATTTTTGGCAACGAGGGCCGGCGGCCCCGAGACCTTCCCTTCGCGCACCACGCGGTGGAGGAGATTCCAATGACCCGCCGCCTGAAGCTGGGACCAGAACACGTGCAAGGCCCCTGAACGATCCCGCGTGATGGATGGCTGGTGGAGAACCCCGGGTTCTGAAAGGGCTTCGACAGCTTCGACCTGATCGTCCACCAGACGTGCCAGTTGCAGCACATCGTTCGTGCCGTCGTAGGCGATATGGGCAATCCAGGGGCTCCCGCTATCATCCAGGGCCAGGGCGGGGAAGTCCTCCTGCCGGTCCGGGTGGGCCAAGGCGTAAGCCTGTATTTCCGGCAGCACTTCGCCGGAGCTTTCCAGGCACAGGAGCAAGCACGTTGTCAGGCAGATGGTTTTCATGGCGACCTCATAACAGGTGACCCCCCAAAGATCCACCCTTCTGCGAGCCGATGTCGGTTTCCTAAGCCTGGTTGCCACCAGGCCCATGAGTAATCCTTGCTTCAGGCAAGGCCTTTTGTAATGAACATCGTGGATATATGCATCGCTCATTTATAGAAAGTACCCTTCCCTTAGGCACCCATGTAACTTTACAGTCAACCCGCAAGGAATACCATCGTTCCAGCACCAACATCCAACCCCGGTCTACCATGAAACATATCCCCGTTCTTCTCCTCGCGCTGTGCACGCTCCTCTCGGCCGCATCAGCCAAGCGACCCAACATCCTGTTCATCCTCGCGGATGACCAGTCGCCCTTTGACCTGAAAATGTACAACCCCGACTCGAAGCTGGAAACCCCGGCACTCGCGCGTCTCGCGGCGGAAGGAATGGTTTTCGATGGGGCGTACCACATGGGATCCTACTCCGGGGCGGTCTGCAGTCCATCGCGACACATGATCATGACCGGGCGCACGGTCTGGCACCTGCCGCATGGCAAGGGCTACCGGAACACAAAAAAGGTCCCACCAGCGGTCGATCCCGCCGAGAACAGCATGCCCGCGATTTTCAATCGCGGCGGTTACGACACCATGCGAACCTGCAAAAACGGCAACAGCTACAAGGCAGCCAATGAAAAATTCACGGTCCGGCACGATGCCACCAAGCGGGGCGGAACGGCCGAAACCGGGAGCGCCTGGCACGGAAAACAGGTCCTGGACTACCTCGATACCCGGCAGGCCACCAGCGATACGGACCCCTTCCTCATCTATTTCGGCTTTTCACATCCGCACGACACCCGGGACGGGACCCCGGAACTGCTCGCGAAGTACGGTGCGGTGAACCACACGGACAAGGACCAGCTGCCGGCGGCCAACCCGAAACAACCCCAACTGCCTGTAAACTATTTACCCAAGCACCCCTTTCATCATGGACACCCGGGCCTGCGGGATGAAGTCAGTGTGCGGGGCGTGTGGGAAAAACGGGACGAGCGCACGATCCGAAACGAACTGGGACGCGAATTCGCCTGCAGTGAAAACATCGACCTCCAGGTGGGGAAGGTACTCAAAAAACTGGAGGAGATGGGCGAGCTCGACAACACCTACATTTTCTACACGGCCGATCATGGCATGGCCATTGGCCGCCATGGCCTACAGGGCAAGCAGAACCTCTACGAGCACACCTGGCGGGTCCCCTTCATCGTGAAGGGTCCCGGCGTTGAGCACGGACGGGTCCGGGGGAACATTTACCTGCTCGACGTACTGGGGACGATTTGCGACCTCACGGGGGTTCAGGCACCGGACACGGTGGAAAGCATCAGCTTTCGCCCGGTGCTCGAAGGGAAACAGGAAACGATCCGCGATACACTCTTTGGCGTTTACTGTGGCGGCACCAAGCCGGGCATGCGCTCGGTCCGCAAAGGGGACTGGAAACTGATCAAGTACGACGTGATCAACGGAACCGTCCGTGAAACCCAACTGTTCAACCTGGGCGACAACCCCCGGGAATACATTCAGGAACATCACGACCCCGCAGTGAAAGCCCTCACCGGCATTTCGCCCAAACCCCGCCAGGTCAACCTGGCCGGCAACCCCGAACACGCGGCCAGGCTCGCCCAGATGGAGGCCCTCCTGCTGGATGAAATGCGGCGGCTCGATGACCCGTACCGGCTGTGGAACCAGCCACAGGATGAAATCGTCCCCCAGGTGGAAAAGCCCAAGCGGAAGAAAAAGAAAAAAGGTCCGGCGAAATAGTGACCTGAAGATCTGGGCCCTGAAAAACTAGCCCCCCTACTTCCCCTTCTTCGGCTTGGGCTTCCGCGGGTAGTAGCGCTTGATTATCGGCTGCAGGTCAGCGTCGACGGATTGCT
>JAPYUI010000148.1:3196-9204 GCA_029936175.1 Kiritimatiellia bacterium
TCCGGAAGCGGGATGCCAAGGATATCGAGCACGGTGGGAAAGTAATCGGAGGTCACGCAGGGATAAGCCGTGGCGAAGGGCCGGGGAATGCCCGCCGGCCACTCGAGCAGGCCGGGAACGATGACCCCGCCTTCGTGCAGGTGGCGTTTCCATCCGCGGTAGGGCCCGGTCGAACCGATGGGGGTGTAGGCGAATTTGCCGTCATTCCGATCCGTCAGGGTAACGTTTTTCCGTTCCTTCAGGTTGGGCCCGTTGTCACTGGCAAACCACAGCATCGTATGTTCTGCAATCCCCAGGCTGCGCAACTCTTTCCGCAAGCGCCCGACCTGGCGATCGATAGCGGTGATGTTGGCGAAATAGACCTGCTCCTGCGGGTCGCAGTCGGGATACAGCGCCATCAGTTCCGGGTTTTTACCCAGGGGCGTGTGGACGTTGTGAAACCAGACCAGGGCCATGAAGGACTTTTTAGCCGCTGCCTGCGCACGGATCCAGGCGATGGACTTGTTCATGACGATGGCGGCATCATCGCCGCGCAGGCTCGGGTCTTTCCGGGCCTCCTCCATCGGGATATTGCGCCCGTTATCGTAATACAGGTCGATCACGCCCCCCTTGGGTTCCCTGAGGTACGGGTCAAAGGTCGAGATCACATTGCGGGTGGAGAACCAGTGGTCGAAACCCGCCATGCCCGGGGTCATGACATGCGTACCCGCCCGGCCCGGGTCGAATCCGCCCACATGCCATTTGCCGAAATGGCCGGAAACGTAGCCCTTGGCCTTGACCGCCTCGGCCAGGGTGATCTCTTCCTCGGGCAAATGCGCCTCATTGGGGGACACGGGACTGCTGATGTTGACCCGCCAATTGTTCCGGCCGGTCAGGCAGGTGACCCGGGTCGGACTGCAGACCGATGCGGCGGCATAGAAACGATCGAAGCGGATACCCGACCGGGCCATCTTGTCGAGCTCGGGCGTCAGGATCTTCGGATGCCCGTTGTACGCCACGTCCCCCCAACCCTGGTCGTCGGTCAGCATGAAGATGATATTCGGCCGGGACGGGGCGGCGTAGGTGACCAGGCTGACACCGAGGACCAGAAAGCAATACCCGCATGATCTCATAGGCTTGATATGCTGGATGAAAAGGCCTTTCATTGCAACACCCTGTCTAGGGGGTATAAACCGCTAAGGACAAGACGAATGATGAAAGCATTGCTACCATGCTGCCTCACCCTGCTCATGGGCCTTCCACCGAATGGCTTCCGCGCACTCGCGGCGGATCCAGACCCGTGGAAGATCCCGTCTGCCAAGGAAGACTTCCATGTGTTCCTGCTCATGGGCCAATCCAACATGTCGGGCTATGGCAAGCTGCTGCCCGAAGACAGGCAAGCCGTTCCCTTCGTGTTGAAACTCCCCACGAAAGGGAAACTCGAATGGATCCCGGCCGCCCACCCCCTGCACAACCGGCTTCGCTCGGACCGCTTCGGGCTCGGATTGCCTTTCGCCAAGGGCTACCTCGACACGCACCCGAACTCCGTGGTCGGGTTGATTCCCCTCGCCTGGGGCGGCGCAGCGATCGACCGACTGGACAAGGGCAACCCCACCTACGCCGATGCGATCAGGAAAGCGACCTACGCCAAAACACAGGGGGTGATCAAGGGTGTACTCTGGCACCAGGGTGAGTCCGACACCGTCCATGCAGCCAAGGCCGATGGCTACGAGAAGAAGCTGCATCAACTGATCCACGACCTGCGCGAGGACCTGGGCGACGAAACCCTGCCCTTCATCGTCGGCAACCTGGCCGAATTTTACGGGACCGGGAAAGCGCATAACCAGCCGGAGCGGGTGGCGCGCATCGACCAGGTGCGCAAGGCCTTTCGCACCTTGCCGGAAAAGATCGCACACACCGGGTTTGTGGCATCCACCGGTTGCACCTCTCCCGATCAACACCTGGTGCACTTCGACCGGTCCTCGTACATCAAGCTGGGGAAGCGCTATGCTGATGCCTACGCGAAAGTGGCGGTTCCGGTAAAGACGGATCCCGGTTCAACCCGCGTAAGCGCCCGGATAAAGATTCCTGCCACGCTTCCCTCGTTTACCGGCCGCACCCTGGAGCTCCGGCTGTATGAATTTGACCCACGGCTCGCAGACGCGGGTGCGGACCTCGTCGACCTGGCCAGGCGAAGCGCGTTCTCCCATACGCAAGGCAAGGTGAGTGAACATACGATCGTGCTGGGCGCCAAGGGCCGGATCAAGGCGGGGCGGAGTTACTACCTGACCTGTTTCGTGCTCGACGATAAAAAACGGACCCACATGGGCGAAAAGGACGGCCGCTCCGGCCTGTGCAAGGTTCTCACCGGCGGGCATCCGCGCGAGGTCGATATCCTTTTTCGACCGGTTCGTTGAGATTGGGCAGGTTGGCCGGGTGCACCTGCATCCAGGTGCCCGCGAACACCAGCTACCCATCCTGCACTTGTCCCACCCGCCCTACCTGCGCTAGTATCCTGTCATGGAATCCAGGTATACGGCCAAAGCGGACCCCGGAGCACCCCGGTTGGCCTGGGCCGGGCTCATCGCGAGCATCCTGGTTTCCAGTTCCTGCTTGAACCCCTGCCGGGCGGCCCCCGTATCAAGCCCGACACCCATGGATGCCCGCCACCGGGAGGCAAGTGCTGCATCCCATCAACGCATGATCCGGGCCCTGGCAGAGATCGCGCGTACCACCGATGACACCAACATCTACGTGGGCGACCACCGGGCACGCCAGTATAGAATCCAGGTCAACCAAATCACGGACGACACCCCCGTGTTCGATCGCTGGGACCGAATGCTCCTGCTGGGCGAAGAGGAAATGAACCTGGGGAACATGCAGGCATCCATCACCCTCCTGGAGTCCGCCTGGAGGCTGTGCGAAGCATCCCGTTTTGAACCTGAACGGAAGACACGAAACCTGTCGCTCCTCGCCATCGCCTACTTCCGTCTCGGCGAAACGGAAAATTGCTGCAACAAGCCATCGCCCGAGAGCTGCGTGTACCCCCTGCGCGGAGCCGCCCTTCACGGGCAGGAGGAAGGTTCCCGCAAGGCGATCAAGGCCCTGCTCCAATTGCTCGATCTTCCCGGGGACCAACACGCCAGGAAGGCGGCCATCTGGCTATTGAACCTGGCCTATATGACCCTCGGCGAACACCCGGACAGCGTACCCGAGCAGTATCGCCTGGTGAACCCGCACCGGGCCCGGACCTCGAACTTCCCACGCTTCAATAATGTGGCGGAGCAGGTGGGCCTGGACCGTTACAGCCTCGCCGGAGGCCTGGTAATCGACGACTTTGACGGGGACGGCTGGTTCGACTTGGTGCGCAGCGACTGGGATCCCCGCGTGGGCATCCAGTATCATCGCAACAACGGCGATGGTAGTTTTACGAATGTAACGAAAGAAGCCCGGCTCGAGGGAATCACCGGCGGACTGAACCTGAAGCCCGGGGACTACGATAACGATGGTGACCTGGACATCCTGGTCTTGCGTGGCGCCTGGCTGAAAAACCAGGGACGGCACCCCAATTCCCTCCTGCGCAACGAAGGTCGCGATGCCGCGGGCCATCTCTGGTTCACCGACGTGACCTTTGCCGTGGGCCTGGCAGAGCGATCCTTTCCCACCCAGACCGGCGACTGGGCCGATTATGACCTGGATGGGGACCTGGACCTGTTTATCGGGAATGAACAAATGGCCCCCACCCCGGCCTATTGCCAACTCTTTCGCAACGACGGTCGCGGTGCCGACGGTTTCGTTCATTTTACCCAAGTCGGCCTGAAGGCCGGGATCACGAACGGCCGGTACACCAAGGGCATTTCCTGGGGCGATTACAACCGCGATCGCTATCCTGATCTCTACCTCAGCAATCACCGGGGACCCAATCGACTGTATCGCAACAACGGGGACGGGACCTTTACCGATGTTGCGGTCCAACTCGGCGTGACGGGACCCCGACTCAGCTTCCCGGCCTGGTTCTGGGATTACAACAATGACGGCGCACTCGACATCTTCGTATCCAACTACTCGGAAAATGGTAACACGTACACCTCGTACTTCCGGGGCGAGCGCCTGCCGGATAGTTCCCTCGCGGCCCTGTATACCGGTGATGGCAAGGGGGGCTTTAAAAACGTGGTGAGGGAAACCGGCATGGATGTCCCCATGTTGCCGATGGGCAGCAACTACGGGGACCTGAACAATGATGGCTTTCCCGACGTATACCTGGGAACCGGTACGCCCAATTTTGCCGCCGTGGTGCCGAACCTGACCCTGCTCAATATCGAGGGAACGCGCTTTGAAAACGTCATGGAGCCTTCCGGCATGGGGCACCTGCAAAAGGGTCATAGCGTTGCCATGGCCGACCTGGACCGCGATGGAGACCTCGATGTGTTTGAGCAGATGGGCGGAGCCTACCTCGGTGACCCCTACTACGATGCACTCTATGAGAATCCCGGTTTCGGGAACCACTGGCTGGAGGTGCGCCTGCGCGGCGTTCAATCCGATCGCTTCGGTATCGGGGCACGCCTGCACGCGGTGATCGAGGAACGGGGCGTCGAGCGTTCAATCTACCACACCCTGAACTCGGGCGGCAGCTTCGGGGCACATCCCCTCGTCGCCCATCTCGGCATCGGGCAGGCGGAAAGGGTCAAGCAACTGGAGGTGTTCTGGCCGCGAACCGGTGAGACGCAACGGATGGAGAACATACCGGGGAACCAGCGGATCGTCGTAACCGAAGGCACGGCGAAGTGGAAGACACTGAAAACCCTCAAACCCTTTTCATTCCACCCGATCCGCGACAACTGAAGCACCGGGACCTGGGGCGCTTTCAAACGCGAGCGTCAGTCCTTCTTCAGCGCGTGCACGTTTGCACGAAGCAGCTTCAATTTCTCGACAAATTCAGGATCATACGCGTCCAGTTGACGGGACAGCCAAGGGTCGGATTCGAATTCTTCGATGATCCCCTCCATGCGGGCAAGCTTACTGACGATGCGCTCGGGAGCTTTTCCTTTAAACATCTCATCCTCCAGGCGGGCAAGATCGATCACGGCTTGGCGAAACTTTCGATCCATGGCCTGTTGCGTGGCGAGCTCCTTGAGCTCCTTGAGACTGGCGGTACTGTTGGCCTTGGCCTCGTCCGTATAATTTACCCCCTCGGGAATGGGCCAGTCATCCGTGCGAAAGGTCGGGATGGGGAGCCGTTCACGCCCGACAAGGTTGCCCGTGGGCCAATTGGCCCACCCGTAGCGCGCCGCGACGGGCGCCTTGACCAGGTCACTGTGCAACTCAATACACCATTCATTCTCGAGACGGGTCTCGCGGGCCTTGGCGGGATACCAACGACGATCTTTACCGGCAATGATAAAACCCTCTCGCTCGGCATTGCCCTGCCAGGGTTGTGGTAACACCTGCCAGGAGGCGTTCTTCTCAATATGCTTCCAGCGCTCATGCACGACCGGATCCTGGTCAAAGAAGAGATAGAGTTTCTCCTCATCGATCTTCATCTGCGTATACAGGTTGCCTCGATGCACAATCGGCTGGTGGTAGACCTTGGCCAGTGCCCAGAGCGATGCATATTCAGCCACCGGCCATTTTTCCCCGGGATGAATATAGGAATTCCCCGCGGGATACGTCGCGATCAAGTCCGCGTGTGCGTCGTCCTTTAATGCGCGTCGCTGGATGTCGCGAACGATGGCATAGCCCTCGGCGACCGTGGCCAGCTCGGGGTCCAGGCCAAAGGTTCCCCATCCCGGCTGGCTGATGCAGCCGAAGGGAAGATCCGCATCCCCAAAAGCCCTGCGAAACGAGGCAGGCACCCGGGGAAAGGTTTGCTCGTACCGGGTCCAGCGCATGAAATTATTGTTCTCACCCTGGTAATACAGAACCCCGCGTGGCGCGAGATCGCGAATCGGCATGATCGTCGCGTTAAAGAGTCCGGCCGGGGGACTCCAGCCGCTTCGCGCGTCCCCGGGCGCCTTGGGTAAGCGCAGGCG
>JAPYUI010000148.1:9304-10484 GCA_029936175.1 Kiritimatiellia bacterium
AAGGTGCCAAACAAATAGGGCACGGCGGAAAAATTCGGGGCGGATGCAGGCGAGCAGGGTTGCCAGGAAATATTCCGGCGAATGTCTTCCAGCGGCTTATACCAGGAATCTTCCCAGGCCACGTAGCGCAGGGCCGGGAAATCTGCAGAGGCCACCTCCCTCGCCTTGCGGTTGAAGTTCTTCCACCCCATGTTGCTCTGCCCCGCACAAACCCAGACTTCGCCAATCAGCACATCGCGAATCACGACCTCCTCTTCCCCGGAGCGAGCGGCAATTTGCAGGGGTTGGAAACTCCCCCGTGCGGGCTTGAAACGGACCGACCACCGCCCGTCAGCAGCAGCTTTCGCCTTGCGGGTTTGCGCAGGAAACGGCGGAGGACTGGACTCGACGTACCGAAGGGTCACCCCGGCTTCCTCCCCGCTCCCGGTCACGGCTTCCCCGGACTGTTGTGTAAAGGTCACCTCTACCTCCGCTGCCGCTTTTGCCCATCCCCAGATCGTGATGGGTTTTTCCTGCTGGAGCACCAAGTGGTCAGCCAGGATCCTTGCGAAACGCAGGGTGCGGGCATCTTCCGCGCACGCGAAAGTCGAGACAAGGATAAGGAGGAAGCATAGCCGGTTTGTTTTCATGCTGGAAACCTCCCGTATTTACGACCGTTTGCCAACCAAATAGCCGGCCTTGCCAAGGCCTCCCCGGCACCGGCTTAGCGGATGACCTATGGAGCCGGTTGACCGGGATATACGGCAAAATTATCAAAGCGAGCATGCACCGTGGTAACGGCTCCCTTGGCCGTTTTTGGGGCGTAGCTCTTGCTGCTCCCCCCGTGAAAGGTACTGAAGAGGAAGCGCTGGATGAGCGTCTGTGAGCTGTCCTCGTCCCTGAACCGAAGGCCCTCCTCCTCGAGGAGCGGCTTCCCGTCGACCAACACGCGGACAAAACCATTGGCTTGCGGCGGGTCGTTCAGCCGTACGTGATGATGGATCCGATACCAGCGATCCTTCTTGAACCGGAACCCCCGAACCGTGACGCCCTGGCCGTAAACGCCCTTGAGGCGCTGGTGATAGTTGTAGGTCTTGAGTGCCCCATCCGAACCGAACATCAACCGCGCACTCCAGGTGTCGGGATCCACCTTCTCCCCCCCGACCGCGGGATCCGCCGGGCCGAGGCCGTGCAGCTTGCC
>JAPYUI010000375.1 GCA_029936175.1 Kiritimatiellia bacterium
GAAAAGGTTTCCCCCTGCGAAAGCATGCTGGAATTTCGTGTGGGCTGTGCTTTATTTGCGGGCATGAGTTCGTTCACGAAAGGTTGCATAATCGCCGGCCTGGTGGGCCTCCCGGGTTTGCCGACCCCGGCGGCCGAGCCTGTTGTGGCCCCGGCCCATAGCCGGGCCGAAGCCCGGGCACGCGCCTATCCCGATTTCCCCGACACCCTCCGGCGCAAGCCGCTCACGATCTGGAGCGATGGCACGCGCATGGCGGCGGATCTTTACCTGCCGTCCGATGCCGACCCGGAGGAAAAGCTCCCCGTCATCGTCTTTGCCAACGGAACCGGTGGGGTCAAACGAAAATTGCCCACCCGCATGGCCCCGCACTTCGTTGCCGCGGGCTACGCCTTCGTGGCCTTCGATTACCGGGGGTGGGGCGAGAGTGACAGCAAGTTGATGATGCTGGAGCCCATGCCCGACCCCGACGCGGACGAGACGGTGACCGTCAAGGCCCGGGCGATTCGCTGGCAAATGGATGTTGCGGACCAGACCTATGATATCCAGCAGGTCATTTCCTTTGTCGCCGGGGAACCGCAACTCGACCCGGCGCGGATCGGGCTCTTCGGCACCAGTTTCGGTGGCGGCCTGGTCACCTGGGTAGCCGCGCACGATGTCCGCGTCAGGTGCCTCGTGGCCCAGGTTCCCGGCATGGGCGGCGCCAAGACGGACGCGGTCAAGCAGCGCCTGTATGGGCAGGCCACGCAACAGGCGCGGGGTGAAACAGAGCCGGTGCCCTATAAAACCAACCGGCCGGGCGGCAAGATGTCGCGCTACGGCCACGTGCGCTATAACCGGGCGAAGTGGATCCATTACGACCCGATCAAGACCGCCCACCAGATAACCGCGCCCACCCTGATCATCGACGCCGGGGCCGACACCCTGATGGACCTGCGGAAGAACGGGCAGCGCCTGGCGGAGATCCTGGCCGAGCAGGAACGGACCGTGACCTACCACGTTATCCCCGATGCCCCGCACTACGCGGTCTACAAGACGCATTTCGCCGAGGTCACGAAGATGCAAATCGCCTGGTTCGACCGGCACCTGAAAGCGCCTGCGGGGAACTGAGGCGCCGGGTGTCGTGAAGGGCTTCAAGCACAGCCGCATGGGGGTACTGGGGGGATGCTGTCTCGTCCTTTTCACCGGGCTTCTGCTCCCCGCCGAGGAAGCGGCGCTTCCCGGCTTCGCCCCCTGGCCGGGCTGTGCGCTCGAAGGCACGGGACGTGAACCGTTTCCTTATCGCACGACGCCGGTGTTTAGCGAGCTTCCCTGGAAACAGCCGGTGGCGATGACCCCGCTTCCCGGGTCCCCCGGCCACTACCTGCTTGTCGAGCGGTACAACACCACCTGGTTGCTGCGCCCGGATGGCCAGCGGAGCGTGTTTCTGGCCTTTGAAGGGCAGGGGATCAACGCGGTGTTCCACCCGGGCTACCCGGCAAAGCCTTTCGTGTACCTGCGCTACAGCAGCCGGGGAATCAACCGGCTCGTGCGCTATACCGTCGACCTGGAAACACAGCCACATGCCCGGCCGGGTTCCGCCTTGCCCATCCTGGAATGGAAGACGGTCGGCCACCGCGGGGGCGGCCTCGCCTTCGGGCCGGACGGCTTCCTCTACCTCGCCACCGGGGATGCCCGCACCCCGGGGGACCCGGACAACTCCGGCCAGAAGACGGATAACCTGCGGGGATCGATCCTGCGTATCGATGTCGGCTCCAGCAGTGCACAGACCCCGTACACGGTTCCGGTGGACAACCCCTTTGCTGGACACGGGACGGTTCGCCCGGAGGTATGGGCCTATGGCTTGCGCAATCCCTGGCGGGTTACCTTCCGTCCCGGCACGAGCGAATTATGGGTGGCTGACAACGGGGATGAGCAATGGGAGATGATCACGCGCGCCACGCGCGGCAGCAACCACGGCTGGAGCGTATTTGAAGGTGCGCATCTCTTCCGTCCCGGCAACCGGCTGGAGGGGCCGACCCGGGTGCATACGCCCCCGCTGG
>JAPYUI010000149.1:0-5094 GCA_029936175.1 Kiritimatiellia bacterium
CAGGTCGACCAGGAAGCCCACCCCGAGCGCAATGTCCTCCGGGGACAGGCGGAAATAATGTTTCAGGTCATTGGTCCCCAGCATGATGACCAGGCCGTCCAGGGGCACGTGACTATCCAGCAGCATCGGCAGGTGCCTGGCCCCGTTGCGATCGGGGAATAAGGGGTCGTCAAACGATGTCGTGCGCCCACACAGGTTCTCTTCGACAAAGTCAACCTCGCCCGCGAGGGCCTTAGCCAGGACCCCGGGCCAGCGCTGGTCTCGCGGAAAGCGTTCCATTTCCGTGCCGGGCATAAAGCCCCAGCTATTTGAGTCGCCAAAGCACAGGATTCGTTTCATGCAGAGGGCATAGTGGGTTTTGAAGTTAAACGAAAGCCTTAACTCGATGCCGCTCAGGCCCGGACAGGGTCCCGAAGTACCCGTGAAGAACAGGTATGGATGCCCTTGCAGAAGCCCGTAAAGCCTGTTTGGATTCATCGCTGACCATGGAGCGCCAAATGAACAAAGTTGTATTTTACGGTATCCTCATCGCCCTGCTCGGAGGGGGTGGTCTCCTCCCGGCCGCCGACCGGCCCAACATCGTCTGGATCGTGTCCGAGGACAATTCAAAGCATTACCTGAAACTCTTCGATCCGGCGGGCATCGAAACGCCGAATATTGCACGACTGGCGGAGCACGGGTTGATCTATGACCGGGCTTTTTCCAATGCCCCGGTCTGTTCGGTTGCCCGGAGCACCCTGGCCACGGGCTGCCTGGCACCCCGGATCGGCACCCAGTTCCATCGAAAAACCAGGCTCGCCGCCCAGCATGAAGACCTGCGGATGTTCAGCTGGTACCTGGGTCAGGCGGGATACTACACCACGAACAATGCGAAGAAGGATTACAACCTCGTCGAGGGTAAAGGCGTGTGGAACGCCTCATCAAGGAAAGCCAGCTGGCGCAACCGCCCTGAGCAATCACAACCCTTCTTCCACATGGAATCGCATGGGAGCTCACACGAAAGCTCCCTGCATTTCAAGGCGGGTGAGATGGCCAGGCCGGGTGCACTTAAATCCGACCCGGCCGCAGTGCAGCTCGCCCCCTACTTCCCGGACACCTCCACCTTTCGCTTCACGCACGCACGCTATCTCGATCGCATCAGCGCCATCGATGCGCTCGTCGGGAGGACCGTGAAGAAACTGGAGGAGGACGGCTTGCTGGAGGATACCTTTATCTTTTATTTCGGCGATCACGGGGGCGTGTTGCCCCGGAGCAAGGGCTATGTTTATGAAAGCGGCCTGCATGTACCCCTGGTCGTACGCATCCCGGAAAACTGGAAATCCCTGGCAGATCACCGGCTGGGAACCCGAATTCAAGGTTTCGTCAGCTTCATCGATTTCGGTCCCACCACCCTGAATCTCGCCGGGGTGAAGGTCCCCGCAAAAATGGATGGGAAGCCCTTCCTGGGCAAGGGTGTGACAGCAGGAGAAATGAATGCCCGCGATGAAACCTTCGGTCATGCGGATCGTTTCGATGAAAAATATGAAATGATCCGGACCCTGCGCAAGGGCAAGTGGAAATATCACCGGAACTATGAGGCCTACCTCCCCGACGGCCTGCAGAACAACTACCGCTACCGGATGCTCGCCTTCAGCGAGTGGCGGGAGTTGCACCGGGCGGGAAAACTCAACCCAATCCAGACCCAGTTTTTTAGCGCCAAGTCACCCGAGGCCCTGTTCGACCTCGAAAAGGATCCTCACGAGATCCACAACCTCGCAGGACACCCCGAACACACGGCCATCAAGCTCGACATGCGACGGCGGCTACGTGAGCAGGTGAAGGCTTTGCCCGACCTGAGCTTCTTCCCGGAGAGCGTACTCTACGCAGAAGCCATGCAGGCCCCGGCGGCCTACGGACAGGCGCACAAGGACCGGATCGGCCGCCTGGTGGATGCGGCGGACCTCTGCCTGTTGCCCGCCGGGCAACGCCTGGGCGCCATCTCGAAGGCCCTGGCTTCGGATGATCCATGGATTCGTTACTGGGCCCTCACCGCCGCCTGCAATGCGCCAGCCGGCCTCGGCGCTCTCGAGACAGCCGTTCGGGCCAACCAGGACCACGAGGAATTGCTTGTCCGCGGACGCGCGGCTGTTTTCCTCGCCCTGACCGACAAGGAAAAACCGCAGCGGGTATTCAGGACAATTCTCCAGCAGTCGAGCAACTACGTCGAAACCCTCATCGCCATGAACGACATGGTTTTCCTCATGGACGGCGGCCTGAACCAGGCCTTCAGCTTCACAAAAATGGACGTAAAATCGAGCGGTCCGGAAGTGCAACGCCGGATGGACTACTTCGGCTGGAAATAGAACACTCCCCCTGTACAAGGCGACGCGGGCAACACCTCTACGCGATAAGATTTGACACCACGAATCCGGGCCGTATTGCTTGTCCTTTAACCAACAAACTTGGAGTTAGACATGGCGACCTATGAATGTGCAAAGTGTGGGATGGGTGTGAATGCTACGTGTGCAGCATGCGATGCACCCCTGGTTGATGACAGCCTGACCCTTGAAGACGGTACAACCGTCCAGGTGTCCAAGTGCCCGAATGATCACGGGAAGATCAAGTCGCCCATGTGTTGCGGTGACGACATGACCTGCAAGGTCGATTAGTTTCCGTGCAACAACAAGCGCAGGTAACGGCGAAACCCAACCTGTACCGGGCTAAGATCACGAACCATCCATTCCTGCAACGTGCCGTTATCGGAAAGCAGGGTCTTTTCCACCTCAATCGGTGAAGGCTCCCAATGGACAAGGTTAGCCGAGACCGCCGCGCGCATCAGCAGGTTGGTGTCGGTGAAAGACCTTCGGTTATAGCGGAAAACCAGGTGCCCACCTTCAAGGGACCATCGAATCGGCGGAAGCACGGAACCCACGTTGGGGTCCGTGCCGTGGAAAAACTCCTCCAGGTTACTCAGTAGATCATGATCGGGATCGTCCTGCATTTCAGCAAGTGATGCTCCCGCCGTAAATACACGCCCGGTCCAGCTCCCGTAATTGTCGTACACATTGACCGCAACCGTGTCGCTGACCTGGATACCGCTGAAGGAGGCACTGAGCTTCAGGACATGTGCGCCCGGAAGCGCAAATTGCACGGAGGTATCCGGCACGTTGGTCACGCTGAACGATACCGGCGCAGGACCGGTGTCCTGTGACCAGGCCAGGACCACGCTACCCGGCGCCATGTTGCCATAGTTTACGACCCCGTCGATGTCCGGGACCTCCGGCAACGAGATGTTCAACGCTATTCCAGCATCGATATAAAAGGCATTGTCAAAACCGGGTGTTCCCCCGACCAATCCACTGGCCGACCAGCTCGGACTCAGGTCCCAGTCCGTCCGGGGGAGCGATGCGTCTACGATCGCTAGCGAAGACCCCGCCCCGTCGGTTGCCGGATACCAGGTATCGAGGTAATTGAAATCGAGAATCCCCGCATTCAGGCTGCTGATTTCGAGGCGCAGGTGGTCCCCCGCGTTACCCAGCTTACGGGTATAGGTTCCTCCGAGGGGAATACCCGTTCCGTATCGGGCTTGAAAAGCCACGGGATCAAGAACCAACACGGTGTACGCTCCGGGAAGGAGGGTGCCACTGGAAAATTCAAAATCAACCCCGCCCTCGAGCACGATACCTGCCAGGTCAACGGACTGGGTACCCACGTTCTGGATTTCGATAAACTCAGCATCTTCATCCCCGGCCGGATGATACATCAACTCGGTAACACGCAAGCCATTGATTAGCGCGACCTCATTTGACAAGGTCGAGGTATTGGAAAACCCCGGGGTCGGGAGGGTGAAACGGGCGAACAGCGGGGCCCCGTCCGTAATACGACCCTCCGACACATCTTCACCTTGTGCACCATAGTACACGGTATCGATCACATTGGTTCCGGCGTCCAGCAGGGCAAGGTCATCAAGCAGGCGGGAGAGATTGAAATCCAGGTGATTGGCCCGCATTCCAGACCCTTCCCTTGACACGAAAGAAACAAATCCCCCACCCGGTATAAAACTCAGGGGAGCAATGATATGCTTTGTCGGAACCCCGGCCAGGTCATCGGTGAGAAAAAATCCACTTAACTCTACCGGCAGAGGGTCAGGGTTGTAGATTTCCAGGAAATCATCTTCAAACACAAGCTGGTTATTGGCCAGCCACTCATTGAGCTTTAACCCTGCTGGGTTTCCCGTCCCGGCACGCTGGTTTGCCGCACCGGGCGTGGCCATGTTCAGCGACCATTCCAACCCGGGTTGCAGGCGCCCGATTGATGCACCGGGAGCCTGCATGCCAAAGGAAATCGAGTCAAGTAATCCGCTACCTTGCACCGACGCGTCAAACAAAAAGACCCCATCCCCATCATTATCAAGACTGAATCCGAGATGGATCCCGGATGTGCCATCCGGGTCGCCGGCGTAAAGCACCAGGTACCCGTCAGGAGCTATCGTGGTGCCCGGTGGAAAAGTGAAGGTGTCGCTGGTGGAGGCCTCATCCGACATTTGCAACCCGGCCAAGTCGACCGTGGAGGGTCCATTATTCCACAATTCGATGTAATCCGGGAAAGTACCCTCATGATCAAGCACCCCCCGGTTATCGGCGAGGACCTCATGGATCAGGATTGCTGCGTATGCCGGGTCCACCGACCAAGTGCGAGATTCAACCGCGTTCGTTTCATTTTGCCACAGCCCGGCAGAATTTTTACCGATGGCGCGGACAACATGGGACCCCTCGGAAAGCCCGGTCAACAAAACAGGGGTATCCACGGGGAATTCCACGCCGAAGCTCCCCCCATCCAGGCTGAACTTGTATGCGACGATCCCCGGACCCGCGACATCCAAACGGGCATCGGTACGCCAGGTGATGGGCGTCGGTTCCCCATGGATACTGGCTCCGCCCGGCACCCAGGCACCCATGTCGAGACCGTTTGGCCCCCGCCCCACGGCAGGCGAACCGGGCAGCAGGTGGAAATCGTTCATGGCAGGAGCAAAGCGGGGGTCCACATCAAGGTTTTCCTCGCCCAGGGCATGATGGACCTGGGGCAAAACAGAGCGGTTGACCACGATCACCGGGT
>JAPYUI010000149.1:5194-10283 GCA_029936175.1 Kiritimatiellia bacterium
GGGAAAATTGAATCGGTCACCAGCAACGATGGATGATCCAGGTCAAGGATCAGGGCTCCCGTACCCGACCAACTCATGTGGTCGATCAACAGGCGGGAGTGGTCCACCTGGATCGACTGCGCCCCCTTGGAAGCATACGCCATATCCAGGTACGTCATCCGGTTGTCTTCCTGGCTCTGGTCAAAATAAGCGCCATCCCAGGTATCACCGCTACCGGGTTCCGGGGCAAACTGGATGCGCCGGGCCGGTGTTCCCTCGGCCAACAGTCGCCCCTGTACCGTAATTCGTCGGCCATCAGCAAAATAAACCGTGGTTCCGGGTTCGATGGTGAGGGTAACACCCACGGGCACAAGGATATCGCCTGTTACCCTATACGGTCCGCTGGAAGCACTCCAAACCGTGTTGACGGCCAGGGTTCCCGACACGTCATTCGTCGCACCCAAGGCAACCCACAGGGTAATGATCTCGGTGTCGAGCAACTGGTCCTGCTCGCCAAAGGCCTCGACGACCACGGCATGCAAGCCCGGATCCAGGACGAGATCCCCGGGTGCCGACCAGGTGCCGTTGTATGGGTCGATGGGGGCATCGTGACCGTTCACGGTTACCCGGTACGTGTTCACGGAATCGATGGTCCCCGACAAGCCGGAAACCCCGGCGTCATCAGTCTGTGGGAAACCGCCCACCACCGGCAGGTTGCTCATCGTGGACAGGTTCGAGGGAATGTTGTCCAGGATGTGTACACGGCGGACATCCATGAAGTCCTTCATCTGGTCGATAACGTTCTGCGGCACCCAGCCGTTGCCAAGGCCGTTGTCGAGGAAAGGCTCCAACTCGGCCTCGGAGAAGAGCGTCTGCGCCAGCTCTTTAAGTGCCCCGTAATACGTTCGCGCCACTGCAGGTTCTTGCATAAAGGGCACCAGTTGAGGCATCGCCTGCCCACCAAAGCCACTGTCGATCATGGGAAATAAGGTATCCGTCGGATTGGTCGAGGTATCCCCTAGCCCAAAAATAGTGTCGAGATCATGCGGCACGAGCATAAAGCGAGGATCGAGCATGCCGCGATACATCGTGTAGTCGTCATCTGTACCACTGCTAAGATTTGTTTCGCGATTGTTTAGCAGGGTGTTGACTGCAAACCAACGGATCCACTGCTCTACGTTGACAACCTGCCCAACCTCGTCGAGATAATTAGAGGTCGATGCATTGTTCATGACAAACATGAAGTTATCAAGATCACCCCAGTCGTTTGCTGAACTGTTCGATGATTTTGACCACCCATCGGAAAGGTACGAATTGATGTTTCCACTCCGATAAGGCCACTTCACATCCGGACGCTTCTTTTTATAGAGATTACCATCCGCATCCCCGGCGAAATGGGCTTCAAGATAATCGGCCGCCAGGGCTTCGAGATGCACGTACGAACCATAGCGGCGATTGGGCTGGTTGTCATTGGACCGGTTGACCGCGTTGAGACGCACCTGGACGGGAAAGGCGTCAACGGCCGCCGAAACGCCCCCGGCTTTCATCAACTTCATGCCGGCCACCTGGAGATAGCTGAACTGGGTATTTAAATTGAACCGGGAAGTTTTATTCCTGGGCTTGTCCCGAGGGAGATTAATCCGAAGATTAATCGGATTGCGATTGCGGCTACCGGCACCCCGAACCCGGTTTCCGCTGCGATACCGTACATCCACATCGGTGCCGTGCCGGGCAATGAAGGTGTGGTTCATCAGGGCATCGCTCCGGGTGTTGAAATTTTCCCGCAAGAACTCATTGTCTTCCGGAACCGACATAACAATCCGATAAATAGGCTGGGAGCCTGTATAGACCTCATCGTCGACTTGGTACAAGGCGTTTGCCCCCTGGGTGCCACTGGCATCGGTCGGCCCCGGCCAGGTCCGGGTGTTCAAACCGTCCCCCGCTTCCAGGTAAAATTCCATGACCGTCCCGTCCGGGTGGGCAGGCAGCACTGCACTCCAGGCATCACCCATATCGTTGTCCATGGACAGGGAAATAAACGATCCCGGGCTCAGCGTGGACACCCGGTAGAACAAGTAGGCCGTCAAGCCGTAGCCAAACTCGTCCTTCAACTCGGCACGTATCGTAACTTCGTCACTCGACGTCGGAATGGGCGGATCGTGCCTGACGTTCAGGATCATCGGGGCAATATCTGCCGTATACGCGGTATTGGCAGCACCCGGTGTCGGCACAGCAACCGTCCCGGCCTGCCAATTCTGGCCCTGCTTATTGGAAAATTCGGGATTCATCAATTCAAGCGCAGCACCACCACCATCGTGCTCGGCCAGCCAGATCCACCCGTTATGCCCCCTGCTGTTGGGTCCCCTGCGACGCAGGGCCCAATCCCCTTCATCGCTGTAACTCAGGTCATCAGACTCGTTACCAAGGTTGTCCTTCAAGCGGATGCGCTCCCCCTGGTTGCCCAGTCGCCCAATCCAGGGCCCGCACAGGTTCGGCACCGGCCCGTACGTCGAGACAAACTTGTTGGTATCTGCCGCAACCACGACAAAGCCCCCGGGAGGAACCGTTATGTCGCCAAAGGAAAAGGAGATGCCGGAGGTGAATGTCCAGCCCAGCAACTGGATGGGACTCTGCCCGATATTGACCAGTTCAACGTACTCCTCGGCATCGTCTTCACTCGCGGGGTGGTACATGATTTCATTGATCACCATCGACCTGGCCGGGAGTTCTACCTCAAGGTCAACTGTCACCGGTTCTGAATACAAGGCGCCATCCGACACGCGGTAACGGAACGTATCCAAGCCAGCCTGCCCAGGGTTGGGCGTATACCAAAAGGAGCCATCCGGAAACAGGCTCAGGTTGCCGCTGAGCGCATCCGAGACCAGCGTGGCAACAAGGTTGGTGCTGTCCACGTCCGAATCATTGGCCAGCACGCCCTCGGCCAGTAAAACAGAAATCGGTTGACCAACGCTCAGGATATACCGGTCCTGGGCGGCAAGCGGGGCGTCATTTACCGCCTCTACACTCAACACCACGGTCGCAGGAGGCGAATCGCGAAGTCCATCACTCACGGTGTAGCTGAACTGGTCGGCTCCATTAAAGTCCAGGTCGGGAAAATAGGAAAAGGCCCCATTCGCATGAAGAGTCAGCGTGCCGTTTGCTACATCCCCGGCAAGCGTAGCCGCCAGTGCCGAGAATTCCGGGTCCGAGTCGTTGACCAGGAGACCGCTGCTCGAGGGCACGGTCAGCCATTGATCTTCAATGGCCGCATAAGCATCACTCCCTGCAAACGGGCGACCGTTGACCACCAGTTGAACCTCGCTAACCGAGGAAGTGGCCATTCCGTCAACCGCCGAGTAACTGAAGCGGGCAAGCCCGGCAAAGCCGGGAGGCGGTGTATAATCGAAGCCTCCATCCGCACCCAACCCCAGTGTGCCAACATCCACATCCAGCATCAACAATGCGGACAAGGGGTCGCCTTCAACATCCCCGTCATTCTGCAAGACACCGGAAACCGCGGGAATATTCGTCAACTGGTCGAGGTCAACGATGTAAGAATCGCTGTTTGAAAAAGGAACATCGTTGCGGGCGTCCAGGCTAATGGTCACCACGCCGAGGGGTGAATTCCCGAGTGAATCATTTGCCACGTAGGTGAAGACATCCACCCCGAAATAGTTGGTTTCCGGGGTATAGGTAAAGGCCCCTGACGGTTCCAGCAGTACCGATCCATGCAGCGGCGCATCGACCAACACCGCCGTAATCGGATCCATGTCAGGGTCCTCGTCGTTTACGAGCACCCCGGCAGCTTCGGGAACAACCAGGGCTATATCCTCGACCCCGCTGTACGGGTCAGGGTCCGTCAAGGGAATATTATTGGCAGACGGAATTACCAGGATCGTAACCGTGCCCGTCGCATAGAGGGCCCCGTCAAAAGCCCGGTAGTCGAACGAGTCAAATCCCTCGAAATTCACTGCGGGCGTATACGTAAAGGTGCCGACAGGATCAAGCGAGAGATTTCCGTTAGCGGGCTGGGATACGACTTCGGCCGAGAGCGGTGTGCCCTCCGGGTCCTCATCGTTACCCAGGACACCCACATCGGCTTCGCGGTCCAGCGACAGGAAAAGATCCAGGCTGATATCCGAGCTGGTTGCCTCGTCCTGGTGCACCTCCACGGCCAGTGTATTTATTCCGTCGACGAGCAAGGTCTCGTCAATCTCATGCTGTACCACCAGGTTCTCATTTACCACGTTCGTGGTGCCTGCAGGGGTATCGTATGCCGCTCCTGCGGGGAGATTGTCGCGCAACACCTCTGAACCGTTGAGGTAAACCGCTGCGCCATCATCCCGTTTAATCCCGATATCCGCACCCAACACCGAGGGCAGATCCGTCAGCGTGAAGGTGTGACGAAAATAGGTGGTGATAAACTTGTTGTTCGCGACCCCGCCAAAACTAACCACCGTGGCTTCATCTCCATCGCCGTACCCAAGTTCCGCAGGGCCTGATGCCCAGGCGCTGTCATCATAAGCGGGCTCCTTCCACCCCGTCAGCAAGTTGGCTCCCGTATCCAGATAGCGCCATGTGCTGCCCAGGGGGACCACGTGGTCTCCCTGGTTCACCGAGATGCGTAGGTTGTCAATTGCCCACGATTCATCATCCCCACCGCTCCAGTCGGCCCCGTAGGCCATCCACTGGATGGTGGCCGAGGAACTGGTGTGGTACAGGTGTTGCAGGGTCGGCTCAAGCCCCATGTCGTACACGGAATCATAAAAAGCGGCCCCACCACTGCTGAAACCCAGGTTTGTTCCGCTGGACAACAAGCCCCCTTCAGGAGGCGTGTACGACTGGTTTCCGGAAGTCGGGTCAGCGTGAAAGGACTCGCTGAAAACCACGTTTCCGTCAAGAAGCACAGCCAGTCCGTCCCCTCCCCCGCCTTCCCAAGAGTCAATAATGGCAAGGAGGAAATCGATATCCAGGCTATTATGCGCGGGCAAATTGGCCAGGGTGAGCGTGGATCCGCTCGCCGGGTTGCCCGATGTGGCGTTGCGCAGGAACTGTCCGGATATCAGGTTGCCATTGGTCCCCAACCCGGAAAACCCCTGAACCGATTCCA
>JAPYUI010000150.1:0-8196 GCA_029936175.1 Kiritimatiellia bacterium
TATTTCAATCATGTTGGCAAAACGAATTATACCGTGTCTTGATGTCGCGGAGGGCCGGGTGGTCAAGGGCGTGAATTTCGTCGACCTCGTCGATGCGGGGGATCCCGTGGAGGCCGCCCGCGCCTACGAAGAGCAGGGGGCAGATGAATTGACCTTCCTGGACATCATGGCATCCCACAAGGAGCAGGCGACCGTCCTGGATATCGTCGCCCGGGTGGGCGAGCAGGTCTTCATGCCCCTGACGGTCGGCGGCGGCATTCGCACCTATGCGGACGTGCGGAGTGCGCTGAATCATGGGGCAGACAAGGTCTCGATCAACACGGCGGCTATCTTGAATCCGGAAATCCTCAACGAGACCGCTGATTCGTTTGGAAACCAGTGCATTGTCTGCGCGATCGATGCGCGTCGCAACGTGGACGGCGGCGGCTGGACCGTCTACACCCATGGTGGACGTAACCCGACGGAGCTGGATGCCATCGCCTGGGCGGTTGAGGTGACCGAGCGTGGCGCGGGTGAAATCCTGCTGACCAGCATGGATGCCGATGGGACCAAGGATGGCTACGACCTGGAGCTGACGCGCACGGTCGCCGAGGCGGTGCCTGTTCCGGTAATCGCCTCGGGTGGTGCGGGTGAACTGGAGCACCTGTATGAAGGGGTGACGGAGGGAAAGGCAGATGCCGTGCTGGCGGCCTCGATTTTTCACTTCGGTGAGTACACGATCAGGCAAACAAAAGAGTATTTGCGCGAGAAAGGCGTGGAGGTACGGTTATGAGCAGTGAACGGGAAGAGGGTACAGCCCTGCAGTTGGATTTTGATAAACTGGAAAAGGCCTCGGCCGCGGCCAGGGGTATTCTGCCCGTGGCGGTGCAGCACGCGGACACCCATGAGCTGATCCTCGTCGCGTATGCCAATCGTGAGGCCCTGGAGCACGCGATCAAGACCGGTAACGCGACGTTCTGGAGCACCTCGCGCGCTGAGTTATGGGAGAAAGGGGCCACCAGCGGCGAGACCTTTGAGTTGCTGGAGGTCCGGGTCAACTGCGAACAGAATTCCCTGCTCTACCGGGTTCGCCCCCGGCGCGGGAATATCTGCCACACGAAGAACCGGGCAGGCGAGCCGCGGAACTGTTATTATCGCAGGTTGAACCTGGAAACCATGGACCTCGAATTTATTGACCCCTGATGGCCTTGCCGGACAAACAACAGTTCCTGGAGAAGGCGACGCAGGGGAACCTCGTGCCGGTCTACCGGGAAATCATGGCGGACCAGGACACCCCGGTATCGGCCTATGAACGTCTGCGGACGGGCTTGAAGGCCGAGGCGGAAAGCACCCACACCTTCCTGCTGGAAAGCGTGGAAGGGGGGGAGAACATGGCCCGCTATTCCTTCCTGGGTGGGAATCCCCAGGTGATCATCCAGGCTACGGGGCGAACGGTGACCATCCGGGAGCCCGCGGGCGAAGATCGGGTATTCGAGGATGTTGAGCCACTCAGCGTGGTGAAAGAATTCATGTCGCGTTACCAGGCCGTGCCCGACGAGAACCTGCCGCGCTTCTTCGGTGGGGTCATCGGGTACATCGGCTACGACGCGGTAGCCCAATTCGACAAGGTGCCCCTGTGTGAAAAACCCGGCTTTGGATGGCCTGATATCCTGCTCATCCTCACCGATACCCTGGTAATCTTTGATCACGTGAAGCACACGACCAAGCTCGTGGCAAATGCCTTTATTGAAGGCGATGCCGAGGCGGCGTATGCGGATGCCTTGAACCGGATTGCCCAGCTGGCGGAACGATTGAATGCGGATGTCCCGCGCCGGACCCTGGATGTACACGTGGACATCCCCGAGTTGCCCCTGCGCTCGAACATGGAACACGATGTCTTCACCGGGGCGGTTGAAAAGGCCAAGGAGTACATCCGGGCTGGTGATATCATCCAGGTGGTGCTTTCCCAGCGCTTTGAGGTCGATGGGGCAGAAGATCCCCTGAACGTTTACCGGGCACTGCGCGCCATTAATCCATCGCCGTACATGTTCTGCCTGGAATTTGGGGATTTCCGCCTTGCGGGTTCCTCTCCGGAGGTCAACGTTCGCGGGGAAGACGGCCGGGTGAAGATTCGTCCCATCGCGGGCACGCGCCCGCGCGGGGCGGATGAAGCGGGTGACCGGGCCCTGGAGGAGGATTTGCTGGCGGATCCGAAGGAACGGGCGGAGCACGTGATGCTGGTGGACCTTGCGCGCAACGATATCGGTCGCGTGTGCAAGTGGGGGACGGTTGTCCCAACGGATTTTATGATTATCGAGCGCTATAGCCATGTCATGCACATCGTCTCCAACGTGACGGGCGAGTTGGCGGACGATAAAGACACCTACGATCTCCTGCGGGCGACGTTCCCGGCGGGAACCTTGTCGGGTGCGCCAAAAATTCGGGCGATGGAAATCATCGCCGAGCTGGAAACGGCACGACGAGGTGCCTACGGCGGGGCGATCGGTTACTTCGGCTTCGACGGGAATCATGATTCCTGTATCGTGATTCGCACCGTGGTCATGGACGGCGATAAAAGCTACGTCCAGGCGGGTGCAGGCATCGTCGCGGACTCCGACCCGGAAATGGAATACCAGGAAACCCGAAACAAGGCGCGGGGGATGTTGAAAGCCATCGCCCTCGCGCGCAACTTTGAGTGACCCATGATTGTCGTAATCGATAACTACGATTCCTTTACCTACAACCTGGTGCAGTACCTGGGGGTGCTCGGTGCAGAGATGGCGGTCCTGCGAAACGACGAGACCTCTATCCCGGATATCGAGGCCCTGAAGCCGGAGCGGATCATGATCAGCCCGGGGCCCTGTTCGCCGAACGAAGCGGGCCTGTCCTGCGAGGTGATCGAGCATTTCTCCGGGCAGGTGCCGGTGTTTGGCGTCTGCCTGGGGCACCAGTGCATCGCCCAGGTCTTCGGCGGGAAGGTGGTGCGTGCTGAACGGCTGATGCACGGGAAAACGTCGGAGATGCACCACGGGGAAAGCGGGGTGTTTGCCGGGCTGCCGAATCCCTTTATCGCCACGCGCTATCACTCGCTCATTGTTGACCGGGAGAGCCTTCCGGAAGACCTTGAGATTACGGCCTGGACAGACCAGGACGAGATCATGGGCCTGAAGCACAAGGAGCTGCCCGTGCACGGGGTGCAGTTCCACCCGGAATCGGTATTGACCCAGGGTGGCATGCAGATGATGGAAAACTTCCTTAAGTTGTAAACGCGAAAGAATGGTCCCTGTTTTCGGACCTGACAATCATCTTCGCTCGAGCTGCTCCAGTTCCCAGGCGAGATCATCCATCGCTCGTTTCCCGAATTGGGCCTCAAGAGCCCGGCTCCATTTCTGTACCTGGTCCACTTGGCCCCTTCTTGTGGCTGCACAGATGGTGGTGATCAGCATCATCTCGGCAAGGTCAGGGGTGGGCTTGATCTCGTTTAACCGCCGGTGTGCGCCTGGATCGTTGCTGCGGATACCGACTCGCAGGAGGAGGAGGGTCGCCTTCTGCGATCCATGCTCCGCCGCGCGTCGAAGCAGCGGGGTGGCCCGCTCCGCCTCATCCAGGTGTCGATAGTAGATATAGCCGAGGTTGTACAGGCTGTTTACATCCCCGGGAAACAAGCCGATGGACCTTTCAAAGGCCTCCGCGGCCTCTGTATACCGGCCGACGCCATGCAGGGCTTGTCCGCGGACCTGGTGTATTTGTGGATTGCGGGTTCTTAAGGCCATGGCCGCATCCGCATAGCTCAAGGCCCGTTCAAATTCATTCGCCCGCCAGGCAGCATTGCTCAAGCGGGCGTATTCGATATCGCGAAGATCTTCGGAACGTACGCCCCACCAGTCCATCCAGCTCAGGGCGATGCCGGCGGCGATGAGCAGCCACGGGGTGATTTGTCGGGGCCGGGAAATCAAGCGGGCGATGGTCACGGCGGCCAGGAGGACAACGGGAAAGACGAGCGGCATGCGCAGGCGCCCGCTGGTGAAAAAGAGCGCGATGGCCCCGCCGAGGAAGACCAGGTAGAGGGCGACGAGAACATGTTGGCTATTCCAGGATTTACCCCAGGCCAGGGAGGCCAGGGCGAGGGGCCAGAGCCAGCCGAAGTTGAAAAAGGTGACCTTGAGGATAGTCGAGAGCTGTCGCATGACACGGTAGTCTTCGAAGTTGTATATCTCGCGGGCGCTCAGGAGGTAGAATCCCTTCTTAATCATCAGGCCCATCCAGGCCGGAAGGTCTTCCTTGATTTCGGACCATCCCAGGTGGAACCAGGCTGCATTTGCCGCTTTGTAGTCCGGCCGCGCCACAGGGGCTTCGGGCAAAAAAGGTGGTGCTTCACGGAGAATGAGTTCCCTGGTCGGGTTGCCGCCATGCTGGGCGACGTAGCTATCCTGGACCAGGTAACGACCGTTCCCATCCCGTTTATTCGCCTGGTAAAAGTTATATCCACCCTGCCAGGGGGTGCTCAGGGCTTGCCCGGAAACCTGGTGATTCCGCAGGGTGAATCCGCCGATGGCGATGGCGGGAAAGAGCAGGTAGGCTGCCGCTGCCCCGAGCTTCGGTTTCCAGGGTCGCTGGTGCATGAAGATCCACAGGGCAAGGATCGGAAGTACCGGCATGAGGGTCGGTCGGATGAGCCAGCTCAATCCGGCGAACAGGCCGGCGATGAGTGCCCATTTCGTTTTATGCGATGCATCCGGGATCCGAAGCATCGCCCACAGCATGGCGCTTTGCATGAACACGGTGAAGAAATCGAGAACGAGTCGGTCTTCCAGCCGGATGAGCGGACCGTAAAAGCAAAGCATGCCCGCAACGAGGGCTGCCGCTGGAATGGAATGGGCCAGGCGCCGTGCGGTATCGAAGGCGAGGACCACGAGCAGTGCCCCGCAGAGGTGTTGGATGAGTCGCACCAGCCACACCCAGGTGTCTCCGGCGGAAAACATGACTGCGCGAATGAAGAGGCTGTACAGGGGGGCCTTGAAAAAGGGTTCTCCCTCGACAAAGCCATTGCGGGCAAGCTCCACGATTTCGCGCTCATCGAGCATCTGTTGGTAAAAGAGGAAATGCCCGCTCTGTTCCTGCAGGTACAGCAGCCGGACGAGCAGGGCGAGGGCGAACCAGAACAGCGGTCGTTGCCAGAGCTTTTTCATGCGTGCAATCGTTGCTCCGGAACCGGGTGGGTTCCCGCCATCATTCGCGATACCGTCCCTTCCAGATCACCGGCGAACGGACCCCGGGCCGAAGTTCCCCGCTGGGCAGGATGATGTCCTCCCCCCAGTGCACCGCGGTCGTGGTCAGGGGAAGGGGCTGGGGAAACTCCCCGGTCTTCTCCCAGCTGTCGGTCAGCATGTTGTAGGTGATCAGGTCCTTCCCGAATCCAGGATGCTGGTTCAGCAGGTCGATTTTCTGTTGCTCGAGTGATTTTGCTTCGATCTCATCGTCCTTGTCGCGGGCTGCTTGAATGGCAGCGGGCAGGGTGGTGTTTAATTCTGTAAATACGGTCCCCTCATCTCCGCCCAGTATGTGTACGCGATACGACGTGTCCGAAATCGCGGCACCCGCCATCAGGCAGCGGGCAGCTTCCCCGGGTAGTCCAACATCGCCCAGCTGCAGCCAGGTGCGCGTGTGGGTATTGTACTTCATGAAGTCGGTGAGAAGGTTCCACCTCCCGTCCTTGTCCTGGTTGCGCCCACTGAGCACGAGCAGGTTTTCAAAGAGTCCGTCGTGCTGGCGGGCGACGATGCAGTGGCTGCGAGGAGGTCCGCGCCAGGGCCTTACCTTGCGCCAGCGGAAGCCACTGGGTGAGCCCCCCAGCGACCCCTTCGGATGGATCCGCCGATTCAGCCGTAGTTCCCAGACCTCGCTGGTATAGCCGTCCGGGGTTATGCCACCCGCAACGTAGATACGTGGATGGATGAGTGCGCCACCCAGGGCCGTCGTGCCCACGGGTAAATCCGGCAAGGGAAGGACCTCGTCCCGTTGGTACCCGGTAGCGATGAGCTTTTTCCCGAGTAACACCTGCTCATTCTTTACGTCCCAGCTCAGCGTGAAGACCGTTTTGCTGTAACGGGTCTCTCCATCGACCCTGGATTCGCCTCCGATGCAAACCAGTCCATTGGTGGTGCTGATGGTCACCCCGTAGGCGAGTTTGCCCGGCAGCCTGTAGGTCTGGTCGTGCCAGGCGTATCCGGCTTCCGGTGTTTTCTTCAGGACGAAGATTTCATCGTGGTAAACTTTTTCCCCTCCATTCCAGGGTGGGGTGCCTGGATAATTCGCTCCGCCACCGATGATCAGGACGTCGTGGTGTACGCCGACAAAGGGGCCGGCGAGGCCCGGGTGTCGCTCCCTGCCCGGTGCCGGCGGCAGTTCGGCTATGTTTTCCCAGGTCCAATCGGCATAAGCACCCGGGGAGGCGAGGAGGAGCAAAAGCAGCAGCAGGTCAATACGCATGGAATCTTTTTATCGCAGCCGTCCCGGAATTCTGAGTATATTTTGCGAAATGTTTGCGCCAAAAACCGTTTTGGTCCTCCTCTTGCTTCCGGCCTGCGCCTTTGCCCAGGCCCCGGAGCATCGCAGGTATCTGCCCCATCAGTTTCTTCGCCAGCTCAACCTGGACGAGGAACGGCGGGAAAACGTGCGCATGTTGATCGGTTATTTAGATGCCGAGGGTTTTTCGGATCGCCAGTTTGCCCAGCGTGAACTACTGGACATGAAGATCGTTCCGATCGATCTGTTGGAGGCCGCGGCCGAGTCCAGGGATCCTGAAGTCCGGAATTTCGGGCGTCGCTTAAAGCGCCATGTCCTGATCAACCTGGAGGACCCCATCATTCGTGCCCTCGGCGAGATCCGCAAGGAGCGGATGACCGGATGGACCTCCCAGATCCTGCAGGCCTTGCCCTATTGCCACACTTCCGACCTGTTTTACCAGGCAGAGCTCGCCCTCTCGACGACGCTCATCGAATCGGATCTTGCCTTGTTCAAGGAGGGGTTGAAATCCGCCCGGCCCCGGGTTCGCCGGATGTCTGTGTTGTGCCTGCATCGCATGGAGGGGGCGGAAGCCCTGCCGATGATTGAGCCGGTGATGCGTGATGAGCATGAAGGGGTTCGCCTTGCCGTGGCCCAGGTCCTCGACCGATGCAGGGATCTTCGCTGTCTCGATATCATGGTGGGCTTGCTCGCTTCCGAGGATCGCGACGTGCGGGGAGATTCCATTACTTATTTACGGCAACTTGCACGAAGGAGTTTCGGTTACTACATCAATGCAGCTGCGGAGGAAAATCGTGTGCCGATTGAAAAATGGACAGCTTGGGCCAAAACAGAAGGGCGGCGGACACTCATCTCGGTTCATCGCAATCCGGACACGCTGCGTATGGATCCCGCTTTGTTGGCGGAATTCACCTTCGACGGCGATGTGCTGAATCGCGTGGATACGAAGCGTGCGGTGGCGCGCAATCTGCCCTTCAAGGACAAGTCCCTGTATTTCAACGGGATCTATGGCTTTGAACACAGCGCGGACGACAGTTACTATTTTGGCTGGGACATGCCGGAATGGAACCGGAAGGCTTTGACCATTACCCTGGAGATGAAGCCGGAAACCTTTGCCCCGAATCGCCTGCGAACACCGTACACCTTTTTCGTGTTCGGCATGCGCACGCGCTGGTTCGGTGCCCGCAGGAACCCTGCCGGGAAGCTGGAAATTACCTTTAACAACCAGCGGCGGGTGATTGAGGTGGACCGTTCGCTTGAGGCCGGCCAGTGGCATAAATTATCCGTGGCCCTTGACCTGGAAAAGCAGTTGATGCGGATTTGCTTGAACGACCAGGTGACGAAATTGGTACGTTTGCAGCCTCATTTAATACTGCAGAAAACGGAGGGGGATGATAGGCTGACCTTTACGAATTATGCCGATTCTTCCGTCTTCCGCGGTTGGGTCCACGGGGTGAAGGTTTACCATCGGGCCCTGAGCGACACCGAGCTGGCCCTGGAGCATGCGTCCGGCCGCCATATACGAGATGATTAGTTAGGAGATACCATGAAATACAGCCCTTTACTTGCCCTGTTCCTTCTTGCCGGAACGGTTTTTTCCGCCCAGCGACCGAACATCGTCTTTGCCATCGCCGATGACTGGGGATTTCCGCATGCGTCGATCTATGAAAACGACGAGGTGCTGAAGACGCC
>JAPYUI010000150.1:8296-10241 GCA_029936175.1 Kiritimatiellia bacterium
GACAGTGAAGCCGTCCGTAGCGATGTGGCCGATTATTATTTTGAGGTTGAGCGCTTCGACAGCGATGTCGGCAAGATGGTCGCGAAACTGGAGGAGATGGGCGAGCTGGAAAACACCCTGATCCTGATGACGGGCGATCACGGCATGCCGTTCCCGCGATGCAAGGGCAATATTTATGATTCCGGTGCCCGGGTCTGCCTGGCGGCCCGCTGGGGCAGCAAGATCAAGGGTGGCCGGGTGGTCGATGACTTCGTCTCGACCACCGACTTTGCCCCGACCTTCCTGGAGGCCGCCGGGGTAGCCGTTCCCCAGGCGATGACGGGCAGGAGCCTGATGAACGTTTTTTCCAGCCCGAAATCGGGACAGGTGGATCCGGCCCGGAGCTATGTCTTGACCGGGAAAGAGCGGCATACCCCTTGCCAGGACGCGGGGATCAGCGGGGGCACGCCCATGCGGGCGATTCGGAATAATGGATTTCTATTCATCGTGAATGACCGGCCGGAGCGCTGGCCGGCGGGCACACCTCATTACAAGAATGCCTTTATGAGCGGCGCCTGGTATGGTGATTGTGACAACGGGCCGACCAAGACCTACATGGTCGAGAATGCGGAGAAGGATGCGCACCACAAGAAGTTATTCGAGCTCGCCTTCGGGAAGCGTCCGCGACTGGAGTTGTACGACTTGAAGGAAGATCCGGATCAGCTCGACAACGTGGCCGAGAATCCCGAGTACGCCGGGGTGATGAAAAAGCTGGCGGAACAACTCCACAAGGACCTGGTGGCCACCGGGGATCCGCGCGAGGTCGGGCAAGGGGACCCATTTGATAGCTACCCGTATTTTGGCGGAGTGCCCAAGTTCCCGGGGGCTAAGGGCAAGAAATAATCCAGTCGCCGCCGTATTGCCATGCAGGCGGTAGGCCTCCCTCCCGTGATTGATCAGGGCGGGTCCCTATTAGATGCTTGGCAAAACAAACATAATTCTTGCAGGCTGGGCCATCTTCGGCGATAAAGTTCGGCATGGCGGATATTCTTGTTTTTGGTTACGAGAGCAAACCGAACTTTGAATTTGCGAACGCCGCCCCGCACGGATTTACCGAGGAGGGCGTGGAGTGGCTGACGGTTGAACACTACGTTGGTGCGCACCAGTTCCCGGGCGAGCAACACGCGGAACTTCGCGAGAAGATTCGCAAGGCGCCTCGTCCCCGCAAGGTGGTACTCCTGGCCCAGGCGAATGCCCGGCACGTCCGTCCGGACTGGCATGAGGTCCGGGATGAGATCATGTTGCGAGCCCTCCGCTTGAAATTTGCGGATCCTGACCTGGCCCGCAAGCTCTTGAACACCGGAAACATAGCTTTGGCGTTTGACGACAACCGGGAGAAATACTGGTCGATCGGTCTGCGGGGTGAAGGGCAGAATCGACTGGGCAATCTGCTGATGCAGGTGCGAGATGAACTCGGGGCTAGGCCGGGAAGTGACTGACGCCGTGGGATATCCGTCCCGCAGGCCTGCCTATCCTTGATGCCCGGTATCCGGGACTTAGTTTTTGCCGTATTCTGTCGAGTACATCGGCAGGTAGCGGTAATACACCTCCAGGCTCAGGGTCGAGAGGGCGGTCGATACGATCCGGCCCATGCGGTTTCCATGGGCGTCTCCGTTGGGATTCCAGCTTCCGCCATCTTTCCCGCCCCGGTCCTGGCTGTTGATCAGGATTTCCCGCATGCGTTCGTTCCACTCCTTCCAGATGGGCCCCTGGTGCTGGTAGAGGCTGAGGCAGCCGTAATACCAGTAGTAATAATCCTTCTGGCGGGCGTTCGGAAGATGGGCCGAGAGGTACTTGGCGCTTTCCTTCATTTTCCGGTCGGAAGGCGGAATGCCGAGTAGCTGCTGGCAGAACATGCCCTCGGCGACCATCGGTGGTTTCGGGCTCTTGTTTTCGTAGCCGTAGT
>JAPYUI010000151.1:0-1232 GCA_029936175.1 Kiritimatiellia bacterium
GACAAGCGCGGCCTCTTGACCACCCTCCGGCGTGGAGAGGCCCCGGTGCTCGCACGCTACGAAGGCACCTATGCCACCACCATCCTGACCGTGATGGGTGATCGTTCCGGCTTCGCCTGGAAAGGCCAGCCCGTATACAGCCCCATCGACGAACTGGTGGACCAGAAACTGAAACGCCTGCAGATCCTGGCCTCGGAATTGTGTACCGACAGCGAGTTCGTGCGGCGGGTCACGCTCGACCTGACCGGCTTGCCTCCCAGCCTGGAAAGCGTGCGGAAATTTCATGCAGACAAGCGCCCCTCGCGGGAGAAACGCGATGCCCTGGTCGATTCCCTGGTCGGAAACGATGACTTCGTGGAGCATTGGGCGAACAAGTGGGCAGACCTGCTCCAGGTCAACCGGAAATACCTTGGTCCGGAGGGGGCCAAGATGTTTCGCGCGTGGATACACAACGAAGTCAAGTCCAACACCCCGTACGACCAGTTCGCGCGCAAGATTCTCACCGCGAGCGGATCCAACAAGGAAAGTCCACCGGCCTCGTATTTCAAGATCCTGCGCTCACCCGAGGAACGCATGGAAAACACCACGCACCTGTTCCTCGCCACGCGCTTCAACTGCAACAAGTGTCACGATCATCCTTTCGAGCGCTGGACCCAGGACCAGTATTACCAGATGGCCGCGTATTTTTCGCAGATCGACCTGAAGAAAGACCCCGCATCCGGCAACAAGACGCTGGGCAAAACCGCGGTTGAAAGCGGTAAACCGCTGTACGAAATCGTCAGTGACAAAAAGGCCGGCGAGATGAAGCACGAACGCACGGGTGCGGTCACCGCACCGGTCTTTCCGTACGCGGTCGAGCACGACAGCAAGCCGGAGGCTCCGCGTCGCGAGCAACTGGCTGACTGGCTGACGGCCCCGGACAATAGGTACTTCGCGCGCAGCTATGTCAATCGCCTCTGGGGCTACCTGAACGGCACGGGCATCATTGAACCCCTGGACGATATTCGCGCCGGCAATCCCCCGTCCAATCCCGCCTTGCTGGACTACCTGACCGAGACATTCGTCAAGCGCAAGTTCAACACCCAGGAGGTGATCCGGATGATCGCCAAGTCGCGAACCTACCAACTCTCGATCCGGACGAACCCCTTCAACGAGGACGACGATCGAAATTATTCGCATGCCAAGGCCCGTCGCCTCCCGGCCGAGGTGCTGTACGACACGATTTACACCTC
>JAPYUI010000151.1:1332-2807 GCA_029936175.1 Kiritimatiellia bacterium
CTGAACCGGCAGGACGATTTATCCATCGCCGCCGAGGGCAAACGCGTCAAGGGAACCTACATCGTCGAGGCGGAAACCGACCTCAAGAACCTGACCGGCATCCGCCTGGAGGTTTTCGCCGATGACCGCTACCCGGCAAAGGGCCCCGGTCGTGCGGACAACGGGAATTTCGTGCTCAGCGAGTTCAAGCTGGAAGCCGGGCCCAGTGACAAGCCGAAGGAAAAGAAGAAGATCAATCTCAAGGAGGCCAAGGCCACGTTCAGCCAAGATAAGTTCCCGGTCGCGCGGGCGATCGACAACAAGGGCAACACCGGCTGGGCCATCTCGAACCAGATGGGCAAATCACATATCGCGACCTTTGAAATCAAGGATCGGTTCACGCACAAGGCGGGCAGCCTGCTGCACTTTACCCTGCTGCAGAATCATGATGACACCCACCTGCTCGGCCGCTTCCGCATCTCGGTCACCCACTCGAAAAAAGTCGGCATCCTGCCGGGAGACATTTCCACTATCCTGGCGATTGTACCGGCGGAACGAGACGAGGCGCAGCAGAAAAAACTCGCGGACTACTACACGGGACAGGATCCCGAACACAAGAAACGCAAGCAGGCCCTGGACCAGGCCAGGCGCGCCCGGCCGGTCGACCCGATGCTGACCCAGCTTCGGAACCGCAAGGCCACGGCCGAGAAGCCCCTGGGAGAGGATCCCATCCTGGGCCGCCTTCAACGCGACGTGGAATTGAGCACAAAACAACTACAGAAGAAGCGCCTGACCGCAGCCCAGGATATCGCCTGGGCCTTGATCAATACGCCCGAGTTCCTGTTCAATCATTAACCTGGCCGGGAGCACGGCCCGGATGGCTGCGCTCACGCCTTGCCATTTTTCCTCGTATCCGGCATACCCTCTTGCATGGCTCATTGGATCCAACGGTTGCGCGCGGAGCTCTATTACCTGCTCGGCCCGTATCCCGCGCCCTTTTTCCTGCTCTGGAGAAGCCTGCACCCGCGGGCGGATCATCACGTACACGCGCAAACGGAAATCGTGATCGAAGGCTACCCGCGTTCGAGCAACAGTTTCGCGGATGCGGCTTTCCGGGTCGCACAATTGCCGGGACAGGTCCAGCAGGCCCATCACGTCCACGCCCCGGCGCAAATTATTCGCGGCGTGAAACGGGGCCTGCCGTGCGTGGTGCTTATCCGTCCACCCGAGGACGCGGTCGTCTCCTCCGCGATTTACGACCCGGACAACCCCCTGCACCATCACCTCCGGGCCTACAACCGATTTTACCGCAGCCTCCTTCCCTACAAGACCGCGTTCGTGACCGGCCTGTTCGATGAGGTCACCAGCGACTTTGGCCGGATCATCCAGTGCGTGAACGATCGCTTTGGCACCACCTTCGCCGGCTTTGCGCACACGAAGGAAGGGGAACAGGAGGTCCTGGACATCCTTCGCAAGGAGGGCCTGCGGATGGAAGG
>JAPYUI010000151.1:2907-4859 GCA_029936175.1 Kiritimatiellia bacterium
ATGTGGCGAGTACCTGGAGCCCTAGGCCGAGATCTATGCGATAAAAACCTGACCATGAGCCGACGCGACGTCCTGCGCGTAGGCGGGGCAGGCATGCTCGGCATGAGCCTGGGTACCCTGCTCGAGGCGCAAGCCTCCTCCGCGGTCAAGGGCGGCCCCGGTTGGGGCAAGGCCAAGAGCGTCATCCTGGTTTACCTGCAGGGGGGACCCAGCCATCTCGACCTCTGGGATCCAAAGGAGAACGTGCCGACCAAGGTGAAGAGTGCCTTCAAGTCCATTCCCACCAAGATTCCCGGCGTACACTTCACCGAGTTGCTCCCGCGCCTGGCCCAGGCGAACGACAAGTTCACCACGATCCGCTCGCTCAGCTATACCCCCAACGGACTGTTTAACCACACCGCCGCCATCTACCAGATGATGACGGGCTACACCACCGACAAGGTCAGTCCTTCCGGCCAGCTCGAGCCGCCCAGTCCAAAGGACTTCCCGAACTTCGGTTCCAACATCATTCGCCTGCAACCACCGACGGAGCCGATGCTGCCCTTCGTCATGCTCCCCCGCCCGCTCCAGGAGTCCAACGTGGTCGGCAAGGGCGGCTCGGCCGGATTCCTCGGCAAGTCCTTCGACCCCTACACCCTGTATCCCTCGGGGGGCGACATGGATATGGGCAAGATGAACAACATTAAGATCGAGGACCTGAGGCTACGCCCGGAAGTCTTCCGCCTCCGCCTCAAGCGCCGCGCCTCCCTGCGCCAGGCGATCAACGCACAGATGAAAGATATCGATGCGGCGGTCAAGGACTACAACCTCAACACCTACTACGATCGTGCATTGAACCTCATCATCTCCGGTCGCGCACGCGACGCCTTTGACCTCACGCAGGAGCCGGACCGTACCCGCGACCGCTATGGCCGGAATACCTTTGGCCAGAGCTGCCTGCTTGCCCGTCGCCTGGTCGAGGCCGGCACCCGCGTGGTCGAGGTCATCTGGCCCAAGGTTGCCAACTCGGACAATCACTCGTGGGATGTCCACAAGGGCTTGAACAAACGGATGCGCGACCAGTCGGCCCCCATGCTGGACCCGGGCCTGGCCACGCTGATCGAGGACCTCGACGAACGCGGCATGCTCGATGAAACCCTCGTGGTAGCGGTCGGTGAATTCGGTCGCAGCCCGGAAAAGGGCGTGAGCACCTCCGGGAACGGCAACGACGCCGATGGCCGGGATCATTGGCCCTACTGCTACACCGGTATCGTCGCCGGGGCCGGGACCAAGCGCGGCTACGTCCACGGCTCATCCGACAAGACCGCCTCGGCACCGGCCGAGGACCCGGTCCACCCGGCCGAGTTGTTGGCCACGATGTACCACGCCTTCGGCATTGACCCGGAAACCCTGGTCTACAACCACCTGAACCAGCCCCGCGAGCTGGTCAAGGCCCAGGCGGTTACCGAGCTTTTCGCCTGATGCGGGGCGGCCTTCGCCTGGCCCTGCTGGCGGTTATTTTTCTGCCAGGGGCCAGTTCCGGGACGGCGCGCGCGCGCGTTTAAACAGGGCCTGGAAAAGCTCCACCACTTCCGGGTGTTGGCCCGAAAGGTCCACCTGCTCCCCCTCGTCGCGCGCGAGGTCGTACAGCTCAATCGGGCCATCACGCTTGAGCCGAACCGCTTTCCATTTTCCACGACGGGCAGCCTGCTGAAATCCGCGTTCAAAAAACTCCCAGTACATGGACCGCGTCATTAGCCCGGGCTGCTCCCGGCCGAACAGGCTCGGCAGCAGGTTGAGGCCATCGATCCCTTGGGGCACCTCCTGCTGCGTGAGCGCAGCCAGGGTCGGCAGGACGTCGGCAAAATACCACGGTGCATCGCTGGTTTTCCCCGCCGCTACCCGGCCAGGCCAACGGACGATCATGGGCGTGCGAATCCCCCCTTCGTACATGGCCCGCTTTGCCCCGCGCA
>JAPYUI010000151.1:4959-7460 GCA_029936175.1 Kiritimatiellia bacterium
GGCACGGTGTACGGCAGGTAGAGGAAGAAGGGCTGCTCCTTTCCCGCGTGCCTGCGAATGAAGCCAAGGGCAAAGGCCGTGAACAGGTCATGGGTGTACTGCTCCCTGCGCCCCTGGGTGTTGCCCGGCAGGGGATAGCGCTCCTCGTTCAACCAGATGAAGTCGGGATAGTAGGTATGGGCGCGGCGCTGGTTGAGATAGCCGAACCATTCATCGAAACCCTGCCGGTTGGGTTGGCCGGTAGTCTCCGGTTCACCCAGGCCCCATTTGCCGGACATCCCGGTAACGTAGCCCGCCCCCTTGAGGACTTCAGCAAGGGTTACATCCTCCGCCGCCAGGGGAACCCGGCCCTTTCCACCCCCCAGGCCGGCGACCCCGAATTTTCCGAAGTTTCCCCGCACCGTCGTGTGCCCGGTGTGCCTGCCGGTCATCAGCACGCTCCGGGACGGCGCACAGACAGTCGAGCCAGCATAGACATCGGTAAAGCGGGTGCCTTCCCGGGCCAGTCGATCGACATGCGGCGTTTGAATATGTTGCTGCCCATAGCAGCCCAGGTCCCCATAGCCCATATCATCGGCCATGATAAACAGGATGTTCGGCTTTTCCGCTGCGGGCAGCAGGCCCGCCCAACACACCAAGGCGACCAGGATTCGCTTAACTGGATACATCGTCGTTCCTTCCCATGGTCGGCTGGAGCATTCCCTCTCAGGAGGAGGCTGTCCATCCCGAATCCTTCGAAACCCGGTGGATTCGTCCGACAAGGACAGCATCGTTTCTCGTTGATTTCCCCCCCGCAGGATTCAACCTGCAGGCCCTGGCGACAGCATGAACGACGACGATATTTATTCCGAGCCCCGCGAAGCGGTGGACGCCTTCCAGTTCAACCGGGAAGTCGTCGATGTATTCGAGGACATGATCGGCCGATCGGTTCCGCATTACCTCGACAACCTGGAGGAGCTGGTCGCCCTGGCCGCCAAGGCTTTCCAGCCGCGCAGCCGGGTCTACGACCTCGGGTGCTCCAAGGGCGCCATAGCACTTCCCCTCGCCCTCAAACTGCAGGCCCTGGAAGCCCGGCTCATCGCGGTCGACAAGTCCGGGGACATGATCGCATCCCTCCGGGAGAAGATCGGCAAACTGCCCATCGAGGCCCGCTGTGAGGACGTCCTGGACGTCGAGATCGAGCACGCCTCCGTGGTGATCCTGAACTACGTGCTGCAATTCATCTCGCCCGATGAACGCGACAAGGTCCTGCAAAACATTTATGCGGGCCTGGTGCCGGGCGGTATCGTGCTTATCTCGGAAAAAATCACCCACGATGACCCGGCGATGGCGCGTATCTACATCGACCGGCACCAGGCCTTCAAGAAGGCCAACGGGTATTCCCTGCTCGAGATCAGCCAGAAGCGCCAGGCCCTGGAGGACGTCCTCGTCCCGGAAAGCCTCGACGCCCACCTCGAGCGACTGAAGGCCATCGGGTTCAGCATCGTCGATGTCTGGGACAAGCACTACAATTTCGTTTCACTCTATTGCCGCAAGTGATGGAAGCCCTGGTCCCCCAGCTCAAGCACCTGCCGAGCGACCAGGTGGCGGAAGTCGAGGCCTGCATCGCTGCGTGCCGTGAGCGTATCGCCATCGGCCACGGCCCGCCCATGCAACGCGTGCTCGACCAGCTACCGGAAGTCCCGGTGGACGCGGTCCAGCTCGACCGGGACACGATCACGGTCAACGGCGCCATCGCGCCCGCGCAGAGCACGCAGCTGCGCGCCCTGCTGGAGCAGGCGATGCCCTGGCGCAAGGGGCCCTTTCAGCTTTTCGACCAGCTCATCGATGCCGAGTGGCGCTCGAACCTCAAGTGGGACCGGATCGCACCGGCCATCAGCCCGCTGAAGGATCGCCGGATCCTCGACATCGGCTGTGGCAACGGCTACTACCTCTTCCGCATGGCGGCCGGGGAACCGCAGCTCGTCCTCGGCATCGACCCGAGCGTGAAATTCTATTACCAGTTCGAGATCATCCAGCACTACGCCCGGGTCGAGCGGGTCCACCTGCTCCCCACCGGGCTCGAAGGATTCCCCACCCTGGCCGGCTATTTCGACACGGTTTTCTGTCTCGGCGTCCTGTACCACCGGAAGTCTCCCATCGATTTCCTCCGCGAGCTCCAGTCCTTCATCGCCCCCGGGGGCGAACTGGTGCTTGAGACGCTCACGCTCGATGCCGAGGGCGACCTCGTGCTCTCCCCCAACGGCCGCTACGCGAAGATGAACAACTGCTATTTTATTCCCACCCCGGAATGCCTGGTGCATTGGCTGGAGCGTTGCGGGTTCAGCGACGTGCACATCGTTTCCACCACGCCGACGACGCCCGGGGAACAACGCAAGACCGAGTGGATCCAGACCGAGTCCCTGGCCGATTTCCTGGACCCGGGGGATGCGACGAAAACCATCGAGGGCTACCCGGGGCCGGAGCGGACCCTCGTGGTGGCCACGCTTAGCGGTTGACCG
>JAPYUI010000151.1:7560-10200 GCA_029936175.1 Kiritimatiellia bacterium
GCCCCCTTATGGGTAGAAGGCCTTGAACGCGTCCACGACGGCCCGGGCCTGCTCCTCGGATAGTTCCGGGTAAATCGGAATCGCCACCGTCTCCTTCGCCGCGGTCTCGCTCTCGGGAAAGGCCCCTTCCCCGTAGCCCAGGTCGGCAAAACAAGCCTGCAGGTGCATGGGCACGGGATAATAAATCTCGGTTCCGATGCCGGCCTCGGCCAGGTGTGCCCGGAGTGCATCGCGACGGTCGCAACGCAGCACGTACTGGTTAAAGATATGCCGGCAGCTGCAGTCGGTCCGCCCCCCGACCGTGCCCGGGTGCTTCGGGAGCCGGACCGGACCGCCCGCAAGTCCCGCATCGCTGAACAAGCTGTCGTACCGCGCGGCGTTCGCCTGGCGCGCCTGCGTCCAGGCGTCCAGGTGCCTGAGCTTCACGCGCACGACCGCCGCCTGCAGTGCATCCAGCCGGAAATTTCCACCGATGAAGGGGTGGTAGTACTTGGGGTCGCTTCCGTGGTTGCGGAAGATCCTCAGCCGCTCGGCCTTCGCCTCCGACTGGGTCACCACCATGCCGCCATCGCCCGCACCACCCAGGTTCTTGGACGGAAAAAAGGAGAAGGTTCCGTAGTCGCCCATCGAGCCCGCGCGGCACCCCTTGCGCTCTGCACCGATGGCCTGCGCGCCATCCTCGATGACAACCAGGCCGTGTTTCTCCGCGATCTCCACGATCCGCTCCATGTTGGCCACCTGGCCATAGAGGTGCACCGGCATGATGGCCTTCGTCTTCCCCGTAATCGCGGCCTCGACCTGCTCCACGTCCATGTTGAAAGTCAGCGGGTCGATATCGACGAAGACCGGCCTTGCACCCGTTCGCGCGATCGAACCCGCGGTGGCAAAAAAGGTGTAGGGAACCGTGATCACCTCGTCCCCGGCACCGATACCCTCGACCATGAGGGCCAGCAGGAGCGCGTCCGTACCGGAGGACACACCCACCCCGGCCACACAATTCGCGTAGGCCGCAACCGCCTCCTCGCAAGCGGTCACCTCGGGGCCATTGATGAAATACTGGGATTCAAACACTGCCGCAACCGCGGCATCGATTTCATCCTTGATGGTCGCGTATTGCGCCTTGAGATCGAGCAGGGGTACCTTCATGTGCATGGCTTAATCCAGGGTGCTGCCTGCTGCAAACAAATTAACCGGGTTTGGCCTGCGACCGGGTCCCGCTCAATGCACCCAGGTGAAGGTCCGGATCGACCGCACCATTCGCGAGCAGGTGATCGCGGCCTCGTAGTCCCCGGGGGCCTCCAGGCAGAAGGACTGCAGTTCCTCGTCCCGTCCCCGGCGATCCAGCCAGGGCGAACGGTCCACCCCGGCGAGCTCCAGGCTGATCCCCTGCCCCGTCGCCTTGAGGTACGACTCTTTGTGCGTCCAGACCTTGAAGAAGGCCTGCCGGGCCTTGCCCTGTGCCTCCCACCAGGCGTATTCGGCCGGGGAAAAATAGCGCGCGGCGAGGCCCTCGAGGTTGAGCGGGCGCTCCATGCGCTCGATGTCGACCCCGTGGATTTCACGCCCGACCGCGATGAGGATATACGCGCCCGAGTGCGAAAGATTGAAGTGGATATCCGATCCCGGAAGGTAGGGCTTCTCGTGCTTGCCAAAGGCCAGGACCTGGTCCTCCGGGGCACAGCCGGTATGGCCGAAGATCAACTCGCGCAGGACCTTCCGGCTCCAGGCGTACCGACGCCGCGATCCCGGATGACCAAAGCGCGCGTAACGCTCCCGGTCCTGGACCGTCAGGGTCTCGGCAGGCACGTCCTCCTCCGGGCAGGAAATCAACCAGACCTGGACTTCACCCTCCGCCAGGGCGGGAATCTCCCGCTGGACCGGCCAGGCGGGTCGATGTTGTTCGTCGATGGACATGGGAACAGGTTCCCGCCGATCGAAAGCGCTGTCAAAATGTTTTCCCGCCATGGGGCGACTTTATTCAACCGGGGCCAGGTATTTCAAATATTGCCAACCGCCTTTCGGGGAACGCTGACCGGCCTTGAAAACATCGGCGTTTTCTTGCAGCAGCATGCGTAGCTTCTCGGGATCGGCCAATGGATCATGCGTGACGGCCTGCCATTGCTGCAAGGCGGCCTCCAGGCGCCGCCTTACGGCTGTGTGCTCAGGTTCATTTGATAGATCACTCCATTCGTACGGGTCAGCCTTCAAGTCATAGAGTTGATATTCCGGCGGCTCCAGCCAACGCGCGTAACCCGCCTTCGTCTGCGCGGATGCCCCGGCCAATTCCTCGTCCGTCAAGCACCCCGACCAATGAACCGCGCCATGGCTTCGGTAGTATCGCGCGGCCGGATCCTCGCGATCTCGAACGGGCGAGTGAATCAACTTGTAGCGGGCGTCGCGAATCGTGCGTTGCGGAAAGGTGTGGCGAGCCGCGTCGCAGTTGCGCTCGCAGGCCAGGTACTCCCGGAACTTTTTATCATCGCCCCCGCTCAGCACGGGTCTGATCGACTGGCCTGGCAGTCCGTCCGGGGCTTGAATACCGGCCGCATCCATGAACGTCGGCAAGAGGTCGATGGTGGAAACCAGGGCATTCGACCGGTGCTTTGCCTTGCTTACGCCCGGCCAGCGCACGAGGTAGGG
>JAPYUI010000376.1 GCA_029936175.1 Kiritimatiellia bacterium
AAATTGGCCCGGACGTCCTGACCAAGAAAGCGGCCTACATCGTCCCCTACCGCGTCTCCTACGGCTTTGCCAGCCAGGACGCCATGAACAGCTCCCCCCTCAGCGAGGACTGGCCCTTTCCCCTGTGGAAATTGGACCTTCCGTACACGGGGGAAACCTTCCTGGAACCCTTCCTCGGCTTTTCCTCGGTCGCCAAGTGGGACGAGGTGGCCGACGCCTGGCAAAAGCCGGAAGATGCCTTCGAAGCGATTGGAAGCATTCTGTGGGATGCCTTGGAATCTTTATGGAACTAGCCCTGAACATCCCGGCCTTCGGCAGCCTGGTCGCTGGCGTCCCGGGCATCCTCCTGCTCTTCAGGAAGCCGGTGCTCCCCAGTGATCGTGTTCTTCTGCCGATAAGGGGTTTCGTATCCAGCCCGGCAGCGCTCGACAGGGTCAGGGCCGGTACGCGCGGGGGCTTCAGCCAGGTGACCCGGCTTCCGCTTCACCTACCCCGCATCGAGCAGCCCGCTTCACACCGGGGAATCTTCCACTGATGCAACACTTCCACGAGGATATTCGCGGCCAGGCCATGGTCGAAACCTGCCTTGCCATGGCCCTGGCGACCTTTGCCTTCATCATGATCACGATGGTCTCCCACCAGATGCTGAATCGCAACCGAACGCTGACCGCGGCACGCCATGCCGCCTGGCTGGCGGGCAACGATCGCCGGGATAACATGGTCGACCTGAACGGTGAAAACAAGGCCATGCTGTACCTGAACAACGTCAACCTGTGGAACTGGTTCTTCACCCCGGGCAAGGACAACCACACGGTGGTTACCTACGCCTCCACCTTCAAGAACACCCTCCAGACCATCAGCGGCACCACGGGTGAGGTGCTGACGAGCGAAACCCTCACCCATATAAAGTACAACATGGAGGATTTACTGGTTAAGGTGGAGGTAAGCGCGAATGGCACCCTGCCCGATTACTCCCATGCCAACGCCCAGGCCGGCGGCGAGGCCATGGGCAAGGTGGATCCAGGCGTCATGACCGAGCATGCGGCCTACATCAGCCCCTATCGCGTCTCCTATGGTTTCAGCAGCCAGGGCCATTTGAACCATTCCCCCTTGAGCGATGAATGGCCCTTTCCCCTGTGGAAGCTGAAGGTACCGTACATGGATGAAACCTTCCTCGAACCCTTCCTCCGGTTTTCCTCGGTCGCCAAGTGGGACGAGGTGGCCGACGCCTGGCAAAAACCGGAAGACGCCTTCTTTGCGATTGAAAGCATCTTGCGGGGTGCCCTGGAGTCCATATGGAAATAGCCCTCAAAATTTTCGTCCGGGTCGGCCTGGTCGCCGGCGTGGTATACATCTTCTTTCTCTTCCAGAAGCTGATGCTCCTCAACGAGCAAGTCCTGGTACAGGATACCCGGGCCAGCATGGCGCACCTGCAGGATCCACCGGCCACGCACACGCCCCAGGCCGGCAACGGAAAGGTCCCCCGGGGCCTGCCCTGGCGACGCCTGGCCGGGGCCGAGCAAATCCTCTCACGAGGCTACCAGCTCAACGGCGTGGATTTTCACGACGTGCATTACACGGCACGAACGGTACAGGAGGAGATCATCGAGGAACATCGATTCCAGCTGCAGGGCCGGGGTTGGCGGGATACCACGGAGACCTTTTTTAACCTGGACCCGGAAGAACTCATCCAACAGGGACAAGCCAGCCGCTTGCAGTCTGCGTCCTTTTCCGAGAAATATGAATCGATCATGAATGCAATGCTGGTGATGAACAAGGGAAGGAAGACCGTGCTCTTGAACATCATTGACCGTGACGAAGGAAAACGGCGCACGCGGTACAGCCTGACGATCGCTGACACCCCCTCGGTGAAGGAGTTGTGGCTTTCCCGCTTCAGCCGGAAGCCCAGCCGGGACTTGACCCCCCACCTGGAGATGTCGGAGGAAGTGAATGGAAAGTCCATGCGCAGCCTCATGTTCCTGTCCACCCTGCCCCCCGA
>JAPYUI010000377.1 GCA_029936175.1 Kiritimatiellia bacterium
GTGATCTATGGCCCCACCAGCGCCGCGATCGCCGCCGCCGTCCAGGTCAAGCGGATGGGCAAGACGGTCATCGTGGTGGGACCGGACCAACACCTGGGTGGCCTGAGCGCCGGGGGGCTGGGCTGGACCGATTCCGGCAACAAGGAGGTCATTGGGGGCATCAGCCGGGAAGTCTACCAGCGCATTCGAAAAATCTACGACCAGCCTGCGACCTGGAAATGGCAGAAGCCGGGTGAATACAAACGCTACCGCGCGGGCGATGACGCCCAGTGGACCTTCGAGCCGCACCTCGCCGAGCAGGTCTTCGAGGACCTGATCCGGGAATACAAGATCCCAGTGATACGGGACGAGTGGCTCAACCGGGCGCCGGGAAAAGGCGTGGCAAAGAACGGCGGGCGCATCACCTCGATCACCATGCTGTCGGGCAAGACCTACCGCGGAAAGGTCTTCATGGACGCCACCTACGAAGGCGACCTCTTGGCCGCGGCCGGCGTATCCTACGTCGTGGGACGCGAAGCCAATGCCCAATACGGCGAAACCCTCAACGGCGTGCAGATCCGGAACGCCCGCAAGCATCAGTTCACCAAGCCGGTCGATCCCTACGTCATACCGGGCGACCCCAAGAGCGGTCTGCTGCCGGGAATCCATTCCGGTTCCCCGGGCGTGCAGGGCGCAGCGGATAAGCGGCTGCAGGCGTACAATTATCGCGTCTGCCTGACCCGCGTCCCGGAGAACCGCGTTCCTTTCCCCAAGCCGGCCGGGTACGATCCCAAGCAGTACGCATTGTTGCTCCGCGTCCTGCAAGGGGGATCACGGCACATCAAGGGCAAGTTCGACATGTTGCCCAACCTCAAGACCGACACCAACAATAACGGCTCCTTCTCGACCGACAACATCGGCATGAACTACGACTATCCGGAGGCCTCCTACGAGCGCCGCGGGGAAATCCTCAAGGAACATGAAAGCTACCAGAAAGGGTACTTTTACTTCCTCGCCAACGACCCCCGGGTACCCGACGACGTGCGGACCTGGATGAGCGAATGGGGACTGGCCAAGGACGAATTCCCCGATACCGGGCACTGGCCCCACCAGATCTACGTGCGCGAGGCCCGCCGCATGGTCAGTGATCTCGTCGTTTCCGAGCGGCACCTCACCGGCAAACTGCCCACGCCCCGCCCGGTCGGCATGGGCTCCTACAACATGGACTCGCACAACACCCAGCGCTACCTCGATGCCAAGGGGCAGGTCCGCAACGAAGGCGACGTGCAGATCAACCCCGGCGGCCCCTACCCCGTCGACTACGGATCCTTGGTCCCCAAGAAAAGCGAGTGCGAAAACCTTCTCGTTCCCGTCTCCGTGTCCTGTACGCACATTGCCTTCGGCTCGATCCGCATGGAACCCGTGTTCATGATCCTGGGTCAATCCGCGGCTACCGCGGCGTGCCTCGCCATCGATGCGGGCCAGGCCGTGCAGGACGTGCCGTTCGAGAAACTTGAGCAGCGCCTGCTCGCCGACAAGCAGGTCCTGCGCTTCGCCGGCAAGCGCAACGTCGTCGTCGGCATAGGCAGCCTCAAGGGAATCACTCGAGACGATGCCCAGCTTGCGAGCAAGAAGGGCTGGATCTACAGCAAATCCAAGTCGCCCTTTATCGAGTACGGGTATCGCCACGACGGCAACGCCCAAAAGGGTCAACTGTCGGCCACGTTCTCGGTCAAGCTGCCCAAGTCCGGATCCTATGAAGTTCGCATGTATTACACGGCCGACCCCAACCGGGCCACCAACGTGCCGGTGACCATCCAGCATGCCGAAGGCGAGGCAAAGGTGCTCGTCAACCAAAGGAAGGCCCCGGCGGCCAAGGGAGGCTATCACGTCCTCGGGGCCTACAATTTCAAGGCGGGTCCATCGACCACCGTCACCATAGGCAACCAGGACACCGACGGATACGTCATCATCGATTGCATCGAGTGGCTCCCCAAGCCATGAGCATTCAAC
>JAPYUI010000378.1 GCA_029936175.1 Kiritimatiellia bacterium
AGCCCCGCAGAGCCGACCAGGCCCGCGGACAGCATGCCGATGCCGCCCATGATACTGATGGCCACCGCACCGGTGCGTGGGAAGCGGTCAGACGCAACCGCCAGCATGGTGGGCCAGAAGAAGGTCTTGCCGACCGCGTAAACGGTCAAGGCGAGGAGCGCCGTGACGAAGGAGGTCATATGGCTGGCAATGTTCAGGCCGACGCAGGCAAGGATCGAGCAGACCAGCAGGATACCTACCGGGGAAAGCTTCAGCTTGCTCTCGATGAAATGCGCGCAGAAGCGAAGACCGAACATGATGGCCGAGGTCCACACGAAGAGGAACTTGCCCTGCTCGGAGGACAGGATATTGCCCGTGATGTTCTGGATCCAGCCATCGGTACCGAGTTCAACCGCACCCACGAGGGCATGCGCGACAAACAGGCCGAACAGCAACAGTGAGCCGACCGAGAACTTGGTCATAACCCCGACCAGCACCAGGAGCGCGCCGGCGATCAGGTAGGAGATCGTCGCGTTCAGGGCGAGGGGTGGTGCCTGGAAGAAAAGGACCAGGAGTCCGCATACCACGAGGGCCCCGATAAGCCCGACGTCCTTGAACATCTCGCCCAGGCTGAGGCCCTTCTCGGCCGCTTCCGACTTGGGATACTTCTGGCCCCAGAACATCAGGCCGTAAATGACGGTCGGGACGAGGTAGATGGCCAACTGGTATTTCCAGTGCAGCCCGACCTTGTCGTCGAGAATCCAGCCGATCACCGCGCCGATCACCATACCGGCCGGCCAGGAGGCATGCACAATGTTGAGGTAGTGGGTCCGGTTTTCCGGGAAGAGCGTCGCCACCAGCGGATTGGCCACCGCCTCAAGAATGCCGTTTGCCAGGGCGAAGATAAACATACCCCAGAACAGGAAGGTGTACGCCGTGGTCGTGGCCGCATCGGCCCCCGGAGCGAAGGTAACGAAAGCGGAAAGAACGTGGCAGGCGAAAGCAGCGATAACGAGCTTGCCGTAACCGACCTTGTCCGCGATCACACCACCAACGATGATGCCGAAGCAGAATCCAGTGAAACCGGCACCGCCGATCAATCCCAACTGGCCACCGGTGAATCCGTATTCGCCCGCCCAGTTGTCGAAAATACCGCCACGGATGGCAAAACCTACGCCGGCAGCCAGGATGGCCATAAAGCCCGCCCACAGCAACCGCATGCGATTCACTTCATTACTCATAGTGAGACTCCTACCTCGGTTAAGTTAATTCAACTTCCTTAGATAACCGGGAGGGTTGGATACACCTCATCGCGTACACAAAACGCCCGGCTGCCTGACTACGTAAAGCACATGCTCCATCTATGTCCAGCATTTATAGATGGGAAATGGCGGAAATGGCCTTTATTCGGCCGGAATTACCTTGAAAACGCCATTCATCCGCCGCCATTGGCCCGGGCAGGTACAGATGAACACGTAATCACCGGCTTTTGCGGGAGCAACAAAGCGCAGACGGCCCTTTTTGCCCGGCATCACGGGTTTCATGGCGTGTAACACCTCCGGGCAACGCGGGATATAATCCGGATGGGCCGACCCGGAGCTCACCGCCAGGCGATCGGCCAGCTTGCCGACCCGCTCCTTGGAACCCGGGGTACAGATGAGGACGTTGTGCGGCTGAACGTCGATATTGTCGAATACCAGCTCCACGGACTCACCCGCCTTAACCGTGAGTACACGGGGGCTGAACATCATCTGGTACATCACCGGCTTGAGCTCGATGAGCCGGGCCGCGCCTTGGGCGAGGAGGGGCCCGGCAAGGCTGAACAGGAGGAGGAGGGCGCATCTCATGGGCTGATTATACGACGAATCCCCCGCGATGGATATTCAAAGATTGTGCAAATTTTGACCCGCACGCGCCGACCCGGCCCGGGACAAGACGCCACCTTTGCAGGGCTCAAGCCCTCCCCTTCCCTTCCCGATCTTTTGCCTACCCAAATCGGTTCAAATCCGTA
>JAPYUI010000152.1:0-3916 GCA_029936175.1 Kiritimatiellia bacterium
TTCGATGACTTTGAAGACATGGCGCTGCACGGCACCTTCCTTATCGACGCCGAGGGCTTCATCCGCTGGCAGGACATCAGCTTTGAACCCTTTATGCAGCCTGCCTTCCTGCTTGAGGAGTCAAAGCGCCTGCTTTCGATCCCGGTTGACGGGAATGCCCAGCTCGGTGCCCGCTAGCATGTTTCCCGCAAAGGCGCGGCTCGCGTGACTTACCTTGTGATGTCGTAACACATGATCTCATCCTGCTCCCTCAGGTACAGCTTGCCATCGCAAACGACCGGATGGGCCCAGGACTTGTTTTTCTGGTAGGCAGGCATGAAAGACCCCTTCAGGTTATAGCGCTCGGGTGTGGCTTCGATCAGCGCGACCTTTCCGTTTTCATAACGAAAAATAAGATGCCCATCGGCAAAGAGGACCGCGGCGGAACCTCCACCCGGCCCACGGTTATCCTTTCCGCCCCAGGTAATCTCGCCGGTACGCCACTCGATACAGGTAGGATAACCGCTGTTGTGTTTATGCCCCATGTAAATATGGTCGCCCACGTGGACCATTCCGCCGTGATGGTTCTGCAAGGTATTGCCATCCGCCCACCAGATTTCCTCGACCGCTATGCCGCTACCGCGCTTATTAAGCTTCAGCAAGGCCGACCCGGTACCGTATCCGCTGGAACAGAATACGTAATCATCAATGATAATGGGCGTGGGAATATTCGCGGTCCCATTCGCAATGCGGTTGTAGCCCCACAGGAAACGGCCGTCACTCGCGCGAACACCGATCACGCCACGACCGGTAAAGCATACGTATTGCCGGATGCCGCCGGCATTGGAAACGACCAGGCATCCGTAGCCGGCGCCATCTTTCCCCCGACCACCCTCGGCATCGCCACGGCTCTTCCACTTGACGCGGCCGGTGGCCTTTTCAAGGGCAACAACCACGGCATCCTCGCCGCCGGGTTGGCAGATAACGAGATTTCCATCGACGAGCGGGGACTCGGAAAAACCCCAACCGGACATCATCCGCCCGTCCCATTCCGCATAGTCGTGTTGCCAGTCTATTTTTCCATTGGAAGCATGGAGCGAGGCAATGCCTCCGTCGGATGTCACGACATAAAGCTTGTCACCATCAATGGTCGGGGTGCACCGCGACCCTCCGGACCCGTGCTCGGGATCCTTTCGCGTCAACTTGGTTTCCCAGATGATCTCGCCACCCGACAGTTTGGCCGCATAAACGGCCTGGCCACTACCCGTATTCCCCGTGGTATATATTCGGTCGCCGGCGATGGAAATACTGGCGTAACTGCGACCAAATCCGTCAGCCTGCCAAAGCAGATCGGGTGCAGATGCGTAGCTCTGGATCAAGCCGCGATCCGTGGCGATACCATCGCTGTTCGGCCCCCGGAATCGTGTCCACACGCTAAGTGGAGCCTTGCCCGGCAGGGCACCCGGTCGCGCGCCGGCCTGGGTTCGAATAAAAGCCTGGTCGGCCTCGATGAACTGCTCGATGGGAACACGCCCTTCCTTTCCGCGGGCCTTGAGCACGACTTTTGTGCCTTCGAGGCGCACGAAGGCGGCCCGCATGGTTTTCCCACTGCGCGAAGTCCAGGTACGCTCTTGTCCGAAGAGGGCCTGCGTAGCCACCAGGCTGAGGATACCGAGGGATAGGAGAATCCGATTCATTGCTTAGTCCTTGTTCTTAATACCTTTACTATATTCTTCTCGCCGGGGGAAATTCTTTCGATTTTTTCCCATGGATGATGCGGTGGTAAACGCGGTCCCCGCGAGGATCACCGCCATCCCGGCCAGAACCTGCGGGTTGAGTTCTTCATCCAGGAAGAGCGCGCCCCAGAAGGTGGCAAAGACGGGGATAACAAAGGTCACCGCAGCGGTGGAGGTGGCCCCGATGCTTGCGATCAACTGGAAAAACAGGAGGTAGGCAAACGCGGTGGAGAACACGGCCAGCGCCAGGGCACAGGCCCAGGCGCCCGGCGAAGGCAGGGTGAGCGGCCAGAAGGGCAGGCTGATCGGAATGAGCACCAGGGTCGCAGCGATCAAGCCTCCACCGACGAAGACCCGGGCCGGAACGTCCAGGAGTCGGCGCCTCGTTATATGCACCGACAAGCCATAGGAGCATGAAGCTCCGAGTGCCGCAAGGATTGCCCAGCCCGGTGCACCGGGTTTGAACGAAATGTTTCCCCAGGTGAGCATGACCACGCCGAGGATTCCCATGAGAAGTCCAAACACCTGGAAGCGATTCAGAGGAAGGCGCAACCAGGCGAAACCGATCACCGCTGCAAACAGGGGTGTCGTGGCATTTAGCAGGGAAGTCGATCCCGCCTCCAGGCGGAGCGTCGCGAAAGCCAACAAACAGAAAGGAAGCGCAGAGTTTATTATCCCGACAAAGAGCAACGTTCCAGCATGCGCTCGGATGGAGGTCCGAATCTCTGCTTTAAGGATGAAGGGCACCAGGCACAACAAGGCAACGCCGACACGTACCAGGATGAGGGGAACCGGGCCAAATTCCGGTGAGGCGATCCGCATGAAAAGGAAAGAAGCACCCCAGATCGCGGCGAGCAGGAAAAATCGAAATAGGTCGAGAAGCGACATACCATTGTTTCTTAATGTATGCGCCTCCGGATGCAAATGGGATATGGGGCGTATCTGCCCCGGGCAAAGCCTTCCGGGAACTCACCTTACAGACCGAAGAAGGGCAGCTTGGCAGCCGACCTTTGCCATCAAAAAACGGGCTATCAGCTCCGCTTCATTTTCATCGCATAGGTTTTGACAACCTGCATCACCGTGTCTTTGTCGAAAGGCTTCTTCACAATCGTAACCGGGCCCAGTTCGAGTGCGTCTTCCATCAATTTACTATCAAAATAACCGGTAATGATGACGATTTTCGAATCGGGTGCAATTTTCATGATTTGGCGCATCGCTTCGACCCCATTCATCGTCGGCATCATCAGGTCGAGGAAGATCAAGTCATAGTACTGGACGCTCAGCAAACTGAGTGCGCTTTCCGCATCAGCCAGGGAGTCGACAATACAGCCTGTAGGGGTCAGCCAGCTACCCATCAGGGTCCGAATCGACGGGTCATCGTCAACGACCATGAGCTGCATGTGCGAGAGAGGATTGTTGCTGTTCGTGGCGACCCACTGGTCGATTTCCTCCTGCTTGAATCGCCAGTACCGGCCCACCTTGAATGCGGGGAGCTTCCCGCTCCGTGCGTGCTTGTACACCGTCTCTTCCGGTAACTTCAAGTAGTTGGATATTTCGTTTACGGTCAAATATGTAGACATGGGACACTCTCCGCTGAAAAAGGGCCACTACAATAAGGTTTAATAACTTATTATTATTAATACCTAGGCTGACGCCCATAGTACTGGCACTAATGAACAGTAACCACGTATACCGACATGTCAATGGGCTTAATGGAAATACTCACAATTTATAATAAATGTAATTTTAGGGAGATTCCGGAAAAGATGACTCCCTATGCCCGTTATACCGTGATTTTACTCCTGAATCAGCTCCAGCTGCTCCATGCGCTTCGGATCAGCCTTCAGGCCAAATTCAATGCGTTTAACGCCTTCCCGGATGTAGAAGAGGAAGTAGTCTCCATCGGCCACGAAGGCCGGGATTTCCACCCCATCCGCAAAGACCGCTACGCGGGCATAGTCAGCCAGGCCGGACCCGGCCAGGACCGCGTGGGTGACCTTCGCCATACCGGGTTTGATCACGTCGAATCCACCCTTCATCTCAGCGCCGGCGCCCACAAGCACCGATACCGGACCATGACGCGTAGCCTTTCCGTAGAGATCCACATCTTCCAGCCAGTAGAAGTAGCGGCCTGCCCCGGGTTTCACGTCCAGGGTGCTGTATACCGCCCCGACACCGGTACCCCTCGCCAGGATCATGCG
>JAPYUI010000152.1:4016-7043 GCA_029936175.1 Kiritimatiellia bacterium
CTTGAGTATCACCTCGATCCCATTGAATCCGGTGAGCGCGAAGTTGTTGGGCGCATCACTCTTGTCCAGGGACTCAAAGAGGAATCCGTCGATCGTCGCATTGGCGATGACGAAGCCAATATCAACAATCTGGTCCTGGTCCGCAAGGGTAACCGGGTTGACCAGGGCAGAGGCCGGCCCGATCAGCGCATTGCTCAACCCGGGGTCGGCCGCACTCACGACGATGGCGTAGTTCCCGGTCGGCACGCTCGTGAATTCATACCCGCCCTCGGCATCGGTGGTCGTGGTGCGGAAGGGAAATCCATCACGCAGCAGGTCAACCTGCACCCCGGGGAGGCCATTCGTCTCAGAAAGATCCTCAACCCCATCGCCATCCGCATCACAGAAGAGCGTACCGGCAATGTCTTCCTCGGGCACCGTTTCCGTTTCAACCTCCAGGGTGAAACCATCGGATGCAGCGCAACCGCGGGCCGATTCGGCCGTCACACCCATGGGATTCACCACGAAACCGAACAGGGGGAAGGAGGTGCAGGTGCGCGTCTCCACGCCGCCAACCGGCAGGGTGGCAATGGTGACGTCGCAGGCACCAAAATCAGGGTTTCCGTTACTCACCTGTACATTCTGCAGGTCGACGTTACCCGTGTTGGAGACCGTAACCTCCACGATCGCTCCCCCACCTGAAAGTACGGGCAGGTTTTTCACCACCGCATTCAAGGCCAGGCCCGGTTGATCGACCGGCACCACAACCGAGGCTTCGCCATTCACCATGCCGGAATACACCCCGTCAAAGTACACCTTCGCAGAGTCCGTGGCCGTATTGATGTGGGTTTGGCTGACCACCCGGGTACAGGTACTCGTGAACGTTTCACCGAAATCGAGGAAGCCATTATTGTTCTTGTCGCTCCCCGGAACCAGCATCAGGTTGGTGCACAGGTTGTCCACGACCTGGATTTCCCGGAGTTGAACCCGGGGGTCACCGTTAACCATCCGCGTGATCAGGGTATAGGTCACCTGGTCTCCGGCACACGCCGCGGGCGCGCGCTTCTCCATGTTGATACCCACCGTGACAAGCTCCGCCTGGCAACTGCTGCCCACCGGCGTGCCGACCAGGTCGACCCCGGACACCGTCACCACGTTGGAGATGTTCAAGCCCCGGCTAAAGGTTGGGTTGGCATCCACACAGGTGTAGATCCAGGTTTCGCCCGGGTCGAGTATGCTGTCGTTATCTGTGTCGCCACCCTGCAAGGGCAAGGCCCCGCAACGCGTATCCGCCACCGCAATGTTCTCCAGGCCAATCTGCCTCGGGTTGCTCACCTCGACCGTCCACGTGACCGTCGCGGCCGACACGAAATTATCCGAACCAACAGGCGTCTCGATGCCGGTCACCAGGGGGGGATTTGACGTAACTTTACAGGCGATGGCACCCGTGTCTACCAAGCCCGCATCGACGGTACGATTCGTCTCGCCGCAGGAGATGATGAACGAATCCGTGGAACCATCCGGATTCGCATTGCTATCCACATCCGGAGCACCAGAACCCTTCACGGTGAACGCTGCAAAGGGCGGTAGAAGCACGAACTCCACGCTGTAGGTTCCGGCCGCTACGTTGGTAAACAGGTACTGGCCGCCGCCGGCCGTAACATCGGTCCCGATGAGTACGCCACCCGGTCCGCGCAAGCGAACCGTAACGCCATCAACGGGGGGTTCACCCGGATCCTGGATCCCGTCGGCATCTATATCGTTCCAAACCGTATCGCCAATCGCACCGGGAACCGGCAGCACCTCAAGGGTTGTTTTACAGGTGGAGGCCAGGCCACACGAATCGGTCGCCGTAACCGTGATAATATGCGTACCCAGGCCCACTTTCGTGCCCGGGGCCGGCGATTGGACCACCGTCACCGGGTTGCCGCAGTTATCGGTCGCGACCACGGCCGGAACGACGTCGGGTATCACCCCTTCGCAGTTCCCGTCCGCCAGGACCGGTTGCAAGGTCGGGCAGCTCAGCACCGGCGGGGTGGTATCGCTCTTGTTGATTGTCCAAACCACCTGTGCCGCATTGTTACAGGCATCGACCACTGAAAAAGTGATTGTTTTCATGGAACTACATACGTCGCCTACCAGGTTGCTGACAATCGACACCGTGACCTGCTCGCAATGGTCGATCGCGCTCACCGGGGGAATCACCGGATCCGGATCGTCGCAGGACAGGTTGAAGGTCTGGTTGGACACCCCGACGATGATGGGCGGGGTGAGGTCTTCCACCGTCCAGGTTTCCGTGCAGGAGGCCTGGTTGCCACAGTCATCTATAGCCGTATAGGTGTAGATCACCCTTTTGACGCATGGGCGACTGCCATTTTCGATCACGGTTGAAACCGTGACAACCACCACCGCATCACAGTTGTCCACGGCCTGCGGGATTTGCGGCGCGGGGACGTCTGCCAGGCATTCCACGAATCCACCCGGCGGACAATTCACGATGATGGGCGGCTGGGTATCAACATTCATGGCGAAATCGGAATTTTTCGTCACCGTGCTGCCCGTCAGGTCTTTTGCCGTCACGAGCACGCTGTTCGTCACGGTGCTTGGGGGAGCGGGAACGGTACAGACATAGGAGGTGGATACCCCCGCGGCCAGTGTCCCGATGAAGCGACTGCAGATCGGGAAGGTTGCGTCGATTACCTCCACGTCCAGCAGCATGGTATTCCCGGTATTCTCGACGTGGATGGTCAAGTCAATGGGTGCCCCGGCACAATTACACCCGGGATCGCTCACGCCGACCAGGAGACCGGGAAGAACCCGGATCAGTCCCGCATCATTCGTCAAGTCGTTTTCACCTGGATCCAGCTCGATCTGCCCCGTGCGCCCGGTCAACGGGGAGGCATCGCTGTCCTTGCTGTCATCCGCCGGGACCCCTTGCTGGGTAAATACGAAACCAGGCGGCAGGGTAAACTCAACCATGTAATCCTTGTTCGGGTCCAGACCCGTGAACAGGTACGCGCCATTCCCGTCCGTCAGCTTGCTCCCCAG
>JAPYUI010000152.1:7143-10132 GCA_029936175.1 Kiritimatiellia bacterium
CAGCTTGCTCCCCAGGTTGTTAACCGGGGTGCCGCCGATGCTTTCATACAGGGTCACGGTGACACCAGCCACGCCCGGTTCAGCGGAATCTTGGCAACCGTCCTGATCCTCGTCCAGCCACACGTAATCACCAAGCGAGGCCAGGGGCTGGCAGGACACCTTGACGTTCACCGTCTTTGTCGTCGAGTCACAGGCATCCGAGGCCACCAGTGTGACAACCACCTCAACCGGGCCCGTAACCACGGTTCCAGGGGCGGGATGCTGGGTGACCACGATGCCCGACGCGGGCGTGCACGCATCCGTTACGGAGACCAGCAGGTTCGGGATGGTGTAGGTACAGTCACCCGCCACCGTAATATCGATGTCGCCCCCAACCACGAGGACGGGAGGCGCATCATCGACACGATTGATGATCCAGGTCACGGTGTCACCGACATTCCCACAGATATCCACCGGGGTCCAGGTCAGCACTTTCTTCGAATGGCATGTATCACCCGAGCTCGTCGTGGCGTGCTGGACGGTAGCCTCATTGTCACAGTTGTCCGTCACCGCAACCGGGGGAATCACCGGGTCCGGATCGTCGCAGGCAAGGTTGAATACGCGGTTGCTGATACCGACAAGTACCGGGGGCTGGGTATCCGTGATATACCAGGTCTGGGTACAGGTTGCCACGTTGCCACAGGCATCGCGCGCCTCGAACACGTAGTCGACGCGGCCATTGCAAACCGTGCCGGTCAGGTTGGTTTCGATTACCGTTACCACCGGGTCGGAACAGGCATCCCAAGCCGTGACCCGCGTGAAGTCCGGACCCGGAACATCGCCCACGCACTGCACGTGGTCTCCCGGTTCACAGGCGATTACCGGCGGGGTATTATCGATAAGGCGAATCACCTGCTCGCACGTGAGGACATCGCCATTCGCAGTGGTCGCGGTCCACGTACGGATGATGATCTTTTCCCCCGCGCAACAGGGTTCGCCATCAAATTCCGCACCACGGGATGTTCCCTGGGCGGCGGAGTAAACGCCGTTTGAGCAGGAGATCACGTGGTCGATATAGGTGATGCTGACGACGGGGGTGCAGGTGCTGGTAGCTGAAGGTTCGCCGGTCAGGGCGGGATCCGTACCGTCGTCACAGTTGACCACCATGTCGTCCGGGCACACCAGGGTGAAGTCCTCGCAAACGCGAATGATGGTCCAGGTGACGCTATTGCTGTTGCCACAGGCGTCCACCGCGGTCCAGGTCAGGACGGTTTCGGAGCGGCAGGCATCGCCGCCACTGCGTACGACAGGTGGCACCGTGATGTCCCCGGCACAGTTGTCCACGGCAACAACAGTCGGGATCTCCGGGTCGGGGTCATCGCAATCCAGGGTAATCGTCCTGTCCGTAATCCCCGTGAATACGGGGGCTTCCGTGTCCGACACGATGATCGTCTGGGTCGCGGACACTTCATTCCCACAGGAATCAATGGCCGTCCAGACACGGGTGATGATCGTCGGGCATACACCCTCCACAATTTCCTCGTAAAGCACGACCAGGTCATCATCGCAATTATCATCGACCGTAACCACGGGCGGAAGAGGCACGTCGGCGACGCAGGTGTACTCGGCATCGAGCGGAACACCGCTGAGCACGGGGGGGGTCACGTCCCCGTAGATTATGTTCTGCGTCACGGAGGTGCTGTTTCCACAAGCATCCGTCGCCGTCCAGGTTCGCGTGATGATCCCAGCGCAATTGACGGTATTCGACGTCTCGGTGAAGACCACCTCCACATTCGGATCGCAGTTGTCCACCGCGGTGATAATGGGCGGAATGATGCCGCCATCCGCGGGACAGAAGGAGCCATTATCCTTGCTCGCCCCGTCGACCACCAGGAAGGAGCCGAAGACCAGCCCGATATCAATCGGCTTCGAGCAACTCACGTGGATACGGGTATCCTCGTGGCCATCCACGGAGAGGGTGAGTTCGTTTTTCTCAAACTTCCCGTCGGATTTTGTTCCGTTTATCTCAATCAGTTCACCCGTCTGCACGCTGCCGGAAAAGTAGGTCTCCCGGTCATCCCGGATCACGACCTGGCCGGCGGAACCGCCATACTGGAGCACCAGGCGGGTCACGCCGCCCTTACACGCCCCGCAAGCGGTCGTGCCGTTGTCCGGGCAGAACGATCCACCGTTTCGACTCGAGCCATCCACCACCAGGAAGGACCCGAACACCATGCCGATGTCGACCGGCTTCGAGCAGCTCACGTGGATACGGGTATCCTCGTGGCCATCCACGGAGAGCGTAAGTTCGTTCTTCTCGAACTTCCCATCGGATTTTGTTCCATTGATTTCAATCAGTTCACCCGTCTGCACGCTGCCGGAAAAGTAAGTTTTCCGGTCATCCCGGATTACGACCTGGCCGGCGGAGCCCCCATACTGGAGCACCAGGCGGGTAATCCCACCCTCGCATGCACCACAACCGGGATCGCCGCCATCCATCGGGCACAGGGCGCCCCCGTTCCGACTGGCACCCGCGAGGACCGTGAAGTCACCGAATACCATGCCCACCCCGATCGGCTTCGAGCAACTCACGTGGATGCGGACGTTTTCAACGCTGCCTACATACAATTTCAACTCGTTCTTCTCGAAACGCCCGTCGCTTCGGGTTCCGGTGATGGTCACCGCTTCACCGGGGGCCAACGCACCCTGGAAGTAGACCGCGCGGTCATCCTGGATGGTCACCTGGCCTGCACTGCCTGCATACAGGAGGGTCAGGGAGGTCACGCCGCCGTCGCAGGGATCGCAGTTAATGACCGGCGGCTTACACTCAATGTATTCATCCTCGGGGATGCTTGTGAAGATCGGTGGTTCCGTGTCCGACACGATGATCGTCTGGGTCGCGGACACTTCATTCTCGCAGGAATCAATGGCCGTCCAGACGCGGGTAATCCGCTTGTCACAGGCCCCACCGGTGCTGCTCTCCTCGAACACGACCGGGATGCTGTTCCCC
>JAPYUI010000379.1 GCA_029936175.1 Kiritimatiellia bacterium
ACGATTACATGCAGACGGTTGCGGACCCGCAGGTCCTCGCGCTGGTCGAGTAGGGGGGTATCCCCGCTTTTCCCGAAGGCCTTAGAGTATCTCGCCGGGTTCCACCTTCGCCGCATCCGGGTACTTGGCGGACCATTCGGCGACCCGGGCACCGAAGGCCTCCACCTGTCGTTTGGCATCGCCGGTCAACGGTTCGGCGTCACCGAGAATCGTGCCGATTTGTTCGCGGTTTAAGCCCAGGCGTTCGTCACCGGCCAGGCGCTCGAGCAGGTCGTTATCCACGATCAACCCGCTGCGCAAGTCATGTACCGTTGCCAGCGCGTGTTCCTTGATCGCTTCGTGGGCACCTTCTCTCCCCGCACCGGCCTTGACGGCTTCCATCAGGATCGTTGTCGTGGACAAAAACGGTTGATAATAGGCGTTCTCACGGGCAATGGCCGCGGGGAAGGCTTCCATCTGCCCCAGGACAACCAGGCTGGTTTCCAGTAGGCCGTCAATGGCAAAAAAGGCATCCGGAAGCATCACCCGGCGCACGACGGAGCAGGAAACATCCCCCTCGTTCCACAGGTCACCGGCCAAGCCGGCGGCCATGTTCACGTGGCCGCGCAGGATCACGTGGAAGCCGTTGATCCGTTCGCAGCTACGGCTGTTCATCTTGTGCGGCATCGCCGACGAGCCGGTTTGTCCCTTGGCAAATCCTTCGCTGGCCAACTCATGCCCCGCCATCAGGCGCAAGGTCCTGGCAAAGTTGGAAGGTCCGCTGCCGACCTGGTACAGGGAACTGACGACCTCAAAGTCCATGCTCCGCGGGTAAACCTGGCCGACATTCCTGAGTGCTTCGGGGAAGCCGAGGTGCTCCACCAGCTTGGCTTCCAGTTCATCGACCTTTGTGGCATCTCCCTCGAACAGGCTCAGTTGGTCCAGTTGGGTGCCGACCGGCCCCTTGAGTCCGCGAACCGGGTAGTGGGCGACAAGTGTTTCCAGGTGCTGGACGGCCAGTACCAGTTCCTCCCCCCACATCGCGAGGCGCTTGCCGAGGGTTGTCGGCTGGGCTGCGACGTTATGGGTGCGCGCCGTGATGACCAGGTCCTTGTATTTCTCAGCTTCACGCGCGAATGCGATGAGCACGGCGATACTCTTGGATTGTACGATCTGCAGCGAACGAAGTACCTGTAGCTGCTCGACATTCTCCGTCAGGTCCCGGCTGGTCATGCCCTTGTGAATGTGCTCATGGCCAGCGAGGGCGCAGAACTCCTCGATGCGTGCCTTCACGTCGTGCCGGGTGGTCGCCTCGCGCTCACGGATCGAGTCGAGGTCGACCTGTTCCTTTACCCGCTCATAGGCCTGGATGGCCTCGTCCGGGATATCCAGGCCGAGGTCGCGTTGGGCAATCATGACCGCCAGCCAGCATTCACGCTCCAGCACCACTTTCCCTGAAGGCGACCAGATTTGCTGCATCTCCGGACTGGCGTAGCGCTCCGCTAAAATGTTGGGTATTCTTTCCATGGGGAGGGTTTAGCAAGTTCCCATTCCTAATCCCACTCTTAATCGTATCCCACGGGTACGAATAATTGTTATTTGCCTGGGCGTTCGGTACAGGCAGGCTTCGCCACCAAACAGCTTCCGGTGATCGGAAGGGACCAAGCCCTATCCTTCGACCACAGGAAGCGATGTATGTGGCGTCATCTTACACGCCACTCATCCCGTTCCCTCAACGCCTGAGGCGCTGTTCGCCGCGCCGGTCACCCCCGGGCCCACGTCGGGCACTGGGTCCGCCGCGTTGTTCCCCTCCAGGCCCACGTCGGGCACCGGGTCCACCCTGTTGATCACCACCGGGCCCACGTCGGGCATCGGGTCCGCTCCGTTGATCGCCCCCGGGTCCGCGATGGGCCCCCGGTCCGCCGCGCTGTTTACCGCCAGATCCACGTCGGGCATCCGGTCCACCACGCTGTTTACCGCCAGATCCACGTCGGGCATC
>JAPYUI010000380.1 GCA_029936175.1 Kiritimatiellia bacterium
GAGGGGTGCAGGGCCATCCGGCGCCAGTAGGCATACATGGTCCGCCGGTGACGGTCGCTGCCCTCGCTGTTGGTCCATTTCCCGGGCAGGGCCCGCTGTTGCCAATAGTTAGCCGGATGGAGGGGGAACACGGGAGCCCCTCCGACTTTCCTCACCAGCAGCCCGCTCACCGCGAGAGCCTGGTCACGGATTTGTTCGGCCGGCAAGCGAAGGCGCGGCATGTGCCCGAGCAAGCGGTTTTCCGGGTCGTGGGTAGAGGTATCCGGAGGAACACGGGCGGACTGCCGATAGGTGGCCGAGGTGACAATCAAGCGGTGGATGCGCTTCATGTCCCATCCGCTCTCGACGAATTCGGTCGCCAACCAGTCAAGCAGGCGCGGATGGCTCGGGGGGGTACCCTGGGCCCCGAAGTCATCCGGCGTACGCACCAGGCCATGCCCGAAATAGCCTTGCCAAAAGCGATTGACCACCACCCGGGCGACCAGGGGATTCTTGCCGTTAACCAACCAACGGGCAAAGTCCAGGCGGTTGCCCGGCTGGGCCTTCTTGGGGACGGCGAAGAACTCCGGAACGGCGGGATATACCTGGGCTCCCTTGTCGAGAAAACTTCCGCGAACGTGGATGAAGGTGTCACGGGGTTTTGCCCGTTCACGCATCACGGGCACGGCGTCCACCACCGTTGGGGAAGCCTTGTGTCCATCCCACTCGCGAAGTGCCGCCTCCAGGGACGCCACCTTCTTGCCCGTGGATCCGATGGAAATTTGATCTCCCACGGCCCGGTCGCTGAGCCGCACGTCACGCAGTTCCCCCTCGAAGCGATAGGCATTCGCCTTCGGGTTGTTGTTGTAACCCGCGCCAATGGCCAGGGGCCGACTGGACTTGGCGATGAAGGCCGGAGGGGTACCGTTTACCTTCGCCGCCTTGTCCTCGATGCCGTCGACAAACAGGCGAACGGACTTCCCGGCGACGAACTCAACCGCGACCATGTGCTCCTTCCCGTCGTTCACCGCCTGGCTTCCGTAAACGGTGACGCCGTTAAAGGATTCAGCGCGCGAGGACACCCAGAAGAACAGGTGCCCGGGCACACTGCCCTTGTCCGCTTCCCCGCCGATGCCGAAAACGTAACTGCGCTGCTTGCCGCGCCAATCGTACTTCGACACGAGGTCGGCCACGGCTTGCCGGGTACGAATGGTTGCGGATATGGTGAGATCCCCGGTGAGGGAATACTTTTGCGGATCGTCCACCACGGCAGGACCTGCCCATTTGCCAACCACGTGTTCGTCCTTGATCGGGGAAGGTTTCGGCAGGGCTTTCCGGGCGAGGGCAAGCTCCTCTTCCAGTCGCTTGCGCTCGGAGGCCGTGGCGGGATCCTGCCTGGGCAGGGGAAGGGGGTACTTCATGGTGGGCCCGCCCTGGCCAAAACCGGAACCGCTGTGCTCGACGTTATTGAAGATCGAAAGGATGGAATAATAGTCGCGCTGGGTGATGGGATCAAACTTGTGGTCATGGCATTCAGCGCAATCCAAGGTGAGCCCCAACCAGACGCGACCGACCGTGTTCACGCGATCCACGACGCCCTTGATGCGGTATTCCTCCACCGGGTAGGTCATCCCCTTGGCTTGTGGGGCGTTGCGGTGAAAGGCGGTGGCCAAGCGCTGTTCGTCGGTCGCCCCGGGCAATAGGTCGCCCGCCAGTTGCTCGATGGTGAACCGGTCGAAGGGCGTGTTATGGTCAATCGCCCGCACCACCCAGTCGCGCCACGGCCAAATCCTGCGCATCTTGTCGTCGGCAAAGCCCCGGGTGTCGGCGTAACGGGCCAAATCCAGCCAGTCCTGGGCGCGGCGCTCGGCGTAGGCGGTGGTTGCCATCAAGCGATCGACCACCCGCTCGTAGGCGCCTTCCCCCTTGTCCTCCAAGAAGGCATCGGCCTCCTCCGGCGTGGGGGGCAAGCCCGTCAGGTCGAGCGTTACCCG
>JAPYUI010000153.1:0-8207 GCA_029936175.1 Kiritimatiellia bacterium
CACCGTGTCAGCATCTACGAGAAAGCGGACTGGTACAAGGGCTACGACGTCATCGTACATAACGAGTGCTTTGGCGGCGTCACGGATGTGAAATTCATCGAGAATATCACGCAGGCCCACAAGGATGGCCTCGCCTGCGTGACCCTGCACTGCTCGACCCATAGCTACCGCAACGCGAAGACCGACGAGTGGCGCAAGATGCTCGGCGTGTCCAGCTTCAGCCATGAGAAGCATCGTCCGGTGGAGGTCGTGAACCTCAAGCAGGAGCATCCCGTGATGGCGGCCTTCCCGCTCAAGTGGAAAACCCCAAACGCGGAGCTCTATAAGATCGAGAAGGTCTGGGAGCACTGCACCCCCCTCGCAAAGGCCTACGGCTCAGACACCAAGAAGGATCATCCCGTGATCTGGGTCAACACCTTCGGGAAAGGAAAAACCTTCGGCACGACCCTGGGCCACCACAACGAGACCATGTCCCATCCCACCTATATCGAGCTGGTTACCCGCGGCCTGCTCTGGACCGTCGATGGCCTCGGCGATGACGGCCTGCCCAAGCCGGGTTATGGCAAGTGAACCGGGTTCTCCTGTACAAGCTCTTCGTTTGTAGGGGGTTACAACTTATTTTCTCGCGTTGATTTGTCCTGCACGATGCGTTGATATGGCTGATTTTCGGAATAATTGATGCATAATAGCCACCGCATGCCGGTGCGTTCTGCTTGGCTGCCGCCATGCGGAACCCGGCAATATATTGAAACAAAGCACTAAATTGACGTATTGTTTTAACCATGCAGTCCATTTTTTATGAGATCACGACCCGGGCGGCCCTGGCCCTCCTTTTCGCGAGCCCGGCTTTCGCGCAAGTCCGAATCAACGAGCTTTCCGCGGGTCGCTCTGACCGCCTGTTGAACTGGCAGGATGGCGTCGCCCGTATCGGTACCGGCCCAACCTGGTATCAACTCGCTTACCCCGATGGTTCCTGGGCGGAAGGCCCCGGCGGATTCGGCTTTGGGGATGGCGATGACAGCACCCTCCTCAACACCGCGATGCAGGGTATTTCCCCGTCGGTTTACATCCGGAAGGTCTTTACCGTTTCCGCAGCAAATGCCGGGCGTAACGATCCACTCGAGCTCTCCGTGGACTACGATGACGGATTCGTCGCATACCTCAACGGAAAGGAAATCGCGCGGAAGAATCTCGGGGCACCGGGTGCCTTCGTATATCGTGACCAGGTCGCCTACAATGCGCACGAGGCGGGCACCCCGGAAATCTTTATGCTCGGGATGGCAAGCGAGCATTTGCTCAGCGGTGACAACATTCTCGCCATCCAGGTGCATAACGAGGATGCCACGGACAACGATTTGTCCCTGGTCGCAAACCTGAAAATAACCTCGCCCGACATGGCCCTGGTTAACGCAGGTGACACGTGGAAATACTTCGTCGGGCTCATCGAGCCCTCGGGCGGTTTTTTCGATAGCGCCTTCCTCGATGCTGCCGCACCGGCCCTCCAGGTTGAATGGGGCCGGGTTGATTTTAACGACACGGCCTGGCCCAGCGGCCCGGGACCCCTCGGCTACGAAAATAACCTTGTCATAGCGACGGACCTGCAGGATGAAATCCGCTCGATTTCAAATTCCCTCTACGTCCGCCAGTCCTTTATCGTTTCGGCGGCAGCCGCGGCCTCGCCGGAAAACCTCGAATATACCGTGGATTATGATGACGGGTACATCGCCTACCTCAACGGGGTTGAAATTGCCCGCAGCAGCAACCTGGGTTTGCCCGGCGATTTCATCCCCCACGCTGCCAATACCACCGGCAGCCATGAGAGCGGCCTGGCGGAGACGATCTTCATTCCCTCCGGCCACCTCGTCGAGGGCGAAAACGTGCTTGCCATCCAGGTGCACAACACCACCATTTCCAGCAGTGACCTGGTCATCATCGCGGACCTCAGCCTGGGCGGGTCGATTCCGGAAGTGCTGGTCACGCACACGGATGACTGGAACTACTTTATCGGCACCAGTGAGCCCTCGCCTGCACCCGAAGACCAGGAGGAAGACCTGGTCACCGACTTCCCCGACTGGGTGGAACTGGTCAATACCAGCGGGTCCGCGGTTAACCTGTCCGGTTGGACCTTGAGTGATAATGCCGACCGGCCGGATAAGTGGACCTTCCCCGACATCACCCTGGACCCCGGCGAACATCACGTCGTTTTCTGTACCGCGCGTGACCTTGCAAATCCTGTTTCCGGGTACCTGCACACCAACTTCAAGCTGGACCTGGACGGCGAGCCCATCGCCCTTTTCAACCCTGCCGGGCAACTGGTCTCCGAGGTCGGCGGCACCTACCCCGACCAGCACCTTTTCTATTCCTACGGCTGGGATAGCGGGGCCAGTGCCTATCGCTTTTTCGCGTCGGCCACCCCGGGCGAGGCCAATTCGGGACCGAGTTTCACGGAGATCGTGAAAAAGCCGCAACTCAATCCTGATCCCGGTTTTTACGACTCCCCGCTCGTTGTGACCGTGACGGTTAACGATGTAAGTGCCGCTATCTACTACACCACGGATGGCAGCATTCCCGACACGACCAATGGCACCCTGGTCGCCGGGCCGCTTACGCTCAACAACAGTACCTCCCTCCGCGCGCGTGCATTCAAGGCGGGAGCCATACCCTCAAAAACCATCACCCGGACCTATCTACTCGACCAGGCGGCAGCGCTCCAGAATCAACCGGCTATCATCCTCACCGGCCACGAGCCCCAGGTCATGTACGCGCCACACGGGGTGGCCGCCATCGTCGGCGGGCAATACATCTCCAGGAGGTGGAACGCAACCGGCCCGGACGACTACAATATACCCATGCAGCGAGGCCGACCCTGGGAGCGCCAGGTATCCTTCGAGGTGATCAACGGGCCGAGCAATGAGTGGATCCAGGTGGATGCCGGACTGCGCATATCCGGGAGTAACTATACCCGCCCGCGTTATATCCTGAACCAATCAGATCTCGATGACCGCTGGGACGGGAATGCGCACAAGGACAAACCCCAGTTCAACATGTTCTTCCGCAAGGTCTATGGAACGGGACGATTTGAGTATCCCCTGATGCCTAATTGGCCCATCACGTCCTTTGATGGAATACGCCTGCGCGGCGGCAAGAACGATTACGACAACCCGTTCATTACCGACGAGCTGATGCGCAGGCTCTTTATCAACTGCGGCCAACCGGGCAGCCCCGGCGTGATCGCCAACCTCTATTACAACGGGGAATACAAATCCTACTATAACCCTGCGGCCCGCTACGTGGAGGCTTTTTTCCAGGATGCGTACAACAGCCCGTTCGAGTGGGACATCATGAACCATGGGGGCCTGAGCAACGGCACCCGGACCTTCTGGGACGAGGCCCGTGCCTTTCGTGATTTTGGGAGTACGGACTTAAGCAATCTCGCGGATTATGAGCAGATGATCACGTACATCGATCCGGTTAACTTCGCGGATTACCTGATTGTCAACACCTATGGCTGCACCTGGGACTGGCCCCAGAACAACTGGTACGCCGCCCGCGAAGATTCTTCGACGGGTCGCTACGGCTGGTACATCTGGGATGCCGAGGGCGGCCTGGGCCGCGGATCACGAGACCCGCTGTCCTATAATCCCTTCGTCACGGACCTGTTGAACAAATCCAACGATATCCCCAAGTACTACCAGGAACTGGTGCAGAGCCCGGAATGGCGCCTCCTGTACGCCGACCGGGTCTATAAGCATTTCTTCAACGGAGGCGCGATGAGCGACGTGCGCCTTTGGTACGAGTACACGTATCTCAAGGACCGCTTCTCCCCCATTCGCCTGGAGATCAAGGGTGGAGGGATCAACGGAGCCGGGATTGAGAACTGGCTCACCAATCGAGGGGCCCCCTACTTTACCCAGTTGCAAGGCCAGAACCTGTGGCCGGATACCCTCGCGCCGGACTTCGTCACCCCCGGCGGTGAAGTTCCGCCGGGTTTTCAGGTGGCGATCAGCCATTCGAATACCACGGGTACCATATATTATACCCTCGACGAGAGCGACCCCCGGGCCCCCGGTGGAGCCATCGCAGGCACGATGTACAGCGGACCGATCACCCTGGATCGATCGCGGGATGTAAAAGCCCGCGTACTCGACGGCGCCGAGTGGAGCCCGCTGGCGGAAAGTACCTACCTGTCGGACGTGCCGCCGCTGGTTGTTACCGAGATCATGTACCATCCCGCCGTCCACCCCGATGCGGAATACATCGAGCTGAAAAATATCGGCACGAACAGTGTCGAGCTCGGCTCGCTGTCGTTTGAAGGCATCTCCTTCAACTTCCCTGCCGGCCAGCTCGCGGCCGGGGAATTCCTGGTGGTGGCCAAGGATCCGGTCCTGTTTGCGACATTATACAACACCAACGTGATCCAGGTACTCGGACCCTTTGTCGCCGGAAGCCTCGATAACAGCGGGGAGGAGATCGCCCTGGTGCATAGCACCTTTGGCGATATTCAACGCTTTACCTACAAGGATGGCTGGTACCCCCAGACCGATGGCGGCGGGTTTTCCCTGACCCTTCGAAATGAACTTGCGGATCCCGCGATGTGGAGCGAAAAATCGGGCTGGCGCGCAAGCGACCCCTACAACGGCACCCCGGGAGAAGCCGACCCGGGAGAACTGCCCCTGCCCGGTGCCATCGTGATCAACGAGGTGCTCACCCACACGGATGCCTCTCCCGTGGGCGACTGGATCGAGCTGGAGAACCGCTCGGGTGAGGACATCGATATCAGTGGCTGGTACCTCAGTGACAGCTTTTCCAGCCTGAGCAAATTCCGGGTGCCCGACAGCACCATACTCCCCGCGGGCGCCTACCAGGTATTTGATGCCAGCAATCACTTTCGACATGCGTCAGCTGCCCAGCCCTTCGGCTTGAGCGAACTCGGCGAGGACGTATACCTCTGTTCGGCCTTGCCCGGGGGAACCTTGAGCGGCTACCTGGAATCGGAAAGTTTCGGGGCATCTGAGAAGGAGACCACCATCGGGCGGCATCCCCGCAGCGACGGGAAGGTGGATTTCGTGGCCATGCGCAGCTCGACCCCGGGCGCAGCAAACAGTGATCCGCGGGTGGGACCCGTCGTGTTCAGTGAGGTGATGTACCACCCGCTGGATGGCATGGCCGAGTACATCAAGTTGTACAACACGTCCGGGGATCCGGTCCCCTTGTTTGATCCGGCCTTCCCGACGAACACCTGGCAGCTGTCGGATGCGGTCGATTACAGCTTCCCTCCCGGCATCACGATCCAGGCGCACGAATGCCTGTTTGTCTGTGCGACCAACCCCACGACCTTTCGGGCCCTGCACGGACTCACGGCCGGCGTGCCGGTCCTCGGCCCCTTCAGCGGCAGCCTGAATAACGCCGGGGAGGACCTCAAGCTCTCTCGGCCGGGAACGCCGGAGCCCGGCACCAACGTCGTGCCAAGCATCCGTATGGACCGGGTGGAATACGGGGAGGCCGCACCCTGGCCGCTCGCCGCGGACGGGACGGGGCCGGGACTCGCCCGCATCCAGATGGGAGCCTACGGCAACGACCCGATCAACTGGACGACCGGCGACCCCGCGGGCTCACCGGGTACGTGCCTGGGGATCGACAGCGATGCGGACGGCCTGCCCGACACCTGGGAATCGCGGTACCAGTTAGATACCCTGGATGCTGCGGATGCGGGTAGCGACCTCGACCTGGATTTGGCCAATGCCCTCACCGAATACGTAACGGGGTCGAATCCCGGGGACGGAACGGACCTGCTGGCCCTGCTGGTTGAAAATTATCAACCCGCCGTGACGGTTTCTTTCCTTGGCCGCCAGACGAGCGGAGTGGATTATTCCGGGCTCAGCCGCTTCTATACCCTGGAATGCATGAGCAACTGGCCCGGGGGCGGCTGGGTGGAGATTCCGGGTTTTATCTCCCTCGAGGGCAACGACCAGCTCATGGTCTACACCAACGCCACGCCCGCCCAGCCCGATACCACCGTGTACCGTGCCAGGGTCTGGCTGGAATAACCCCTCTCCACGATCGATCGGGAGACAATCCCCCGGATTCACCGCGATCGCCCGTATGGTGCGCAAGGCCACCCCGTGCATCGCTTGGCACGGTTAAACGCTGAGAAAATAGGGCCAAATACCTGGGAGAAAGGGAATAATATGCCCGAATTTCAAACTATTCGAGGTGAACGAGGCCCTCTGGGCTAATATCACAAGAAAGCATGGTTTAGTGGGTCTTAAACAGGCGCCTTTAGGCGATACCGGGAGCCTGCGTATAAGACTTGTGGAAAACAGGGCAATCCCTTAGCATCAAGCAGCTATTAACAACACCACGGGGGTGGTTTTATGCCATTATCCAGTACTATGAATGTCCGTGGGCGCCTGGCGTCCGTCCTGATTACGATCTTTCCCCTTGCGGGGAGCCTGTGGGCTTTGCCCCAGGGTGAACAGGTCGCCAATGGATCCGTCCACTTTGAGCGAAACGGCAACGAACTCCGGGTGATCCAGGATTCCAGCAAGGCGATCGTTAATTACCAACGATTTAACATCGCGGGAAACGAGACGGTTCGCTTTCAACAGCCTTCCAGCTCCTCCGCCATCCTGAACCGGGTCGTCGGGGGAGGCGCGAGCACGATCGCCGGCCTGATGCAGGCGAATGGAAACGTCTTCCTGGTCAATCCCAACGGCATTCTTTTCACGCCTTCCGCCCGGGTTGATGTTCACGGCCTGGTCGCCTCGTCCATGCAGCTCTCCGACCGTGATTTCCTGGATGACCAACTCACCTTCTCGGGGAGTGGCGGCGGGGTCGTCAACCAGGGGAACATCTCCGCCGACTTCGCCTACCTCGTCGGCGGAACCGTCCGTAACGACGGCGCGATTCATGCGCGGAAAGTCGCCCTCGCCGCGGGTCAGCAATCGGTCAAGATCGACGAGGTCGCGGGTGGTGAAATCCACCTGGTCATCGATGGCGAAGAGATCATTCCTCCTGCACGTGCGGAAGGACCGGGAAACGAAGAGGGGACTTCCGTCGTAGCGGAAGGCCCCGGGGAAGGAACACCTGCCATTGACGGGGAGGGTGAAGCCCTGCCGGATGCCCTGGCGAAGGCAACCGAAGAACTCGAGGCAGGCGATGTGTTCAACACCGGTGACATCCATGTCGGCGGGGATGCCGGGGGCACGGTCTCGGTGGCCGCCCATCGCATTGCCCAGGCGGGTGTGATCCATGCCGATGGCGGGTTGAGCGACGGCGGAACGATCGACCTGCTGGCCCGGGACACCCTGGTGCTGACAGAGAATAGCATCCTGTCAGCAAACGCCGGTGAAAGGGGTGCCGGTGGAGCGATCATGGTCTTCAGCGAGGGCAACACCCGCGTGCCGGAGGGCGCGCGTATTGCCGCCCGGGGCGGCACGGTTTTCGGGGACGGCGGACAGGTTGAATTCTCCGGCATTCAACACATCGAACTGGGGGCCGTCGCCGACGTCAGCCGCACGGACGGTGCCCCGGGCCACGTCCTGATCGACCCAACCGACATCATTATCGCCGGCCAGATTGATACCGGGGGCAGCTTTACGGGCAACAGCCCCATCGAGTGGACACCCAATGGTGCCAACTCCACCATTTCAACCACCAGTATCCACAGTCAACTCGGCTTCGGAGATCTCACGATCAGTACGGCATCCGCATTTTCCGGCGGGGGGCAGATTCAAGTAAATAATATCATCACCTACGACTCCGGGTCGGATGGGCATACCCTCCGCCTCCTGGCCGACGATACAATCTCCTTCGCCACGGGGACCGGCATCCGGCCCGTGTCGGTAGGCGGCACAAGCAGCCTCCATGCGCAGCTCATAGCGAACGCAGGGGTCACCCTTGACACCGCGATCTTTGAGCTGGGTTCAACCGGCTCCCTGTCGGTCGATGCCGACAGCGACCTGAACGGCACCGGCGTCCTGCAGCTGAATGACGCAACCATCCGGAATACCGACACGGTAAACGTCAAGAGTGCCGGAATCATAACCTCCTCCGGCTCGTCCATCGACGCCTTTGATAATGTCCTGCTCCAGTCCTCGGGGGACATACGCCTGGGCTCTACCATCCAGGCTGGCGGATCCCTGGTTGTCCGCGCGGATAACGACCTTATCCTGGACGGAACAACGGGGCTCACCGCCTTTGGGGGT
>JAPYUI010000153.1:8307-9905 GCA_029936175.1 Kiritimatiellia bacterium
GACGAAGAGCCGGATCACGCAGACACACCCCTGGTCGAAGTGCTTCCCGGCCTGGTGCTCCCCGCGCTCAACACACGCGAGGGCCAGGATATCGACCGGGGCCGTTCCGCTCCCGTCAACGAGCTGCCGAACTTCAAGGTTTCGGCCGTGCAATTCAGCGAGTTCTACTTCCTGCACGAGAAGATGCAGATCTCGGAATACGCGTCCTCGCTCGACTTGTACTTCATCGACTACCTGGTCTTCGGCGAAGCCAACGTGGCGGCCGACAGCCGCCTGCCTGCGCGGGCGAAGAAGACCCTCTACTTCGGCGGCCCCAAGCCCTTTCAGTTGTAATGCCTGCCCGCGTGGCAGTAATCGACCTCGAGACGCATGAGCGACGACCCTAAAAAGCACCCGGACGACCCGCCGGACAGCGTTTCGCAGGCACGGACCATCGAGAACGGCGCTGGCGAGGATCCCACGGTCGTGGTTAGCCCTCCCGTGGATGCTTCCGAGGAACGAACCATCGGCAACGATGCCAGCGAGGATCCCACGATCGCGGTTAATCCCCCCGTGGATGTTTCTGAGCAACAGACCCTCGGCGATCCTTCTGAAGACCCCTTTGAGCACGCGACCATGGCCCTGGACCCGACCGTTCCCTATGGAAAATCCCCCCAATTGGGACAGGTCCCCGTGCTCGACGGCTACACCATCTTCGACAAGCTCGGCGAGGGCGCCATGGGCGTGGTCTGGCGGGCGATCCAGCTCTCGACCAACCGGGAGGTCGCGCTCAAGCTCCTGCCTCCCGCCTCGATCGGATCCGAGAAAGCCCAGCTCCGCTTCCAGCGTGAAGTGGAATCCGCCGCCAGCCTTGAACACCCGAACATCGCCAGCATTTACGAATCGGGCCTCAACAAGGGCATCTATTACTACGCGATGCAAAGCATCGATGGGGTCGAACTGAACCGCTACGTCCGAAGCAGGGAACTCAGCGAAAAAGACATACTCGCGTTGATGATCAAGCTCAGCGAAGCCGTGTGCTTCGCTCACCTGAACGGGATCGTCCACCGGGACCTGAAGCCGGGAAACGTGCTCGTCACCAAGGCGGAAGGCGAGCCCAAGATTCTCGACTTCGGCCTGGCAAAGAGTTTTACCGGCGGTGACTCGCAGAACAATGTTTCCATTGCCGGTGAGGTGGTGGGCACACCCATGTACATGTCGACCGAACAGGCGCAGGGTGAAGTCGAGAATATCGATGGCCGGACCGATATCTACGCCCTCGGCATTATGCTCTTCGAGTTGATGACCGGGGGGCAATTCCCCTACAGCTGCAAAGGGGGGGCTTATGACATCATCCGCCGCAAATTATCCAAAGCACCGATCCGGCCGCGATCCATTGATCCCAAGATAAATATCGACCTGGAGGCGATCATCCTGAAGGCCATCGACGTGGACGCGAATAAACGTTACGCCTCTGCCGACTTGCTCGCACAGGACCTTGAGTTCTACCTGAAGGGCCGCCCGGTCAGCGCCCGCCGACACACGACCGGCTACATTACCCAAAAATGGCTGCACCGCAATCGCCTGGGGATTGCCGCGGCCCTGCTACTCTCGACCGC
>JAPYUI010000381.1 GCA_029936175.1 Kiritimatiellia bacterium
TGCGGGTGAGGTCGGCCCCACCGGGCCGGCCAAACCAGCAAACGCCGGGTGATTGGGAGAGGTACCCCGTCCCCGCGTAGACTTCCTGGGTCTGTTTGCCCGCCTCGCCGAAGACCATCGTCACCCGGGCACCGATACAGCGGGGGTTGCCGGGCTTTCCTTCGAGCGCAAGCCGGATGCCGGGGGCCGCGGTATTCATAAAGGCCTGGAGGGACTGGTCGTTGAGCCCGGCCACGAGGTCAGGGGCCCCGTCCCGGTTCAGGTCGGTGATGACAAGGGAGCGCGCATCTCCCGGGACGCTGATGCCGCTTCGATCCGGCCACTGCACGTCAAAGTTTCCATCCCCCTTGCCCTTCAGCAACCAGCCCATGCCACCCGCGCGGCGCGGGGTTTCCCGCTGTGCATGGTAGAAATTGCCCACGAGGGCGAGGTCCGGGAATCCGTCACCGTCAAAGTCGCTGGCAACCGCCCCGAAGAGGGGGGCGATCTGCGCCATCCGGGGCAGGGGGACAAAACGGAATCGACCCGCATCGTTCACGAGGATGCCCGAGGCCAGGGTGTTGGCGGTGAAGCGCTCCGCGCGCCGGAGTTGCTCGCGTGGGAAGAGGTCGAGCAGCGAGGCTTCCGCGAAGGAGCGAAAGGACGGGAAGCGCTCGGCGATGCCGGGCATGACCTTCGATAAGGCCGCGCGCCCGCGCAGGGGAACAAGCCGCCCTTCCTTGAAGGTGGCCTCGACGAGTTGATGACCCTCGCCCGGGTTGAATGCGCCGTAGAACAACACGGTGGGCTGCTTCGGCGATGCCCGGTAGGGGCTACCCAGGCCGACATTGGTCACCACGAAATCGATATCCCCGTCCCCGTCAGTATCGGTGGGGGTGATTCCGTTCCACCAGCCGGTCCACGCGGATAGGCCCATGGCTGCGGTGGCATCCACCAGCCCTTCTCCGCTTTGCATGCGGTTGTGATAAAATTTCACCGGGCCCCATTCATGGCACACCATGAGGTCCAGCCAGCCATCGTTGTCCACGTCGGACCAGCAGGCCCCGGTGACCAGGCCCGAGCTGAGCAGGGCCGGTGCCTGGCGATCCGTGACATCGGAGAAACGACCCCGGCCGTCATTGAACAAGAGCCGGCTGGGGGGGTGGCCCGGATAGTGGTGGGGTATCACCCGTCCCCCGATAAAAAGGTCGAGATCGCCATCCCGGTCGGCATCGGCTGCGATCACCACGCTGCTGCTGGTCCGGATATCGGGCAGGCTGTTCGCGGGTGCGGCGAGGAACTTCCCCGTGCCGTCGTTCAGGTAGAGCTGGTCGCGGAGAAGGGGGCTGCCCTCGGGGTTTTCATAGCCGCCATAGGCCACATACAGGTCGGGGTCACCATCCCCATCCGCCTCAAAAAACAGCGCCCCCAGGGCCTCGCCGTTCCGGTGGGCATTGAATGCTTTCTGGAAACTCCAGCTGAACCCACCATCTTCCTGCTGGAGCTGAAGCTCCGAGCTCATGCCGATCGCGCCCGCGAGGAAGAGGTCATCCCGTTGATCGCCGTTCACGTCGCTGAGTGCCAGTCCCGGACCGAGCCGGGAGAGCTTGTAGGGGAGGAGGGCCTGATTCTGATAGTCGTTGTACAGGTTTTCCTTGTGCCGGATTTCGGTGGCATGCGATTGGTTCATCCTTTTCAAGAGCGGACTCGCCGTGAATAAAGGTTTAATCGTTTCGGGTTTTCGCTTTTCCAAAGCACCTTCCTCAATGTCATACGATCGCCTCGCGATGAGATTCGTATAGACCTCCTCGTATTGATTCGGCCAGGTGATCCGCAACTCCTCCACCACCTCGTCCTCGCCGAGGCCAAAATGGAGGATATCCTGGTCGCAGGACATAAAGCCCTGGTCGGGCATCAATTGACGGGTCAGCGTATGCCGGGCGCTCTTCAAACGAACCGTCGCTCCAA
>JAPYUI010000382.1 GCA_029936175.1 Kiritimatiellia bacterium
GCCCGTAGTAGTCCATGACCAGCTTGCGCCCGGTCTGACCGTTGTCGCCGTCACTGCCACCGCGCAGGAACGGCCCGTTCGGGTTCACCAGCAACTCAATGTCCTCCCAACCCGCGCGCCAGCGATGATCTGCCTCGGCAATTTTCAGGTAAGCCTCGCCGATGACCAAGGCCACCGCCTCGCACAGGTCGAGGTGGAGCGTGTCCGGGCGGTGCTGGACGCTGACCAGGACCTGCTCGACGACCCAGGTGTTGCGGCGGCAGGTCCTGGGGTGGGTGTCCTCGCGGAGCCGGACCAGCAGCTTGCCGTCCGGTCCCTGCCTCTCGAGTTTGCCGCCCGGTCCGAACGCGGCGTCGAGTGCCTCGCGCAGGGAATGCGCCAGGAAGTGCTCGGGTGGCAGGAATCCAACCCGCTCGTCATAGCCGGCCCAGCCGATGACCAGTGACTGGTCGTTGACGAACCCGGTCCACTGACCTGGCTCCTCGGCGACCCGGCACACCGCGTCGGTGACCCGGTAAAGTCCGGCGTCGATGTGGTTGCAGCCGTCCCCTTCCCCGTAACGGTCCCGGTCAGGGCAGTATCCGATCCGCTTGCCGAGGCCGGTGATCAGTTCCCTGAAGTCCCCGCGGATCGGGTCAGCGGAGGCGATGGTGCCGTTGAGCCAGATCTCATCCGACCAGGTGGACACCTCGACCTGGGCGTAGGTGCCCGGGTCATGTGCGTAGGCGGCGTCGATGATGGTGTCGGCGACCTGGTCGCAGAACTTGTCAGGGTGGCCGGCGAGGACGGCCTCGGAGTGTCGTATCATGATTCTAAAGTGTTAAAGAGTTTGTGTCGGGTATGCCGCGAGCTGGGTGGTCGGGATGCCCTCCCCCTCGAGCCTTACCGGGTCCCCGTGCCTTGCGATGAGCGCGTGAATGGAAGTGTTACGGGCCGCCCCGAGCAGTGCCTGGTCGCACTTCTCGATGTATCCGTCGGTGACCACCAGCGCGTTCTCAGGACGGGTCTCGGCGATGTGCCTGAGGACGCAGTTCATCGCGGTCCCCCCGGTCGTGCTGGTCTTCAGGACCCCGCCCTCGATGGTCGCCGGCACCACCTCGTCGCTGAACGCCCAGAGCGGTAGCCGGATCCACTTGCGCAGGCTGTTCAAAAGCCTCACCAGCGATTCCATTTCCTGGTTCATTGAGCCGCTCACGTCGAGGTAGACCACCGTCGTCGCGCCGTGCCGCAGGTGCGGCAGTTCCCAGCGGATGTCGGGGATGAGCGGGCTCCACAGCGATCGCATGAAACCGCGCCGGTCCGCGCCGTTGAGGACCGGCAGCAGCGCCGGGCGGTGCTCCATTTCCATCCGGCGCGACCTCGGGTCCGGGGTCACGATCCGACGCAGCAGGCGCAGGACCGCGCGCTCCCAGTCAACGCGCTTCTCCTGCAACTCGCTCCACCGGTCGTTCCTCGGCTTGGCACTGCAGCCGCGGCTGACCGGGTCGCGGAACATGTCGCTGCCGTTGAGTTCGCGGAAAGTGGAGTCCAGGAGCTCCTCAATGGCCCCGGACACTTTCCTTTGTGCCTTACCTGTCCGGGCCTTGGGGTCGTGGTTGCCGATGAAGACGGGTAACTGTCCCGGGAACGAGCCGCCTGACTGCGCGTCACGGGCCAGGTCGAGGATGTCATCGGCCAGGACCGTGCCATGCCCGAGCCCTTGGCGCATCTCCTCGATGAGCTCCTGGGCCTTGGTCCTCCTTTCAAAAGGGCTGACATTCATGCTGTCCGGCGCGAGGAGGCTCATCCAGCCCTCCGCGTCCTGGTAATACCTGCTGAAAAATTTGCTGTAGTTGTGCCCGCAGCTGCGGTGGATGATGTGGTTGATGACCGCGTCCAGTGCCAGGTTGGTGGCCGCGTCACAGGTCTTGTATTCGCCGGTGTGGTTGAGCAGGACGTGCAGGAAC
>JAPYUI010000011.1:0-1924 GCA_029936175.1 Kiritimatiellia bacterium
CACCAGCGGGCCATGTGTTCCCGTAAGCGGCGCCCGGCCTGGCGGGTGGGAACGATGACGAGGGTCTCGTCGAGCCTGAGCGGGCCGGCATGGCCTTCCGGGATGAGAAAGCTACGCACCCGGTCGGTGACCGGCGCATCCCAACCGAGCAGGTGGCGGCGGACGGTGGTGCTATTCCCCGGGGCGTTCATAGGTGTGGCACATGCGTCATCATTGCCTGCAGGCCTCAAAACCGTATATCAGGCCCGAGGGAAAGCTCCAGTTCTCGTACCACCGTCCCCGCATACCCGTCTCGAAGCTACCCGGCCCTGCGGAAATTCCGCACCTCGAGTGGCTTGTTAAAGACCCGCTTGATCTGCCGGACCTTCACCCGCTCGGGGCCGACCTGCTCCGCGAGAGCATCCATCAAGGCCTGGCAGGGATAGACGTTGAAGTGCGATTCCGGTTTCACGGAAATGGCATCCCCGGTGGGGTACAGGAGGTCGATAATGAACTCGACACTGCCCTTGTGGGCACTGCATGCGGCTTTCAGGCCCGCCAGGCGTTCGTCTGTGATCTCCTCCTGGTCCAGGGCTACGCTCAGGCGTTCGGCATAGATTTTCCCTGCATCCTGCAAGGGGTATATCTCGTTAATCATCAACTTGGGCTCCTCGTCCAGGTTGACTTCGGCCCCGACGATCACGGGCTGGTTTTCGTGGAGTCCCGTCCCGAAGACCCTGAAGGCGTCCGGGAAGATGACCGCATCGATCGAGCTTTCCTTCCCCTCTAGCCGGAAGGCGGCCATCGCCTCCTGGTTTCTCCGGGTGAACAACTTGCGAAAATCGGTAATCAACCCGGTTACGCGTACCGGGCTGCGATGCTCCAGTTTACCCAGTTCGCCGAGCTCGGCGGTCGAGAAGGTGGCGCTTTCCCATGCGAAGCGGTCCAGGGGATGGCCGGATATGTAGAAGCCGAGAAGTTCTTTTTCATATTTCAGCAGCTCATCAATCGGCCAGGGTTCGACATCGGGTAGATCCTCGTCATTGGTGGCTTCGTCTCCCTCGTTAAGTATGTCAAAGAGCGAGCCCTGGCCGGACTGCTTGTCGGCGAGCGTCGAGGCCGCGCGGTTCATGGCAAACTCGACCCCTGCAAACATCCGGCTGCGATGCAGCCCGGTCCAGTCGAAGGTCCCGCATTGGATCAGGCTCTCCAGGACCTTCTTGTTGCACACCTTGCTGTCGACCCGCATACAGAAATCCATGAGGCTCGCGTAGGTTCCATGGGCTTCCCGTTCGCGAACGAGTGCCTCGACCGCCCCGAGACCGACGTTCTTGATGCCCCCCATGCCAAAACGAATATTTTCATCTTCCGGGCGAAAACGCGGACCCGATCCTTGAACGTTCGGCGGCCGGACCTCGTAGTTCATCTCCTTGCACGCGGCAATAATGCCCGGTAACTTATCCGTGTTGTTCATCTCGCTGGACAGCAGGGCGGCCATGAATTCAGTCGGGTGGTGGGCCTTGAAATAGGCGGTCTGCCAGGAGATCACCGAGTACGCGGCACTGTGTGACTTGTTGAAGCCATAGGCGGCAAATTTTTGGATCGTGTCAAAGATCTTCCCCGCGAGCTTTTCCTGGATGTCGTTGACCTCCAGGCACCCCCTGACGAAGGAGAGTCGTTGTTCCTCCATGATCTGGGGGTCCTTTTTTCCCATGGCCCGGCGGAGCAAGTCGCCCTGGGCGAGGCTGAAACCTGCCAGGACGTTGGCCGCGAGCTGGACTTGTTCCTGGTAGATGAACACGCCGTAGGTTTCCTTTAATACGGCTTCGAGCAGGGGGTGATCGTACTTGATCTTCTCTGGATTATGGCGGCGCTTGATGAAATCCGGAATCATGTCCATCGGGCCCGGACGATAGAGGGCGATCATGGCGATGAGGTCCTCGAA
>JAPYUI010000011.1:2024-3748 GCA_029936175.1 Kiritimatiellia bacterium
CCAAGGTCGCGGATAACGGTTTTTGCGCCCATCGTTCCGAAGGTGATGATCTGGGCACAATTTTCCTTGCCGTACTTGTTGATCACGTACTCGATTACCTCGCCGCGACGGGCCTGGCAAAAATCGATATCGAAGTCAGGGGGGGAGATCCGGTCAGGATTAAGGAAGCGCTCGAAGATCAGGCCGTAGCGGAGCGGGTCGATCGCGGTAATGCCGAGCAGGTAGGCGACGAGGCTTCCCGCACCAGAACCGCGACCGGGACCGACGGGAATGCCCTGGCGCTTCGCGTAATGAACAAAATCCCAGACCACGAGGAAGTAATTGATAAAGCCGGTGCGCTCGATAATCGTGAGCTCGTGCTTGAAACGGGCCTGGAGAGCCTGCTCCTTTTCCGTCGTGCCCTTGAGTAGGTCGGCATCGTAAAGGCGCGTGGCGGCCTCGGCACTGAGGTGGGTCAGGAAATCCATGTCGGTCTTGAATTCCTCGGGAAGGATATAGACCGGGAAATGAAGCGGGGCATCGTTCCCGAGCTTCAGTTCGAGGTTGCAGCGTTCGGCAATTTCCAGGGTGTTGGAGAGGGCTTCTGGATAGTCCCCGAAGAGTTTCCACATTTCATCTGCGCTTTTCATGTAGAACTGGTCGGAGTTGTACCGCAGGCGACCGGGATCGGTGATGGTGGTTGCGGTCTGGAGACAGAGCATGATCTCGTGCGCTTCCCAGTGCTCGTGCTTCAGGTAGTGAACGTCGTTTGAGGCGATAAGGGGCAGACCGGTTTTCCTGGCCAGCTCGATCAGCCCGCGGTTTGCTATTTTCTGTTCCTCGATGCCGTGGTCCTGGAGTTCCAGGTAAAAATTGCCCTTGCCGAAGATATCTTCATAGCGGCCTGCGAGCTCCATGGCTTCCTTGGTTTCGCCGCGGACGATGCACTCGGGAATCTGGCCCTTGAGACAGGATGACGTGCCGATGAGGCCCTCGCTGTGCTCGTTGAGCATTTCCAGGTCTACCCGCGGCTTGTAGTAGAAGCCCTGCAGGTGCGCAGCTGAACTGAGGCGCAGGAGGTTGTGGTAGCCCACTTCGTTCGTGGCGAGGGTCACCTGGTGATTGCTCTGGGACCCGTCGGCGAGCAATTTTCGCTCATGCATATTCTGCGTGAGATAGAGTTCACAGCCGATGATCGGGTTGATGCCGTTGGCCTTGGCGTTCTTGTAGAATTCAATGGCCCCGTGCAGGACCCCGTGATCGGTGATCGCGAGGGCCTTCATGTTCATCTTCCCTGCGGCCTCCATGGCCTCCTTGATCTTCACCGCGCCGTCGAGGAGGCTGTAGCTGGTGTGAAAATGGAGGTGACAGAACTCCTTCTTACTCATGGAGTGAGCCTAGCGGAAGAAACCCCTAAAGGGGAACCCTGAATGGTGCGAAAATTGTGGTACAGGCTCCCCTTGCTTGACAGGCGAGTGATTGGGGCCAAGTTTGCGTGTATGGAGCGTCCTGTCGAAACCGTCGTGGTACTCGGTGCCAGTCCCAAGCCGGAGCGGTATGCCCATCAAGCCTTTCACCGGTTGAGGGAGGAAGGCCACCGGGTGATTCCGGTCCATCCGGCCCTGGATTCATTGGCTGGGGTGCCGGTAGCCAAGCGCCTGGAGGATGTCGAGGAGGCGGTGGACACGGTCACGGTCTATGTCGGCCGGCAGGTGTCGGGATCGCTGGCAGGGGCCCTGATCGCC
>JAPYUI010000011.1:3848-7682 GCA_029936175.1 Kiritimatiellia bacterium
TAAACAGGGCGTATTTTCTCGTGTGCCTGCTCGCTTTGCCGGTCGCTGGCCAGATCGACATGCAAACGCACGGCACCGCGACGCAATCGAGCAATTGGAACGCCCAGAATTCATTCCCCGCTTCTTTCGGCCTGGACGGAAATACGGGAAATTTCACCCACACGGCGGATGCTGTGGACAGTTGGTGGCAGGTGGTCCTGGACCAGGCCTTCATGATTGAGCGGGTGGAAGTGGTGAATCGGGCAAATTGCTGTGCGGCCCGCCTGGGTGGCTTGACCTTGCGGGTCTTCGACGGGAGCGACCAGGTCGTGCACGAGACCGTCATGACCAACCCGGGGCTGGGGGCATCCTTTCAGGTGATCTTTCCGAGTTTGCTGGAAGTGAAGCGTGTCTGGATCGGCCTGGAAAACGGCGACAAGAATGACGACAACCGGTACATTGTCACCATTGCCGAGCTGCGCCTTTACGAAGAGTTCATTCCGCCACCCCCCCCGGCCGGACCCAACTGGGCGCTGAACCAGCCATCGCACATGGTGCGTTTGCAGGATAGCCTTCCGCCCGCCGCCCTTGCAAATGACGGGGATTATATCACGGCTACCCAGACGACCATCGCTACGGTGGATGGCTACTGGGAAGTTGACCTGGGCCAGTTGGTTGCGGTCGAACACGTGCGGGCCTTTGCCGCGGCCTGCTGCAGTGACAAGGTGGGCTACGCGACCCTGCGGCTTTTCGATACCCGCCATGATTCTGTCTTCAGTATGCCGATGCCCGTTGGCATGCTCGGGCAATACGACATGATCCTGCCCGAGCCGGTCTGTGCACGCTATGTCCGTATCGGCCTGGAGAATAAGGTGCGCACCAATCCGCGCTGGCAAATCGGCTTTGCCGAAGTCGAGGTTTACGGGCGTCCGCCCGAGCAGGTGGGCTTTCTTGACTTCTCCGCCAACGCGACGGATGTCAGCCCCGGTCAAGCGGTTGACCTGGCCTGGGCGATCGAGCGCATTGATGAGGTGTGGATCTTTCCGGATGTGGGCAACATCGATGCACAGACGGATACCAACGGCCTGGGCGTCGTGACGGTCAACCCGCTGGTGAGTACGGAATACCTGATGGTGGCCACGAATGGCTGCGGCCTGAACACGACCTCGGTGCTGGTAAAGGTCAATGGATTGAACCTCCCGGTACGGATCAATGAGTTTGTGGCGGTGAACCGGCTCTCGTTGAAAGACGGGTACGGTGATCCCAGCGACTGGATCGAGCTGTACAATCCAAACGACTTCGAAGTGGATCTCACGGGCTACGGCCTGAGCGACCAGCTTGCCCAGCCCCTGAAATGGGTTTTCCCCCCGGCGAGTATCCCGGCTTTCGGCACCCTGATCGTCTATGCGTCCGGACGCGATGACCCGCTTGACCCGGTTGCCGGCTACCACACCCCGTGGAAGCTTGACGGCGATGGCGAATCGATTCGCCTGAGCACGCCGGATGGCCTGGGCGTGATGGACGAGATCCCCAACTATCCCGGGCAGATGGAGGATCTCGCCTACGGTCGTGACCTGTCGGGTACCCTGCGTTTTCTTGAACCCAGCCCGGGTGCGGTCAATTTCACCGACAGCTATGCCGGGTGGCTGGAAGCGCTTTCGATCAGCCATCCGCGCGGTTTTTATACCGATCCCATCTCGGTGAGCCTGGGGAATCCCAACCCGAATACGAATGTCCAGGTCTTTGTGTCCCTGGATGGTGATGTCCCGGGCACCCTGTACACGGCACCCATCTCGATTTCGGGCACCTCCGTGATCCGGGCCGATGTCCGGCGCGCAGATTACAAGTCGCCGCCAACCCTGACCCACAGCTACCTTTATATCGATGACACGATTGCCTCCGGGGTGATGAATACCGGGATCACCCAGGATGTGCAGTACACGATTCCGCTGCGGGAGGGCATGACGAACTTGCCGAGTTTTTGTGTGAGCATCCCGGATGACCCTTCGCGCAATGAGCAGGGTGGGTCGGTCGAAATCCTGTGGCCCGTGAGCGGCGAAGCGCTCCAGTCCGATTGTGGTTTCGCAATTTATGGAGGGGCCTATACCACTTTTGCCAAGGCTAATTTCCGCCTGCTCTTTCGCTCGGAATACGGGACCCCAAAACTCGAGGCGCCGCTGTTCAATGGCTTCGAGCACGGTTTTCCCGACGATGGCATATTCGATTCGCTTGACCTGCGTGCCGGTTCACACGACATGGTTGCGCGGGGTTTTTACATGTCCAACCGGTATGCGGACGACAGCATGCTGGACATGGGGAGCCTGAATCCACACGGGCGTTTCGTCCACCTCTACCTGAACGGGGTCTACTGGGGACAATACCATTTGCGCGAGCGCATGGTGGATCATTTCCTGGCCGATCATCTCGGCGGTACGCCTTCGGACTACTTTACCATCCGGGGAAACGACAATGTCGGCAGCACCTTTGTACCGGGTACGCCCGACCCCTTGTACCGTCCCAGTTGGGATCGTATTCGGGATAACGGCAACAACTACCAGTTCGTGAAGGACTACCTGGATGTCCAGAGCCTGATCGATTTCATGCTGATCTGGCTTTACGGGAATTGTGAGTCCGAATATCGCGCGGCGAGCAGTGCCGAGGCGGGCAGCGGTGCGAAGTTCTGGGTTGCTGACGCGGACGGCCTGTTGCGCGTTCCCGGGAACCGCTCCAACAATGCCGGTCCGGGAGGGTTGTTCGGCGCCTTGAAAGGGGAGGCGGACCCCGACTTCATGACCCTCCTCGCCGATCGAATCTATAAGCACCTGTTCAATGACGGGGCCTTGACGCCGGTGACTGCCCAGGCACGCCTGGACCTGCGCATGGATGAAATACAGAACAGCCTGATCGCGGAATGCGCACGCTGGGGTTATCGTACACCGGTAAACTGGAACAGTGCTGCCGACAATATTCGCACCAATATGTTTCCTTCTCGTGCGACTAACCTGTTCAACGAGTTGAATGCTCGGGGCCTGTATCCCGCCATTGACCCGCCGGCCTTTGCCCAGCGCGGCGGCCTGGTGGGCATGGGATACCAGCCTGGCCTCAGTAGCGTTAGCGGAAGTATCTACTATACCACCGATGGCTCGGACCCGCGCCTGCCGGGCGGGGCGGTATCGCCCTCGGCCGTCATCTTTGTCCCGGGCGGTATCACCTTGAGTCAGGACCTCCTGGTGCGCACCCGGTCCCTGTCAGCCGGGGTCTGGTCGGCGATCGATGAGGCGACCTTCCTGATCGCCGACCGCATCCCTGCGTCTTCCGCGAATGTGGCCGTCACCGAGATTCACTACAATCCCGACGGCGACGACGAGTACGAGTTTATCGAGGTCGCGAACCTTGGAACGAATCGTGTCGACCTCGGAGGTGTCAGCCTGTCCAACGCGGTGACATTCACCTTCCCCGCCTATTTCGGCCTGGAGCCCGGGGACGTGGCTGTCGTGGTGGAGAACGGGTCGGCGTTCAGCAATCGCTATGCCGACCCGACCTCGGCCTGGTATTTTGCGGGCATCCAGGTGGCCGGGGAATGGTCGGGCGCCCTGGACAATGCCGGCGAGCGGGTCGTTTTGCTCGGTTCCAACCGGGTGGAGATCGCGTCGATCCGCTATGACAACAGCGGTTTCTGGCCCGAGCGGGCTAACGGCGATGGGAGTTCGCTGGAACTGCGTGACCTGGCCCTGGCGGCTGCGGCGGGTGATGCGTCGAGCTGGCGCTCCAGCTGCCTGTACCATGGATCGCCCGGGCGGCTGTCGGACTGCAGCAAGCAGGTGGTGATTAACGAGGTCCTTTCGCACACCGACA
>JAPYUI010000011.1:7782-48441 GCA_029936175.1 Kiritimatiellia bacterium
CTGTCGGACTGCAGCAAGCAGGTGGTGATTAACGAGGTCCTTTCGCACACCGACATGGATACGGACTGGATTGAACTGATGAACGTGAGTGCGGGGGTTGTCGACATCTCCGGCTGGTTTATCAGCGACCAGATCAATGCACCGCTCCGATTTGAGATTCCCGCCCGGCCTCCCCTGCAACCGGGTGAGCGCACGAGCTTTGCCGCGGCGGAATTGGGTTTCGGGTTCAGTGAGCTGGGTTCGGATGCCGTGCTCAGTATCGCCATGGGGACGAAGGTCCTGAGCTTCGTCGACACGGTGGATTTTCCTGCCGCAGACCGGGAGTTTTCTTTCGGTCGCTATACGCGTTCCGATGGGGGCACAGACTTTACCGAGTTACGGGCGACGACCCGCGATGGTGCCAACGCGCTGCCCCGCATGGGCCCCCTGGTCGTCTCGGAGATCATGTACCATCCGGCCGGTGTCGGCGTGGAGTATATCGAACTGGTGAACATCACGGCAGAGGCGATACCGCTCTATGACCCGCTCTTCCCGAGCAATACCTGGGCGCTGTCCGGGGCGGTGGATTTTGTCTTTCCCGAAGGGGTGGAGTTGCCGGCCTGTGGCTCCCTGGTCGTCTGTGGAACCAACGCCCCTGCTTTTCGCTCGCTATACGGACTCCCGGTACAACAGCTGGTCTTCGGGCCGTGGAATGGGAACCTGGATAATGCGGGTGAAACGCTGAAGGTACGTCGGCCGGGCCAGCCCGAGCTGGATGGCTTCGTGCCGCAGATTCGCGTGGATCATGTGACGTACCTTCCGACAGACCCCTGGCCGCTTTCCGCGGATGGGAGCGGATCTTCCCTGGAGCGAGAACCCTTGCTGGGCTATGGGAACGATGCGTTGCATTGGAAAGCCTCGCCGGGTGGTGGCACGCCGGGCCTTGCCGGCTCGTATTGTCCCTCGGCGATTCCGATTGCCCTGTCCGTTTCGCCGAGTGAGGCCTGGTTGAGCATTCCAACCCTGCCCGGGGAGACGTTCATCATCGAGTACACCGATTCCCTGGCCCCGCCGAGTTGGCAGTTGCTCCAGCAGGTGACCGGTGGGGCAACAAATGTGATCGAGGTGATGGATGGTGCCGGGGAGATGCGGCGGTATTACCGGGCGCACTGGTCGGAGTAGCGGCACGCGCAGGAGCGGTTGGTGTCAACAACCCAACCCCCTCCAGCCGCTTGTTCTGCTTTCGCTCGCAGCGTACAATCCGGCCGGGCTTCAAGTTGCTGCGAGCACCCGTACGCCGGGGTTATTTCTTATGGTCACGCCCCATGGTAAACTCTTCGTGTTCTTCCGCAAGCAGGGCGTCCACGCCGATAGCTTTCCGCTCAATCTTGTCGATCCACCGGGTGTTGATTACGCGATCGACATATATCCGGACCATGCGGACAGGGTTACGGTTTATCTTTCGCAGGATTGCCCGGGCGGTGTGCTGGATCTTCCTTCCTCCGGCTTCAAGGCCCCATATCGGGCTCGGTTGGTCCATATGGTTGGGGTCGCGGGCCCAGTCGATAAAGGCTTGCAGGTCCGGCCCCGCCTGTTCGGCCCCATATTCCGCATAAACCTGGCTGCCGAGGTGGTAGGGGTACGGTTGTAGCAGGTAATCCAGGTGGCCGATTTGCCTGATGAGGCTCGCGACGCGCTTAACTTCGCCCGGGGTTTCTTCGGGACCGCCGATCCAGAAACGGAGGGTGACGGAAATGCCACTGGTTTTCAGCGCGTGAAGAACCTGCTTGAGGGCCTTCGGTTCGACGATGCATCCGTACGTCCTGAGGCGTTCCGGGTCACAGCTGGGGAAAATAAAATCGATTTTTTTACACCAGGAATCGACCAGTAACTGGATTTCTCCCTCCCGCAGCAGGGTGGGCATAAATTGAAGGCCCCACGACTTGGTGTTGCGCGATTTTTTAAGGGCATCGCACCAGTTGACCAGGCGTTGCAGGGTCCAGATTCCGGGGGGGTCGATGATGGATACATGCGGGATGTTCGTTCCAGCGCATCGATCCATGAGGTTCGCCAGGGATTTCAGATCAAAGAGGCGGAGGGCCTGGCCGTGACCCGGGAAGGCGCGGTCTGGAGGGAAACCGGAGTTTCCCCGGCTTAGTCGCAGTTCAGCGGTACAGGTGGAATTGTCATCATCCCGGAGATAGGGTGCCCAGTAGGGATAGGTCAGGTTCGGAAGCGCAACCTCGGCCGCAATGTTCTGGCTGAAGGTGGCGGGCTTCAGCTCGCCACCGGGCAACTGAAGACCGGCAATTTTCTCCAGGCGCTGGGGCAGATCGACCAGGTCGAGATATTGTTTCAGGATGGGTTCGGGATCGCCACTCAGGGCAAAGTCGACGCCTGGGAGTCCCAGCGCTTCGGCAGGAAAGTCGGTAGGGTGCTGTCCGAAGATACCCACGGGAATCTCCGGGAAGGCATGCTTGACCTGTTCTACCATTGCCGTGGTCTGCCCGAGTCCCCGGGTCTTGGCCTCAACGACGACGACCCGTGGCTCGGGCACCTGGTTGATTTCGTCGACCAGGCCCTCGTAACCATTGTCCAGCACGCGGGTGTCGATATATTTACTGCCGTGTCGACTGCGGTCGCGTATATGCGTGTCCAGGGCCATCAGGTCGGTTGAAGGCGATAGACTAATGGGCCCGCCGATAAAATTTGACCGGGCTTTTAGCGGGGCCTTTGGGTCCCCAGGTTGTATGATGATGGCGTACACGAATGGACCAGGTGCTTGGATGATGCGTGAATATTTTCACTATATACATCTGTACCTAACCATTTTCAATACCTATCGTTTTGTAAGCCCCCCCATGAAAACCATTGAAACAGAATTCTTAATTATTGGCAGCGGTATTTCCGGCTTGATGGCTGCCCATCACCTGAGCGCTTTTGGGGAGGTTCTTGTCGTGACCAAGCGTGAAGCCTTTACCAGTAACTCCAGCTGGGCACAGGGTGGCATCTCCTGCGTGATGGATGAAGCCGACAGCATCAAGTTGCACGTGGCGGATACCCTGGATGCGGGTGCGGGCCTGTGCAAAAAGGAGGCGGTGCAGCGTATCCTGGAAGGAGGCCGTCAGGGCATCGACGCGATTGTTGGACTCGGGGTTCAGTTCGCCCGGACAAGCGAAGGGCACTATGACCTGGCTCGCGAAGGCGGACACAGCGAAAGGCGAATTCTGCATGCGGGCGATATTACCGGGCACGAAGTGATCAAGGCGATCCTCCCGCCGATTGAGGATAATCCCCGGGTCACGATCCTCGAGCACCATATGGCGATCGACCTCGTGACCACGGGTTGGCTGGAGATGCCCGGTGACAACGAGTGCCTGGGAGCTTATTTCCTGGACGCCCTGACCGGGGAAATCATTGCTGTTCACTCTCCCCATACGGTATTGGCTACCGGCGGAGCGGGGAAAACCTACCTGTATACCAGCAACCCGGACGTGGCGACGGGGGACGGGATTGCAATGGCCTGGCGGGCGGGCCTGCCTATCCGGAACATGGAACATGTGCAGTTTCATCCGACTTGTTTGTTTCATCCCGAGGCGAAGTCCTTCCTGATCAGCGAAGCCGTGCGCGGAGAAGGCGCGATCCTGTTGAACAGCGAGGGGCAACCCTTTGTCGAGAAACACGATGTCCGCGGTTCACTCGCACCCCGTGATATCGTGGCGCGGGCAATCGACCATGAGATGAAAACGAGGGGGGACACCTGTGCCTATCTCGACATCACGCATAAGTCGAAGGATTTTCTCACCAGTCGTTTCCCGAATATCTACGTGACCTGCCTCCAGTACGGCATCGACATGGCCAAGGATTTTATTCCGGTGGTACCCGCGGCCCATTACATCTGCGGTGGCGTCGCGGCGAAGGTGGATGGATCAACGGAGCTCCCGGGGCTTTACGCGATCGGGGAAGTCACCAATACCGGCCTGCACGGGGCCAATCGCCTGGCCAGCAATTCCCTTCTCGAAGGATTGGTCTGCGCCCAGTTCGTGGCGGAGAATATCAGCAGACGCCTGGATGAGCCCCGGATCCAGGTCGAGCGTATCCCGGACTGGGAATACGGGGACGCGGTGCCCAGTGATGAGGCGGTGGTGGTGGAGCACAACTGGAATGAGGTGCGTACGTGCATGTGGGATTACGTTGGCATTGTGCGAACCAACAAACGTCTTGAGCGTGCGCGTCGACGGGTGCGGAACCTGCGCAACGAGATTCGTGAGTACTATCTCGAGTACCTGGTCACCCCGGATACCCTGGAACTGCGCAATATTTCAGCCGTGGCGGAGTTGATTATTCGCTCCGCGCAAAAGCGTGAGGAGAGCCGGGGGCTGCATTACACCCTGGATTACCCGGATGTGAGCGAGTCGCCGGAGGACACGGTGATCCAGGATCCCCCGGGTGAGCAGTTGATCTAGGCTCGTTTCGCCGGGGCCGCTTTGCCCGGTGGCGATCGCAGTGGCTTCGCTATCCCGCGGGTGGTGGTGGTGGTGGTGGCGGGGGATCTGCCGGGGGTGCCGGCGCGTTCCCGGCGCTCGCCGGAAGGGCCGTCTTTTTATTTTTCCTGCTGAGCAAGACAATCGAGCCGATCGAAAGCACCAGCAGGGGAATCCCGATCAGGGGCCGGAAGCGTACCCAGGCCACGCCGATCGTGAGGGTGCTGAACATGAAGGCGAGGATCCCCGCCACGAAGCCCGTGCCCATCCCGATCAATGAGCCGATGGGCGGGATGACATCGGCCAGCACGGAGAGGGGCTTGAATACCAGGCACATGCCGAGGAACATGAGGAAGAAGCCACCGAGCCGAATCGCCCAGGTGAGGAACTTGTTCTTGCGCTGTTCTTCCGCGATCATGTCCCCGGCACCGACCAGGCCGACCGTGAGTTTCTCGAAGGTCTTGCCGACCTTGCTGGTGTAGGCCTGGAACGAGTCGCCCAGTTGTTGCGCGATGACCGAGGCCTGGGAAGGCTTGACGATCCGGAACAAGACCTTCACGTCCCCGATCGCGGGCTTGGCGGGGTTTTCGCCGAAATAGTAGCCGCCCTGGTGTGGCTTCCCGGCCAGGTCGCCGGGCAGGGCCTCCGGCTTGGCGCTGTAGCTTTCCCAGTTGTTGATCTGGCCGATCAATTGGTCGTTGAGCTGGTAGGCGCCGAGGCCCACTTTATGCGCATTGAAAGTCTGGCTTTTATAGGGCATCTCGCGCTTGCCGTTCTTGTTCTTGTAGGTGGGATCCTTGAAGCTCGACGAGTCGATCGGCCCATCGTGCCAGCCGGCCCGGTAGGAGTAGGTGGTTTCCGTGGTGGTGCCGCCGCCCACCTTCTTCTTTTCCGAGCTACGTTTTTCTTCCTCGTATTGGTAGATCTCGGCCGTGCGGCGAAGGCGTATCGCGTTTTCTGAAATCCCGAAGGGCGTGTCGACGACCTGGTCGGCGGTGTGGGTGGGGCCGGAGACGTGGATCAACTTGCCGTCGTTTCCGGCTTCGACCGCGTCGCTGCCGACGTTCACGAGATTTCCCGCGACCTCCTGCAGCATCTTGATGGTTTTCAGGGAGTTGCCTTCATTCCACCAGAGCAGGGGGAAGGCGGCGATGAACAGGATGAGCCCGATGAAGATGCCTGCGAAGGCATTCTTGATCCGGGAAAAATACGACGTGTGCGTGGTTTCGGTATAAGCCATGGGGTGGACTCCTCTACGGGAGGATAGCATGCCGGTTGGCATCTATGAAGAAGAATCTTGGCGGCGACCTCAGGGATCGCGGACACAGCGAAAGCCGATGTTGCCGGTGGCACTGTCCGGGGTGTTGGAGGTGCGGGCGGCAACCCGGTAGCGATTGCAGTAGGAGTCGTGGCAGAGGAAGGATCCGCCGCGGATGACCTTGCGTTCCCCCCTTTCGGGGCCGTAGGGGTTCTCGCGCGGACCCTCCACGTGGAAGGTCGGGCTCCACCAGTCGAGGCACCACTCCCAGGTATTGCCGGTGATGCCGTGCAGGCCAAATCCATTGGGCGGGAAGGCCTGTACCGGGGCAGGGCCCGTGTAGCCGTCCTCCCCGTCGTCCGTGTAGGGGAAATTGCCCTGCCAGATGTTGCATCGATGCTTGCCGAAGGGGGTGAGGTCGTCGCCCCAGGGGTAGCGTTTTTGTTCCAGTCCACCCCGGGCGGCGTATTCGTATTCGGCCTCGGTGGGGAGGCGCTTGCCCGCCCAGGTGGCGTAGGCCGCGGCATCTTTCCAGCTTACGTGCAGTACGGGAAAATCTCCGCGCTTCCGGATGCTTGACCCGGGACCTTCCGGGTGCCGCCAGTCCGCCCGGTCGACCCGGCACCACCACTCGAGGTCCATCACGGTATCCCGCACGAGCTGGCCGCGCTGTTTCTCCGGTAACTGGTTGTAGAACACGAAAGACCAGCCGAATTGCTCCGCCTCCGTCTTGTAATGCGTCGCCCGGACAAAGGCGTCAAAATGGTGATTGCTTACGGCCGTGGTGTCGATCCAGAAGGGGTCCAGCCGGATTTCCCGGATAGGGTCTTCCCCGTCATCCGGAAAGGCTTCCGGGTCATCGGTGCCCATGCGGAAGGCCCCGCCGGCAAGTTGGACCATGTCCCCGGTGGAGCCGCTGTTCACGCGGACCAGTCGGTCCAGTGCTTCGGGAGGTGGTCCCAGGCCCTCGGGCTGGCCCGGGCTGCAGCAGGCCTGGCCGTTCATCCTGGCATCAGTGGTCTGTCGTGGGTTCACCCGAGCCCGCAGGGATGCGGATATGCTCGACCAGGTCCTGGATTTCCTGCGGTGGAGGCTGGGTCACGCGGGAGACGATCAAGGCCACGGCAAAGTTCACCATGGCGCCGATCGCGCCAAAGGCATTGGGGGAGATGCCGAGGAACCAGTTCTCCTTCATGTCCCCGAGGAAGGCGGTCCCGGGGATAAACAGGATGCCCTTGTGCTGAAACACGTAGAGCATGGTCACGGACAAGCCCGCGATCATGCCCGCGATGGCGCCTTGCCGGTTCATCCGCTTGGAGAAAATGCCCAGCATCAATGCGGGGAAAATAGACGAGGCGGCCAAGCCGAAGGCGATGGCCACGGTGCCCGCGGCAAAGCCCGGGGGGTGGAGGCCGAGATAACCCGCCACCCCGATGGCTCCCGCCATGGCGATCCGGCTCATCAGGAGCTCCTGTTTATCCGTCATGTTCGGGGCAAAGATCCCGCGACCGAGATCGTGTGAGATCGAGGATGCGATGGCCAGGAGCAGGCCCGCGGCGGTGGAGAGGGCGGCGGCCAATCCGCCCGCGACCACGAGGGCGACAACCCAGTCCGGCAGGCCGGCGATCTCGGGGTTTGCCAGGACCATGATATCCCGGTCGGGACCGCTTTTCTTCTTATCGGGGCCCTTGCCGAAGGGGATATGGCCGAGCTCGTTCCCTTTCCAGCCAAAACCCGCCGCCTTGGCGGCGAAGGCTTTATCCTGGTCGTCGTTGTAATACTGGATGCGTCCGTCTGCGTTCTTGTCCTCATAGTGCAGCAGGCCGGTCGTCTCCCATTTCTTGAACCACTCGGGCCGTTCCTCGTACGGGAGATTTCCCTCGGCCGATCCAACCGCTCCGGGCTGGATGGTCCGCATGAGGTTCAGGCGCGCCATGGCGCCGACGGCCGGGGCGGTGGTGTAAAGGATCGCAATGAAAAGAAGGGCCCAGCCCGCGGACATGCGGGCGTCGCGCACCTTGGGCACGGTGAAGAAACGGATGATCACGTGCGGCAGCCCGGCGGTCCCGATCATCAGGGTCAGCGTATACATGAACATGTTGAGCTTACTGCCCATGGTCTTGGTCGTGTATTCAAGAAAGCCGAGTTCAACCACCACCTGGTTCAGCTTGGTCAGGAGATGGCCACCGTCCTTCAGGTCGCTGCCGAGTCCGAGCTGGGGAATGGGGTTTCCGGTGAGCTGCATGGAGATGAAGATGGCCGGGACCGTATAGGCGAAGATCAGCACCACGTATTGCGCGATCTGGGTGTAGGTGATGCCCTTCATCCCGCCCAGTACCGCGTAGATAAAGACGATCGCCATGCCCGCGAAGAGGCCGTACTCGTAGGGGATCTCGAGGAAACGCGAGAAGGCCACGCCGACGCCTTTCATCTGGCCGATGACGTAGGTGACCGAGGCCATGATCAGGCAGACGACGGCCACGATACGGGCGCCCTTGGAATAGTAGCGTTCGCCGATGAACTCGGGCACGGTGAACTTGCCGAATTTGCGCAGATACGGCGCGAGAAGCAATGCGAGCAACACGTATCCGCCGGTCCAACCCATGAGGAAGACCGACCCGCCGTAGCCGTTGAAGGCGATGAGGCCCGCCATGGAAATAAAGGACGCCGCCGACATCCAGTCCGCGGCGGTGGCCATTCCGTTGGCCACCGGGTGGATGCCGCCTCCCGCTACATAGAATTCCTTGGTACTGGAGGCCCGGGACCAGATGGCGATCCCGATGTAAACGGCAAAAGTGAAGCCGACGAAGATGAAGGTTAAGGTCTGCTGGTCCATGGATTAGTCTTCCTGCACCTTGTATTTGCGGTCGAGCTTGTTCATCTGGACCGCGTAGACGAAAATAAGGACGAGAAAAACAACGATCGAACCCTGCTGGGCAAACCAGAAGCCCAGTGGGTAGCCGAGGAAGCTCAGCTTGTTGAGTGGTTCGACGAGGAGGATACCGAAACCAAAGGAACAGATGAACCAGATGGTCAAGCAGATGACGAGGAGTCTGAGGTTCTCCTTCCAATAGGCTTTGTGGTCGGGGTCTGACATAGGGATTCTCGAGTTTTGTTTTTAAGAGGGTGCATCCAACCGGAAAAGCCCTTTCGAGTCAACCATTGATCCCATGCAGTGCCTGTGGTTTACTCCGCAAAGCATGGCGACTTTCGGTGAGGATATCTCCTTTATGTACCCTTGGCGCCCGTATCAGGCGCGCATCCTGGCTGAGCTGGATCGCCACATGGAGGACCGCCATTTTCACGTGGTCGCGGCCCCGGGATCAGGGAAGACCGTGCTCGGGCTGGAAACCCTGCGCCGGATCGATCGCCCCGCGCTCGTGTTCGCGCCCAGCCTGGGTATACGCGACCAGTGGATCCGCCGCTTTACGGACTTGTTCCTCCAGCAGGACAAGCCTCCCGATTGGATTTCCACCGACCTGAAAGAGCCGGGGAAAATGACCGTGATTACCTACCAGAGCCTGCACGCGGCGATGGGACGCGAGGGGCCGGAAGCGATTGTACAGGCCCTGCGGCAGTCCGGGGTACAAACCCTCGTTTTTGACGAGGCGCACCACCTGCGCAAAGCCTGGTGGGATTGCCTGATGCAGGTGAAGGAGGGGCTGGAGGACCTGTTCATCGTCGCCCTCACCGCAACCCCGCCCTATGACGCCTCGCAGGTCGAGTGGAACCGCTACATGGCCCTCTGCGGAGAGATCGACGAGGAAATCCCCGTACCCGAACTCGTCCGGGAGCGCAATCTCTGTCCGCACCAGGATTATATCTACTTCAGTATTCCCGGCGAGGAGGAGCGGCGGCAGTTGCAGCTTTACGGGGAGGGGGTTCGCGCGGCCATGGGTGACCTTGGCCTGGACCAGGAACTGGTTGACCTGGTCCGGACGCATCCCCTGGTGGCGCATCCGGAAGCGCACATGGGCGAGCTGCTTGCCGACAGCGATTATGCGCTGAGCCTGGCCATCTACCTGAACCACGCCCATGGGGTGGTGCCGGAGTCGTACCGGGGGATCCTCGGCCTGGAGGACGTGGAGTTGCCCCCTTTCACCTCCGCGTGGGCGGAAGTGTTGTTGAACCAGCTGTTGTTCCGGGATGCCTACGTGGAGGAACATCACCCGGTGGTGGTCAAGCGTATCCGCGAAGGAATGGGCAGCATCGGGGCCGTACACAAGCGCCGGATCCTGCTCAAGGCCACGCCGGTGCACGCGCGACTGCTCCGCTCGAGTATCAGCAAGCTGTACAGCATCGCGGAAATTATTGAACTCGAATACACGACCTTGCGCGCATCACTGCGCTGTGTGGTGATCACTGACTATATCCGTGAAGACGAATTTCCTTCGCTGGAGGCCCCGGACCGGGAGCTCACCCGCATGGGGGTGGTGCCGATTTTTGAGCACATGCGGCGCTTGAGGTTTAAGGGGCTGGACCTTGGCATCCTCTCGGGAAAGGTCGTGGTTCTGCCGAAGAAGCTGTTGCCGGTGCTGCAACAGCTCCTGCGGGAACGCGGTCTGGACCCGGACAGGCTGCAGGCGAATCCCCTGGTGCACGACCCGGCATACCTGCGCATCCGCCTGCAGGGATCCGACGCATCCCGCCTCATCGGGGTCATGACCGATTGCTTCCAGGACGGTCACCTCCAGGTGCTCATAGGAACGACCGCCTTGCTGGGTGAGGGGTGGGACGCCCCGGCGATCAATTGCCTGGTGATGGCCACGGTTGTCGGCAGTTACATGACCTCCAATCAATTGCGTGGCCGGGCTATTCGGGTGAATCCCCGGGATCCGGAAAAGACCGCGAATATCTGGCACCTCGCCTGCGTGGCGCCGGGCCTGGACGAGGGCGAAACCGGGGCGCCGATCCAGGCCGCGATGACGGATTTGCCCCTGATGGAACGGCGTTTCAAGATGTTTGTTGGGCTGTCCCGCTCCGCAGATCGTATCCAGGACGGCCTTGAACGTACCGGGATCGATGCCGGACCGAAGGACGTGCATAGGCTGGAAGCCCTGAACCAGTCCAGCTGCATCGACGCCTGTGAACGCGAGGAAATGTATCGCCGGTGGATGAAGGTGCTGGACATCGAGGGATCGGTTTCGACGACCCGCGAAGGCCGGGTAGCCCGCGAGGTATTCGTGCCCGTGACCCGCCTGACCAGCCATCCGGTCGCCCGGAACCTGCTCCGGGGTACAGGCTGGTTCAGCACCTGGATGCGGGGATGGGTGGAAAAGCACCAGGCGGCATGCATCGCCCGTGCCCTGCTTGAATGCCTGGAGGCACAGGGATACATCAAGCCGGAAACGGCACGCCCGTCGGTCAGGGTGAGCCTCGGTAAGGACCGGGTTTACATTCGTGTGCAGGGACTGAATACCCGCGAGGAGAGCCTCTTCACCTCGGCCCTTTCCGGCTTGTTTAATCCGCTCAGCAAGCCGCGTTACCTGCTCGTGAGCAAAAACGCTGTTTACCCGGTCCCGGAACGACTGGGGCTCAACAAGGCGGGCGCAACATCGCTCCATCTCTACTGGCGGCGCCGGGTTGAGCGGGCAGACCTGGTCTACACGCACACCGCGGAGGGCCGGGTACACCTCTTGCGGGCCCGGCAGAAATACCTGGCAGGAAAATATCGTGATGATGTGACAACGCGAAAGGTCTGGGCCTAGTGTTCTCTTTTGCCAGGGGTTTGTTTGCGAACGGGGTTTCGTTGAATACCTGGCGGGTGGCGGTCGGGCTTGCCCCGCTTTCCCTGCTCGCGGTGGAGGGCCCCACCTTTGATTATCTCCAGGTCATCGAAAGCGCGCTCGAGCCGGGCAGGGTGTACCAGTTCGATCTTCCGGAGGAGGTATTCGACGGCGCCCGGGCTTTCCCCCAGGACTTCCGGGTGATGGATGCCTCCGGTTTTGCCTGGCCTTTCGTTGTCCATACGCCGCGGGAGGAATCCAGCCTGGCCACCTTGACCACGCGTAAGCTCCGCGAGGAGTCCTTTGGTGGAGAGCAGCCCTTTGTCGAGATCGAGCTGCAGGTATTTGCCAACCAGCTGGCGGGCGGGAAGCTGGAACACAACGTGTTGACTATCCGGACTTCCGGGCAGGCCTACAAGCGCCGGGTTGAAATCTTTGCCAAGGATTCCGAGGCGAAGTTGCAGCCACTGGGGAGCGGCCACCTGGTCCATTTTGGCCAGGCGGCGAACGCGGTGCTGCGCCGGGTGCGCTATGCGGATGCTGCCGCCGATATCCTGGTGGTTCGGATTCGACCGGATCCGGGAACCGCGGTGAATTTCAGCATCACGCAGCTCCACGTGGGGCATCAACGCTTTCGGGCGGGGGAAATCCGTGGGGTGCCGCTACAGCTTGAGCAGGCCCCGGAAGCGGGCGAAGGGGCAGGCTGGGCGTCTGCCATCTACGATTCCGGGTTTACCTCGCGGCCCATCGATACCTTGCGATTCGATTTCTCCGAGGTCGCGCTCATCCGTGCGGCCCGGATCTACGGCCGCAACAACCCATCGAATACCTGGCAACTGGTAAGTGAGCCGGTCCTGCAATCTTCAGCCCGCTTTCCACTGGTGGATGTACCGTTGAGGCGCTGTACCTTTCGCTGGTTGAAGGTAGACATCTTTCATGGATCGGCCCCGCCCGTGGTCCCGTTGAACATCCGGGCCTTCGCAACCCCGCGCCGGGTGATCTTTGAGGCGATGACGAATGACCGGGGTGTCTTGTGTTACGGAACCGCCGATCCCCTGTTACCCGTCCCCCCTGCAACGCGACGAATGAACCGGTCCGATCTGCGGACGGTCCCCGTGGTGGAGCTGGGCGAACGCAGGGCCTTCACCTCCCTGCAGGAGACCAACAAGGCCCTGAAAAAGATGTTCTACTTCTCCCTCGCCGCCGTCGCCGGCCTGGTTGCCCTGGTGATCTTTATGCGGCGGGCCTTCAATTGAGTTTCCCGTCGGACCGGGAAACACCCAATCTCGCCCGGATCCTCGCGAATATGCGGAATTCCTGCCGACCTTTCGCCCATTCCGGGATCTCGCACTGTCCCAATCTTGCGCTTTGCGAAATATATTCTATATCATGTGTCACGCAGGGCCCATCCCGGTAGATAGCTATGGCAGATAAAAAGAAGCAAAAAGAGAATGACGTCCAGGCCCCCGGATTCGAGAAGGCCCTGGCGCGCCTGGAGACCATCGTGGAGGAGATGGAGAGCGGAGCACTCAGCCTCGATGACATGATAAAGCATTTTGAAGAAGGTTCCGGCCTGGTGAAGTCCTGTGCGGGAAAACTGGATGATGTTGAGCGGAAAATCGAAAAGCTGGTAAAAAAAGATGGTGGGATAACGACGGCTCCCTTCGAGGATGAGGTGGATGACGCGTCCTGATGGCCGGGAAATATTTTATGAAACGGATGATTGCTGTAGTGGGGTTGGTCGCGGTTGTTGCGGCAGTGCCCCTTGTCTTGTCACTCATCCATCAGCAGGAGAAAGCGCCGGAGGTGACCAGTGATCCCCCGCCGCAACGTAATCTAGTCGGCGCCAATATCGCGATGAAGGTCAGCCAGTCGATGGCGGATGCGGTGGAGGGCGTCCTGCCTTCCGTGGTCGTGATCCAGACCGGGGCGACCCGGGTGTACCGCGACTGGTGGACCAACCGGCGTTTCTACCGCGAGGAACCGGTCGGCCAGGGCTCCGGGGTGGTGATCAGTAAGGACGGTTATATTATCACCAACCGGCACGTGATCGAGCGGGCGAGCAAGGCGGAAGTCGTGTTCAATGACGGAACCATTTATCCGGCCGAGTACATCGGCAGCAACAGCCAGACGGATATTGCCGTACTCAAGATCGACCCCGATCCCGGCAAACCGCTCATCGCGGTCGAGAAAGGTGACTCTGAAGCCATTCGCGTGGGCGAGTTGGTCATGGCCATCGGGTCCCCGTACAGCTTGAGAAGCACCGTGACCCATGGGGTCGTCAGCCAGAAAGGCCGCGCCTCTGAACTCCTGCCGCTCGTCGATTTCATCCAGACCTCCGCCCCGATAAATCCGGGTAACAGTGGCGGTGCGCTCGTGGATGTGGAAGGCCGCTTGATCGGGATCAACACCTATATCCAGACTGCAGATGGCGTGGGTGGGAGCATAGGCATCGGGTTTGCGGTCCCGTCCCGTATCGCCTTTCGCATGGCCGAGTTGATCATCAAGGGCGAGGACAGTGACCTCCCCTACATCGGGGTCGTCACCGAGGAAACGCGCTACGGGGTGATGATCAGCGAGGTGATCGAGAACAGCCCCGCCATGAAAGCGGGACTCGAAGCCGGAGATATCCTGGCGGAGGTCAACGGAAAACCGATCACCGGGAGTAATGCGTTGAAGACACTGGTGCTTTTGAGTAAACCTGGGGATGAGCTGGAGGCCCGGGTAATTCGGCGGAGGCAGGAGGCCGTGGTAAAGATCCTGACGGAGCGGATTCCTGACCTGGGTGCGCTGAAATAAGGGCCCGTCCTTTCGGATCTCCAGCGGGATGCCTGCGAATTGAATCTCATAAAACTCACGCATGTCAAAACCCCGCCTAGATCTCCTGCTGGTTGAGCGTGGACTCGTCGAGAGCCGCGAGCTTGCCCAAGGCCTGATTCGCGCGGGAAAAGTCCGGGTCAACGGGCAGGTCGCCGCCAAGCCCGGGCAGGGCGTAGCCGCCGATGTGGAGCTCACGGTTGCAGAACCCGATCGATTCGTCAGTCGAGGTGGATATAAATTGCTCGGCGCCCTGGAGACCTTTCCAGTGGAGTTGAGCGATTGTGTATGCCTCGATGTAGGCTCTTCCACCGGGGGCTTCACCGATTGCATGCTCCAGTTTGGCGCGCGCAAGGTGTTTGCCGTCGATGTTGGCAAGGGGCAGCTCCACTGGCGCCTGCGCAATGACGAGCGGGTGGTGGTGATGGAGCAGGTAAACGCACGGTATCTCACGCCGGAAGACCTGGATGAAGCCCCCAGCTTTGCCACCGCCGATGCTTCATTCATCTCCCTGACCAAGTTGCTTCCGGCGATGACGAGCGTGCTCGTGCCGGGCGGGGAAATGCTCACCTTGATCAAGCCGCAGTTTGAGGCTGGACAGAAAAAGGTCGGGAAGGGCGGGGTGGTGCGCGATCCGGATGTACACCGGGATGTCATTGCCTCCGTCCGTGCTTTCGGTGAGAATACACTGGGACTGGTATGGCGTGACATGGTACGCTCACCCCTCAAGGGACCCAAGGGGAATATCGAATTCCTTGCTTGGTGGAAGAAACCCGCATGAAGCTTGGTGTACACGCAAATTTTGACAAGGAACCGGCCACCGAGGTGCTCGCCCACCTGGAAGTGGTTGCAGGGAAGCTGGGCATCCAGCTCGTGGCCTATGGCGACACCGCAGTTCATCTGCCCGCGGCCGAGCGGGTAGAGGAAGACGATTTTCCCGGTGCGATAGACCTGTTGATGGCGCTTGGAGGGGACGGGACCCTCCTGCGGGCGGTTCGCCAGTTGAACGGGGCGGGGGTCCCGGTGTTCGGGGTCAACCTGGGCAAGCTGGGTTTCATGACCGCGACCGTGGATGAAGATTTGGTGGACACCCTGGCCTACCTGAATGCGGGAGACTTTACCGTTTCCGAGCGGACCATGATCGAATGCCGGATCGGCGACCACGAGGAAACGCACCTTGCATTAAACGACGTTGTACTCAGTTGGGGGCCTTCCCCCAGCATTGCGCATATTCACATCTCGATCGATGATGTCCCGGTAACGACCTACACCTGCGACGGCTTGATCATTTCCACCCCGACCGGGTCGACCGGGCATTCACTGTCCGCCGGCGGCCCCATCGTACACCCGAATACGCCGGGTCTTGTACTGAACGTGATCTGCCCGCATACCATGAGTACCCGGCCGGTGGTGATTCCCGATAGTAGCCGGATCAAGGCGGCGATCTCGGACAACTCCAAGCAACTGATCCTCGCGGTGGATGGGGTGGAAACCGCGGAAATGAATCCGGGAGATGTATTGCATATCCAGAAGGCCGCAGTGGGTGCGCGCTTTGTTGAATTGCCCGGGTATGACTACTTCAAGGTGCTGCGGAACAAGTTGAACTGGCGCGGATCCAGTATTCATTGACCGCGATGCAGCGGGTGAAGGATCGGTTGTCCACCACCCGCCTGGATTCACCTAGGCCGGCAAGGTTCCCTTCATAAGCAGTGCGGCAACCACCAGTGCCAGGACGATCCGGTAATAGCCGAAAATCGCCATGCCATGCTTGTTCAGGTAGGCCACCATCCACTTGACCGAAACGATCGCGGAGATCAAGGCCGTGAACATGCCGATGCCCAGGCTGGTGGGACCGTAGATATCCAGCATCAAGCCGCCGTGCCTGAGCCCGTCATACGCGGTTGCGGCGCTCAGGGTTGCCATGCCGAGGATGAAAGAGAAGGTCACCGACTCGCGGAGTTTCAGCCCGACGAACAAGCCACCCAGGATCGTTACCAGGCTGCGACTGGTTCCCGGGCACATCGCGAGACATTGCATGAGGCCGATCAGGAGTGCACCCTTCCAGCCCAGCTCGACCAGGGTCATCCCGGCATCGGATTCCCGTCGCGTCCTGTATCTGCGGTCGATGACCAGGATGACCAGGCCCCAGCAGAACCAGGCACCCACGGTTGGCCAAAGGCCGAACAGGTACTCCTTGATCAGGTCGTTCAGGGCCAGGCCGATGCCGATGGCGGGGAGCATGCCGATGACGACATTGATCAGCAGTCGCCGCCCGTCCACGTCCCGGCCGAAGATGCCGAGCACCATGCTTTTTATATGCCCAAAGAAAATACCAAGCACCGCCAGAATCGCACCGAGCTGGATACAGATTGCAAAGGCGTCTGCGGCTTCCCTGGATGCTTCATCGTTAAAGCCGATACCCATTGAGCGTTGGGCGAGAATGATGTGCCCGGTGGAACTTACCGGGAGGTACTCGGTGAGGCCCTCGACAAGGCCGATGACCGCAGCCTGGAGCGCGTTCATCTCGGAGACGGGTGGCGAGGGGTGTACTTCGCCGTGCGCATCGGAGAACAGGCAGGAAGGTAAAATAAGTAAAAGGAGCAAGAGGCGATGACGAAGGCAAAACATGGTCATGGACGGGTCGAGATTGGGAATGCTTGAACAGGGTGCGGGGCACGCTCGATTTACATCAGCTTCATCTTAGGCATGTCCTGGATATCCACCATGCCGACGAATACGCCGTTCGCATCGGTGATGATTAAGGTGTTGATCGCGTGTTTATCGAACACGCCCATGGCTTCGGTCGCGAGGTGGTCCTGGGTAAGGACGATCGGGTCTTCGGTCATGATATCCGCCACGAGAACACCGGAGGTTTCATCTGTGCGCGCCACCAGTCGCCGGATGTCGCCATCGGTGACGATGCCGACTACCAGGCCGTCATCGTCCACGACTGCTGCCGCCCCGCCGTGACACTCGCCAATCGCGACAACCGCCTGCTTGAAGGTGCCTTCGCGGTGCACGCGGGCGACCTGCTTGCCCTTGCGCATCAGGTCATTGATCCTGAGCAAGGAGTGCCCGATGGCGCCGCTTGGATGCAGCTTTGCGTAATCCTCCCGGCTAAAACCGCGGCGCTGGCTCAGTAGCATGGCGATGGCGTCACCCACTGCGAGGGTGACCAGGCTGCTGGTTGTGGGGGCAAGGTTGAAGGGGCAGGACTCCTTCTCCACCTTGATCGGGATGACGAAATCCGCGAGTATGGCGGTATCACTTTCCGGGCTGCCCGTGATGGCGACGATATGGGCCCCGGCGCGCTTGGCGAAGGGGAGCATATTCAGCAGTTCCAGGGTGACCCCGGAATAGCTGATCGCGAGTACCACGTCCCCCTCACGAACCATGCCGAGTCCCCCGTGAATCGCTTCGGAGGCATGCAGGGCAAATGCCGGGGTGCCGGTACTGTTGAAGGTGGCGGCAATCTTGCAGCCGATATCGTGGCTCTTGCCCACGCCGGTAATGATAATGCGGTTACCTTGCGAGATGCGTTCGTCGATGAGCTCCACGGCAGCTGCAAACGAATCATCCAGTTGATCCTGCAGTTGTCGGAGACCGGCGATGTCCGTTTCGATGAGCGCTTTGGCGGCGGCGATGTAGTCCATGTCGTTAAAAACAACCATCTGACAAGAAAGCGGGGATCAATGCAAGATTCTAAAGGCTTGAACTCGGGTCTCAATCGTCCATGATCACCCCCATTAATCGGAGGTCCTTATGAAACGTCGCGAGTTTGTCACGAAGGCAGGAATCACCACGGCGGCTGTAGCAGCCGTAAACGGATGCGGATCGAAATCGGTCGAGGGGCCGAATGTGCAGACCCGGAAAACGGTCCGTTGGGATCTGGCTTCCAGTTTTCCCAAATCCCTGGACACGATTTTTGCCGCAGCGGAGGTCTTGTCCCGGCGCGTGGAGCAACTGAGCGGAGGGAAGTTCCAGATACGGGTCTACCAGTCCGGAGAGAAAGTCCCGGGAAACCAGGTCCTGGACGAGGTGCGCAATGGCGGAAGTGAGTGCGGGCACAGCGCGAGCTACTATTTCATCGGCAAGAACCCGACCCTGGCCTTTGACACGGCCGTGCCTTTTGGCCTGAACGCACGGCAACAGAATGCCTGGCTGGGCAGTGCTGGTGGCCTGGAACTCATGCGCGAGGTCTTCTCTGATTTTAACATCATCAATTTCCCCGGGGGGAATACCGGCGTGCAGATGGGTGGATGGTTTCGTCGCGAAATTGCTTCACTGCAGGATATGAAGGGCCTGGTCATGCGCATTCCCGGGCAGGGAGGCGAGATTATCAACCGCATTGGTGGCCAGGCCACCGCGATTCCGGGGGGTGATATTTTCCCGGCGCTGGAAAAGGGTACGATCGACGCGACCGAATGGGTGGGTCCCTACGATGACATGAAGCTTGGCTTTCACAAGATTGCCAAGAACTACTATTACCCCGGCTGGTGGGAACCCGGTCCCACCTTGAGTTTCTATGTGAATAAGGACGCCTGGGGTCGGTTGCCCGCGGATTACCAGGCAGCCTTCGAAGTGGCGACTGCGGAGGCCAACCTGGGCATGATGATGGATTACGACGCCAAGAATCCGGGTGCTTTCAAGGAACTGCGTGCGATGCCTGACGTGAAGGTCTTGCCATTCCCGGAGGACATGATGGTTGCGGCAAACAAAGAAGCCAAAGACCTGATGCAGGAGAAGGTCGCCGCGGATGCCGGCTTCAAGAAGGTATACGACCATTGGAATGCCTACCGGGTCGAGTCGTCGGCGTGGTTGTCGACCGCGGAAATGACCTACGCGAATTTTGCGTACCGGTCGTAGCCCGGCGACAGGTAGAGGGGCCCGGGACACGAAAGGAGCTGCGGCTGCCTTGCCCGCGGCCAGGCTTGGCCGGTCAATGGACCAGCCAGAGCACGGTCTCAGGGAAAGCGATGACCACGAGAAGCCCGATCAACTGGATCACGATGAAAGGCAGCACCCCGCGATAAATATGGGTGGTCTTGACCCCCGGCGGGCAAACGCCCTTGAGATAAAACAGGGAGAAGCCAAAGGGCGGCGTGAGGAAGGAGGTCTGGAGGTTCATCGCCACCATCACGCCGAACCAGACGGGATCCACGCCAAACTGATCCTTGAAGACGGGGCCGAGGAGGGGAACGACGATGAAGGCGATCTCAAAGAAGTCGATAAAGAAGCCGAGGATGAAGATGGTCAGGTTGGCCACGACCAGGGCGCCGATCAGGCCCCCGGGCAAGTTGGTGAGAATGCCCTCGATCCAGAGGTCGCCGCCGAACTTGCGGAAGACGAGCGCAAAGGCCGTGGAGCCGATGAGCAGGAAAATCACCATGCAGGTCAGGCGGGAGGTCGCCTCGGTCGTTTCTTTAAGCGTCCCCCAGTTCAGGCGCTTGTTGGTTGCAGCCAGGCCGATGGCCCCGATGGCCCCAAAGGCCCCGGCGTCGGTCGGCGTCGCGAATCCCGCGAAAATGCTGCCGAGCACGAGCAGGATCAGGACCAGGGGGGGCATGAGCACGAGGAGTACCCGGCGTGCGAGCACCTTCTTCGGCATGTCGCGTTCCTCGAGGGGCAGGGCCGGGGCCAGCTCAGGTTTGAGCGCCGCGATGACCCCGACGTAGAGTGCGAAGCAGCAGGCAAGGATGACCCCGGGTACGAGTGCTCCCCTGAACAGGTCGGTGACCGAGGTACCGAGTTGGTCCGCGAGCACGATCAGGACGATGCTGGGCGGAATGATCTGACCGAGGGTTCCGGAGGCCGCGATGACCCCGGTCGCGAGTTCCTTCTGGTAGCCGTAGCGCAGCATGACCGGGAGTGAAATCATCCCCATCGCCACGACCGAGGCACCGACCACCCCGGTTGCCGCCGCGAGCAGGGCCCCCACGAAGACGACCGCCATGGCCAGTCCGCCGCGGACCGGCCCGAAGAGTTGCCCGATGGTCTGCAGAAGATCCTCCGCGAGCTTGGACTTCTCCAGCGTGGTACCCATGAAGATGAAGTAGGGGATGGCGAGCAATACCCCGTTATCCATGATCCCGAAAATCCGGTTGGGCATCGAGTTGAGGAAGTGAAAGTCGAAAAACCCCATGCCGACGCCGATCGCGGCGAAGATGATGGAGGTGCCGCCGAGCGAGAAAGCCACGGGATAGCCGCAGAAGATAAAGCACAGGACCATGCCGAACATAATCGGTGCCATGACCTGTGGATCCATCCTAGGCCGCTTCCTCGGGCCCATCCATGGGCTGGTCGCGAATGATCGCAATGGACTTCAGGATTTCAGACAGGCCTTGGAGCATCAACAGGACAAAAGCGACCGGGATCACGGTTTTCAGCGGGTAGCGCAGCAGGCCTCCCGGATCCGAAGAGATTTCCCGGTCTGCCCAGGAATCACCCACGAAGTCGAGCGAGGTCCAGAAGCACACCGCGGCCAGCGGCATCAGAAAACAAAGCGCCCCGAGCAGGTTGATCCACGCGCGCTTTTTCGGTGACAGTCGATCGTAGAGGATGTCGACGCGCACGTGTGCATCGTTCCGCAGGTTGTACGCAGCCACGAACAGGAAGATGATGCTGAACAGGTACCACTGCATCTCCAGCAGGGCGTTGGAGGTAATGCTCCAGCCGAAATGCTGCCCCAGCTTGCGCCCGATCGCGTTGTAGGTTCCGATGAAGACCATAACCAGCATCAACCAGAACGTGCACCGGGCAACCCCGGTGTTCATTCGGTCGATGAACCGGACCAGCTTCTTCATGTCGGATCGTTCGTGTTGATCATGCGTGCGATGAACATGGCATCGCCGTCCATGTCATCGGGCAGGAGCCAGAGTGGGTCGTCCGTCGTTTCACCGGTAGCCGGGTTGACCAGCGCCTGCAGTTTGAAGTGTGGATGATTATCCAGGAACGCATCGATCATGTCGTGGGTTTCATCATGCGTCAACGTGCACACCGAGTAGACCAGCGCCCCGCCGGGCTTGACCCTCGTGGAAGCGCATTCGAGAATCTTCTGCTGGGCGATGAGTACCTTCTGGAGTTGTGCTTCACCCGTGCGCCACCGGGCATCCGCATTGCGACCCCAGGTGCCGATCCCGGTGCAGGGGGCATCGATCAATACCCCGTCGAATTGGATGCCGAGCGGTTCGTCGTGAATGACATCGACCAGCCGCATGTTGATTTTCCCCCCCTTGTAGGGTTTCACGCGCCGGCTCAGTTCGTCCATGATGGACAGGCGACAATCGCTCGCCATGATTTGCCCGGTCTTTACCAGGTCGGCCAGGTGAATGCTCTTGCCACCTGAACCCGCGCAGCAGTCCCACCAGTGCTCGTCGTCCCTGGGGTCGCATACATGGCCCACGCATTGTGATGACAGGTTTTGTAGTTCAAACAGGTGGCTCAGCTTTTGCCGCAGGCGGGTGACCGCCGTGCGGTCGTAGGTACAGATCGCATGGGGCAGGAGGGGGTGAATCGTGTAGGCCGCCTTTTCATTGTCCAGTGCGCCGAGTAACTTCTGGTGCGTTTCGGGCCGGCTACGCAGCCAGATCGCCCCGTGGTGTTGCAGGCCCGTCAACCGCTGGTGCTCCCGCACATGCTGGCTTACCCAGTCCGGGAAGGCGTCTGCGATCGTGGGCGGCTTGTCCATGTGAAACATGGCCTGGATGCGCTGGCCCTTGGCCGCGAGGGAAAGGGAGCCCATCGGTTCCGGTTCCTTGAGCGGCTTTTTCAGGTCCTGCACCATGGCCTGCAGCGCGGGGTGCCATTCGGGGGCATCCAGCAAGCCGGCCACGGCACAGCGACGCATCCATTCGCTGCGTTCGGCATCCTTGATCCACCCGCGCCAGCGGAACCAGGAGTAGACCAGGTCCGTATAGAAGCGGCGGTCGCGTGAACCGTACTTCTTGTGCTTGCGGAAAAAAACGCGCAGGACGTCATCGGCCGCGTGGTGGTGCTCAACGACTTCATCGTCAACGTATTTGACCAGCTTGACCGCGGCGGCGGCCTGGGTGTGGGTGTATTTTGGTAAGTCCATGTGGAGAGGGTGTTTCGTTCCGGGTCAGGCCGTGAGGCCGGCCTCAAGTTTTTTCAGGGCCTCTGCGGCATCCAGTTCCTCGGTGAGGTCGAAGGTCGAGACCTGTTCGCCGTCAATGTCCAATAGAACGTTCTGTGCGAGTTGTTCGATCTGTGGGGCTCCCGGTCCCTGCGCGAGCAGGCGTCCGAAGCTGGTGTCCGCGTGTACAAGCGGCCGGTCTTCATCGGAAAAGAAGCGGACGATTTCTACCATGCCTTCCAGGGCACCGGCGGAGAGGTGAATCCCGTTGGTTCCCGGCCCGACGCTTTTCAGGCCGATGGCGTCTGCATTTTCCATCAAGCGATTGCGGATCGATCCGGCTTCGGCGTTCAGCGGATTCGTCGCGCCGGTTAATTTACTGCGCAGGTCACGCCAGGGGGTCCTGGAGCGCCCTTCAATGGCGATGATGCCGTTACCCGGGGTGGTATAGGGGACCAGCTGGTAGGGATGAAAAGGATTCAAAATAATATAGGACCTGGAAAGCACGTCCAGGGTGAGTCCATAGGTTCCTCCACCGAGTTTCTCTGTGCCGAAACTGTCGTTGATGCTGGTCAGGGCCAGCGCTGTGAAGGCGGGCTCCTGGTCGAGGAACTGGTGCGCACCGAGGACCCTCGCCCCCCGGGCCAGGTCCTTTTCATAGATGGTGGCCAGCTTGGCCCTGGCTCCGTCGGAAATCGCATCATGGCCCTGGGTGGAGATCTGGTTGATCACCCCGTAGTGCGCATGCATGATGCGCTTCTCGGCCAGGTAGTCGCCGTTCAGCACGCGAATGGCCCCGATATCCACGCTCCAGCGCTCCAGTTCCTCCCTAACGATGCCGATGACGGCATTCATATCGAGCCCGTTTGCGAGGTCGGTAACCTCCGGCTTGAGGAAGAGCACGAACTGGTGGATGGCCGGGTCGGCATCTTGGTCATAGGGCCGGACCCAGGTGGCGGCGGGACCGGATTGAGCGGTCGTCTCATCAAATGCACGGCGAATGGCGTCAATCATGTGGGGGATTCCTGTAGGATTTCAGGGCGCGATAGCTAGTATACACGCTCGGGGAATGCAATCAGCGAAAAGCCTTTTTTCTTTGCTTTTTCAAGCCTTCTGCATAGTGATTTCATCCGATTTACACTGAATCCCGAGATTCCTCATGTTTGAAAACCGCCAGCCTGCCCCGCCCGATTCCATTCTCGGCCTGACCGAGGCATTCAAGGCCGATCCCAATCCTGCAAAGGTCAACCTCGGGGTCGGGGTGTATAAGGATCCCTCCGGGCAGACCCCCGTGCTCGCCAGTGTAAAGGCGGCCGAGGCCCGGCTCCTGGCCGGGGAGACGAGTAAATCCTACCTGCCCATTACCGGTGACCCGGCATATGGTTCCCTGGTGCAAGGAATGCTTTTCGGCGAAGCTGCACTGGACAACCGGGTGCGTACGGCGCACACCCCCGGTGGGACGGGCGCGCTTCGCGTAGGCGGAGATTTCATCAAGGCCATGCATCCCGATGCATCGATCTGGGTGAGCAGCCCCACCTGGGCCAACCACAAAGGCATCTTCTCGGCAGCGGGCCTGAAGATCGAAGACTATCGCTATTACGACCCGGTGACCCACGCAGTTGACGAAGAGGGATTCTTTGAGGACCTGGCCCGGGTGCCCGCGGGCGATGTCGTGTTGCTACACCTGTGTTGCCACAACCCGACGGGTGCCGACCTGTCCAGCGAGCAGTGGGGTCGCCTGGCGGGTCTGGCCGCGGAACGTGGCTTTGTCCCTTTCTTCGACTTCGCCTACCAGGGCTTCGGTGACAGCGTGGAGGCAGACTGTGCGCCCCTCCGGGCCTTCGTGTCTGCGGGCATGGAATTTCTTGTCGCGAATTCGTTTTCCAAGAATGTCGGCCTGTACAACGAGCGTACAGGCGGCCTCTCCATCGTCGCCCGCTCTGCGGCTGAAGCCGATGCCGCCTTCAGCCATATGAAGCTCTCGATCCGGACTAATTACAGCAACCCTTCCTCGCACGGTGGCGGGATCGTGAAGACGATTCTCTCCGATGCGGATCTCAAGACCCAGTGGATGGAGGAGCTTGCGGGGATGCGTGACCGGATAAAGGAGATGCGCAGCACCCTCGTGCAGGGCCTGGCTGCCCGGGGCGTCGGCCAGGATTTTTCCTTCATCGAAAAGCAGCGAGGCATGTTTTCCTTCAGCAGCCTGGGTGACGAGCAGGTCCGTTGCCTGCGCGAGGAAAAGAGCATCTATATCGTCAAGGGTGGCCGGATTAACGTGGCCGGGATTTTGCCGGGCAACGCCGATTACCTCTGCGATGCCATCGCGGGCGTCCTGTAGGCTTGAGCAAGCGTTTCCAGCAGATTCGTGAGCATCTGCTCGAGGTCGACTCGAGCTTCCAGGCGGTTTTCGCCCGGGTCGACACGCCGCTTCGCCCGGGGCGCAGTGATCCCTACCGCGCGCTGCTCCGGTCCATCATTTCACAGCAGTTGTCGGTGAAAGCCGCGGCGACGATTCACCAGCGCTTTCTGGACCTGTTTCCCGGTGGCAACCCCGATCCGACCCGCCTGCGGAAACAAAGTGAAGCGGCCTTGCGCGGGGCCGGCCTCTCGCGGCAAAAAGTGGGTTACCTGCGTAACGTAGCGGCCTTTTCGATGGAGGAGGGCATCCGCCATGCGCAGTTGAAACAACTGAGCGATGAGGAGGTCATCACCCACCTGACCCAGATCAAGGGCGTCGGGCGATGGACGGTGGAAATGCTGCTGCTCTTCTCCCTGGATCGACCCGATGTGTTCCCGGTGGACGACCTGGGGATCCAGAACGCGATGCGGAAACTGTATCGCCTGCGTACCGAGGGGCCGGTGTTTAAGAAGCGCCTGATGACGATCTCCAGGCGCTGGAGTCCGCATCGTTCCACCGCGACCAAGTTGCTCTGGAAATGGGCAGGGACCGTGGACGATAAAGCGTAGGCGTTCGCGCTTTCCCGGTGAAAAACACGGCTCCAGGGACAGGCCCCGGCTAGCGGAGCACCGATTCCAACTGGGTGAGGATCTGCTCCCGGGCCCGGGTGGGGGTTCGTTCAAGAATCTTTTGGGCCAGTGCCCGTGCCTCGTCGACCGCGCCGCGCTGGAACAGGATCTTCGCCTGCAAGGTCATCACCCGGACGTACCCGTTGATCTGCCGGGCCTTGATCCCGGCCGCCATCGTCATGGCTTCTTCGTAGCGTGCCAGTTCGTAGAGAACCTGTGCGCGGACCAGGCGCGTTTCGGTTTCCAGCAAGGGGCGCTCAGCGGGGATCCGAGCCGCCTCCAACAGGGTCAAGGCCTCCCGGTACAGGGTAGCCTGCTGTTCAGCCGGAACGCCCCGGGCGAGCTCGCGCAGGATCTCCGCGTGCAGGACCGGTTTCCAGAAGGCTTCCACCAGGCCGGGTCGATCGAGACAGGCGAGGACCGGCCCCGCCTGGGTGCCGGTCTTTCCGTTGGTTGCGGCCCACTCGCTCCAGAGAAAGCGATCATGCGGATGCCGCTCCACCGCCTGCTCATAGGTTTCGTTTATGCGCTGCGACCAGTCCGGCCGGACGAGTGGGTCGGTCTCGAGAAAATAGCGCAGGGCATACAGGCGCGCGAGGTCCCCGTATGGATCGCTCCGGTACGGGTGTCGCTGGATGGCCTCGCGGAGCATGGCCTCCGCTTGCTCAAGTGCCCGTATTCGATCCGCAGGCTTTTTATGCCGGAGTCCGGAATCGATCAGGGAGGTGGCCTGCGCCTGGTAATAGCTCACCCGTTCCGGCCGGAGGGCGATGGCCTTCGCCCGTGTTTCCACCGCGGAGCTGTACCCGGCATCCGCATCGTATTGATCGGCCTCGCTGGAGAAGAGAAAGGCCTGGAGCGATGGCACATGGACATACCAGGCAAGCGCCAGCGCGAGCAGCGCGGGGATCCCGACGCCGATCACCGGGGGGGTGCTGGACGTGGATACACCCGGGCTCAGCGGGATCAAACAGGCGGCCAGGAGCCAGGCGAAAACGCCGGTGCTGGCCACTTCAAAGGCGGTTTGATTCGCACCGACGTGAGCGAGCAGGGCCACGAGGATGGCACAGACGAGGATAGGGGACTCATCCGCCTTTTTTCCACGCGGTCGGAAGGCCGTGAAGGCCCATGCGCTGGCCAGCAATGCGAGGAGGCTCACCAGTCCCCAGTAGGGCCACGTGTCATGCAGGCCCAGCCAGACCAGGGCGATGGACTGGCCGGTTGCGATGCACGCGACCAGGATCCAGGCTTCTCGCCGGGTATGCATCCATCCCAGGCACCGCAGGGCGGCGGCGACCAGGGCGGCGATCCAGCCGTGGTACACCAGGGCACCGAGCAGGCCGTGCATGAGGAAACGATCCCAGCTCTCGTTATGCGCCCGGTTGAGCACGCGGATGAAGTTGGCCGCGATGCCCGCTTCCGGGGGGAGCCAGGGATTGATTACCGCCGGCAGATTCTCCTGGCCCCAGCCAAAGAGGAGGCGTATCCCTGCGCATTCGTCCGTGTAGATTTCGCTTGCCGCCAGCCGGTCATAGCCATCGACCATGCGCGCGCTCGCATGCCAGAACTGAATCCGCGAATGCATGCTTGCCCCCGCCCGTTCCTTGAAGGCCTTTCCACCCGCATAGAGCGGCGAGATTCCCGCCGGAAGAAAGAACGCGACCAGGAGGGCGAGGATGCCGAGGCTTGCGCAGGCCCTGCATAGGCCTGCCCGGCTCGGCATCCTGATCACCAGGGTTGCTGCGATGAATCCCATGGCGATGACCAGGCCGAGGATGGCTCCGCGTCCACGTGCAATAACCAGCAGTGCGAGTAAGGCGATGCACAGGATGCCGAAGGGCAGGGCCCGGGAGATCCGCGCCCGGTAGGCCAGGGCGAAACCTGCGGCCAGGGGAATCAGCATGACCAGGTAGTCGCTGAGATAGATCGGATTCCCAAGGGTTCCCCATATATGCCGGATAACCCCCCTCTCGTGGGCCATGGCCTCAACACTGAACACCTGCATGATGCAGAAGATGCCCATGGGGATCCCGGATGCCAGCAGGCTGTACAGGAGCCGTGTCCGTTGCCGGGTTGTGCGGATGAGGAGGGTCGTGGCGAAAAAGAGTACCACCAGGCTGAGTTGCGAGATCAACCCGGTGTCCTGGGTCGAAGTTCCCCAGATGGCGGTGGGTCGTGAGCATGCCAGGGCGGCAGAGATACCCTGGCTGATCGCGAAGGCCACGGCCAGCCAGGCCAGGGGTTCCCGGGACAGTGCCCGGATCGCCGGCGAAGGCCGACGTGCGATTAGGTGTACCAGGCCCGCGAGGAGAAAAAAGCCGGCGAAGGTCTTGATCAGCGCCCACTTGATCAACTCGAAGGAAATGGTCGTCCCCCTGAGGTAAACCAGCGGTGCGCCAAAGGCCAGGAGGTAAAGGACCCCGCGCAGAAGGTCCCCGCTGCTCAGGCCCGATTCGCTGGATTGCCGCTCTGCCATTCCCTTGTCTAGCAAATCCTGATCCCAATCCTAAATCTAATCGACCTCCAAGCCGTGCCTGCCGGTGTCGGTGCTTGCCACCGGGCGGTCCCTGCCATGCAGGATCGACAAGCGGGGCAAGCCATGCGTCGTACTGTTGCGTCGTGCGTCCTTAGGCATTGCCCCGGCAGGGTCATTCTGATACCCTGCGCCTGTCCATGCCCAGATTTATTTCCACCCGCCTGCGTTCATGAAACCCGGTAAGATTTTCATCCTCGGCCTCGGGTTGCTGGTCCTCTACGTCCTCGTCATCAACCTGCTCAGGCCGAGCGCGGAAACCCTCTACACATCGCTCGGCATCCTGCTCGCGGGCACTGCGGTTCTTCGCGCCTTTACGCTCCCGGAGAGAAAACGCCCGGTACTGGCTCCGCTCCTCGCGTCCATGATTCCGGTCATGTTCATCTGGGCCTTCAACCCGGGCCAGACCAACCCTCGCCTGGCGTTCTATACCCTGCTGGTTGTCGTGGCCGGTGTGATTTTGGTCCACGGCTTGATGTGGTTTATTTTTCGTAAATCGGACCGGGCTATCCTCGCAACCGCCGTTGTGGCACTGACCTTTTTTACCTATGGCCATGCTTTTGAGTTCTTGTGGCAGCACAAGGTCGTATGGACCCAATGGAAGTTGAATCTTTTGCTCGGAGTCGGCTACGGCGGCCTTTCCGTTGCCTTCCTCGCCTGGATGTTGCGCACGAAGAGAAACCTGCTTCCGGCCCTGATGCTGGTTCTGACCATTTCCGCGTTCATGGTGGTCTTCTCTGCCTTCAAGATGACAAGCCACGACACGTCCGCGACTTCGGTGAAGAGGGATCGTACGGGTTCAACCACCATCAGCGAAGCCGCCGGGGTATTCCCCGCGGGGGAACCGATCGAAGCGATCCTCGAGGACCGGGCGGATATGCCCGATATCTACTACATTATTCCGGATGCCTATGTGGGGGAAACGATCCTCCGGGATATATTTTCACACGAAAACAAGCCCTTCCTTGACTGGCTCAGGTCCAAGGGCTTCTACATCGCGGACCGGTCAACCTCGAACTATCCGATGACCTTCCTGTCCCTCGCGTCTTCACTCAACATGGTTTATCTCGACGACGTTATGAAGGAAGCCGGGCAAATGGGCACCTCGCGCAACCTGATCGCCCACGTTACCGCGAACAACTGGGTGGGGCGGCATCTCCGGAGTAAAGGGTATCGCTATACCCAGATCATGACGATGGCAAATGCCACCAGTACGAGCGCGATTACCGACATGGAATTTGCGTACGTTCCCTATTGGCGGCGCAACCAATTCAACAACGTGTTCATGCAGACCACGGTGTTGCGTTCCCTGGTGCCGAGTGTTTCCGGTTCGCATATCTACTCCTTCGATACGCTTGAACGGGTTGCGGAGATCGACGGCCCAACCTTCCTCCTAGCCCATTTTATTCTTCCGCATCCGCCTTATGTCTTCGACCGGAACGGTGAAGTCATGAACAATATCCCGCTTTCGCTGCACTGGGACCGGGCGGAGCGCAGCAAACTTGGCAACGGTTACCTGGACCAGTTGATCTATTTCAACACCCGGATTAAGCAATCCATCGAGGGAATTCTCACCAAGTCAAAGGTTCCGCCCATCATTATCATTCAGGCCGATCACGGCTGGGTGAATAGTGGACGCCCGGATGTACCGGTCAGCGATGAGGTCGCCTGGACGCCGCATATCAAGGAGCGATTCTCGATCTTGAATGCCTACCTGGTGCCTCCGAAAATACGCGAACGCCTGTACCCGTCAATCACTCCCGTGAATACGTTCCGCATTGTCCTCTCTGAACTGTTTGATGAAGACCTGCCCCTGCTCCCGGACGAGAACTACTTCTGCCCGGAAGAGAAGCAGCCGTATAACGTAACCAATGTCACCCATATCGCACAGGAACGATAGCGGTTGGCCTGAACGGCTCCTCCCAACTTCCCGCAGGCCCAGCGGGCTTCGAATTAGGCTTGTCCGGGGCCATGGACCCTGCATGATCTCCGGGACAGGAATGGTGTCAAACAATGGCGGAGTCTCGCCCGTATAGTATAGCGACCATGAAGCGGATGTTCTTCAACCTGGCCCTCGTGGCCGGCTACGCGATCCCGGTTATCCCCGGGTGGGCCGATAACTATGCCATTGTCTACGATGATGCATCGATCCAGACCGGGGAGGCGATCCACAACAGCTACGCCTGGTCCCACCTGACCAATGCCACGACCATCGGTGAGGTGCCCCTCCTACAGGATAGCAAGGCCATCCGGTATATCCGCGAATACCATCGGGATGTCCAGTTGATCGGCCCCTATGTCCGCATGGCTAACGGGGATGTCCTCCCCGGGGTCCCCGCGGGCCTGTTGCCCGCCGATGAGGAACGCGGCCTCGACAAGCGTCTCCAGGTCCAGGTGTCTCCACCCTGCATGGGATTTAATGCCAATGACCGGGCTGTTTCGGTGCGTACCGATCGCGTGGCGGCAATCGTGTCCGACCCATCCAAGGAGGCGAATCTCGCCCCGGGCACCCTTGAACTCAAGGACGGGACGCAGATCACGGTGAAATCCCTGCGCTGGGGCGAGGATGGGCTGAAGCTGCTTACCGCGGAGGGCGTCAAGCGCGTGAGCTATGCTGCGCTTGACTGTTACAAGGCGCGCAAGGTCGATACCTGGACGGCCCTGCAGGAGGACGCATCCGTGACCAGCCCGGATCCCCATGACAGGTTGGTGCAGATTCGCCTGGTCAACGGGGCCGTGCTCACCGCTAAGCGCATGCTGCTTATCGAGGTCGATCGGAACGTTATCGGTATTCAGCCCGCCTGGGCCTACTCAGGGATTCGCTTCGACACGCGGCAGCACGTCGTGAGCCGAACCTATCGTGCGCTAAACGAGGTCCCGTTATCCCTTTTTCCCGTGACCTCGCTGAAGCAACAAAGTGCCACGGGTTTTCAATGGTCATGGTCCCGGGACCGCAATCTCCGCGGCGACGAACTGGGCTGCAATGAACTGCGCGCCGGTTATGGCCTGGCCACGCATTCCTACTCCGAGCTGGCGGTCGAGTTGCCGCCGGATGCCCACCGGTTTACCTCCTGGGTTGGAATCGACCGCGCGGTGGGGAAGGGGGGCTGTGTGGAGTGCGCTGTTTACGGCGACGAAAAGGGCGGTACGCCCCTCTGGCAAAGTGGATTTATTCGCGGAGGTGAAGATCCCCTGTGCATTCCGCCCATCGATGTCTCGTCCTTTAAGCGACTGGTTTTCGTCACGGACTTCGGCCAGGACGGGCGACCCGAAGGTGCGGATCCACTGGACATTCGCGATGAACTCGACTGGCTGAATCCAACCATCATCTTGAAGCGGGTACCCAAGGTCGAGACGCCGAAGCGGTATGCGCGGATTTACGAACAACTGCTGGAATGGCAGGGTGCGGAGGCCTGGTCGAAAGAGACCCTGACCGGTCCCTGCGTCCTGCGCTGGTGGAGGCTCTACAGTGAAGGGCTTTACCTGGATATCCAGGAGGAGTTTCGACTCAAGCGCACCCTGACTGTCAGCCCGACCAATGCCTGGCTCCATGTCCGGGCCACCCGTGCCCGGCAGGGCGTGGGCGGCCACGTCATCTCCCTGCATGTGAACGGCCGACTCCACGAACCCCGTGGTTGGATTGCCAGGGAGAACAACGTGTTTGTGCGGAAATGGTTAAACCTGGAGACCCAGACCAAGACCGCTGGATCCCTGGGCGCCATGGATTGGGACCTGGGGCGCTATCTCGGCCAGGAAGTCACGCTAGAATTGGTGCTGCAACCGGCAAAAAAACCGGGCGTTCCCCTGCCTTACCTGGTGCTTGAGAATATCCAGTTCCGCCCCGCGATTTATGCCGTCAACGATGCATATGTCGCACCGGTGATTCCCGAGATCAACCTGGAATCCATTCCGCCACAGGCGACCGAGCTCGTCATGGAGGGGGCAACATTGCAGGCGGGGAAAGACGTCACGGGCCAGCCACTCCAGGTATACCATTTTCCCTATGCCACGGGCCTCGGCGTACCCGCGGGAAGCAGCCTGAGCTATACCCTCGATCCCGCCTGGAAACGGTTTGTCGCGGTTGTCGGCTATACCGGTATCAACTGGAAAGAGGTTGGACCCTATCAAGTATTCTTTGATGACGAATCGAGCTGGGTGAGCTCCTCTCCCATTCGCTTCGGTTGGTGGAGTCGCGGTACCCAGGTTGATATCCCCATCCCGCCCGGCAGCAAAACCATGACGCTCAAGATCGCCCCCGGCGAAGCCCATGGTGCCTGGGCCCAATCGGGCTTCATGACCCAGGCGAAGCCGCCAGCAGCAGGAGACCCTTTATCCGAACCCTGATCCAACGCGGAGTCCACCCGTGTGGATGCCTGCTTCTCGTATCGTGCCTTGGCCTGCTCCCGATCGGTCCCACCGCGGACGCTGCCGAAGACTGGCACATATACGACGATCCCGGTCTCCGTGGAGATTTTCGCTGGATGACCGACTTCCGGGAGCTCGCCAAGCCCCTCAGCCCGGAATCCACGTTCAAGGTCCAGGCCGAGCAAGGCTATATTGATCTCAAGGGGACTTTTCAACTGCCTCCACTGGAGGATGGTCGCGCCTTCCGCCTCCGCCAGGCGGAGGTGAATGCCTCGGTCCTGCGCATTACCTTTGAGACCGCAGAAGGACCCTACCGGCTGGAGCTCGACCGGGCGTCCGGGTTAACCCTGGGCCTTTACAAGGACGGCCAACGCCTGGTGGATGATCAATCCCGTTGGTACGCCTACCGCGATGGAGTGCTCGACATACGTTACGTGGATTCGGAACTGAGCATTGCCCGTGGCACACAGACCCTCTGGTCCTTTCCGCTGGCCGCCGCGCCGACGAATACCCTGCTCGAGATAGCGGGCCGGCTCCAGCTCTTTCAGCACACGAGCCTGCCCGACATCGAGCCCTGGCAGGATCCCTATGGCATCGGCGAACTGCGAAGCGCCGACAGCCTCGACTGGAAACGCCCGGCTGCGCACCGCTACAAGCCGCCAGACGATGGCAGCAGGCTGGAATTGCTTCCAGACGGCTCCGTTTCGCTCCTCAACCCAGCGGGAAAGGATCACCGGTATGCCAGCGCGACCTATCATAGCCGTGGACCCTGCGTGATCACCTGCCGGGTGGATGACTGCTCGCATGCATCCGGGATTGGTTTCTCCCTTTACGACCGCAACCAGCGGACCACCTACTTCGCGAAAAAAGGCGAACGCTTTGTTCTTTGCCGGGATCCCTTTAATGCCGGTGATGTCGGGAACTACGAAAAGCGTGGCTTTGTCTACACGGCTCCGTTTTACCTCCGCACCATCTACGGGTTGGATTTCATCGATTTCGAAGCCAGTCCGGACGGCGTACACTGGTCCATATACGACCGCATACAGCTCACCCAGCAGCACACCATGCCCCTGCATGTGCTCGAGTTGCAGCTCGCCGGTCGAAGCGAAGGACAATCCCAGCATGTTCGATTGAGCCATGCGCACCTGCACCAGCAGCCCCTGTTTGAGGAGCAGGCTGACTGGATGCAGAATGCCAACCGGGCCCTGATCAATGGTTGGGGCCCAGCTTCGCTCAAGCAGAACGCCTCGATCGACTATCTGTTGCGTGCGCTTGGGGACCCGGAAAACATCGCCCGGACTTTCGCTGATACGCAGGATGCCATCCCTTTCATGCGCCCGTACCGCCGGGGGGGACAACCGCGTTCGGTCGACTTCGAAGCGGCCATGCGTTGGCATGGCCGGAACATGATCGCGACCAGCGAATTTGACACCCTTGAGCAAAGTCTGGATACTTGGTACCGGCAGGGATACGAAACGAAGCGGCATCAGAGCTCTGCGGACCGCTACGGTCCACCGGCCCTTGTGCGCGAGGCCTTGTTCAGGGCATGGAAAGCGAAAGACTGGGCCAAGCTCCGCGTCCAGGCCTTGAAATATAACTGGCTGGCCAGTCCCAGTCGTGAAAACTTGCTTGCGGTCTGGATGCTCGACCAGGCTGAAGCCCATCTCGATGATGTCCCGAACGCGGAGGAAGGGACCTCGACCAAGCGTCGGCACTGGCCGCATCCCCTGCGGATCAGCCCGGATCGCGCGACGGTCAACTTGCTGGGTGAAATGCTGGCCGCCCTGGAGGATAACGATCCGGAGCAAGCTTGCAAGGTGCTCGTGCGCGGGGAACTTTCCGGAAGCCTGGTGGGTACCGAACACGATGCAAACCTTTACAAGCCTTCCGGTATCGTGGTGAAGGAGATCCTTGAGTCACACCCCGATATGCGACAAATCCTGGTCGATCAATTCAATGCCGTCGGGATGATTCGCGTCGGGCGGGCGAGTGCTGCCGGGGATGCTGCGGAGTTGGAACGCCTCGCCGATCAATTCGCGGGTACGCAAGCGGCCCGGAAAGCCCTGGCCTTGCTCGGTGACCGCGATTTAAGCATGGGGAACTTTGAAGGAGCGATTCATCGCTTCGAAACCTTGATGCCCTACCTGGATGGGGAGGCGAAAGTCCAGCTTCGCGCCAAGCGCAACCTGGCCCTCGCGCTGGGTGGCCACCGACCCAAGGACGCAATCGCTGTCGCGGTTCAACTGGAAGATCGCTTGTTCAGCGCACCGGAATTCGCCGCACTGGTCGACTCCTGTCTCGTTGAATCCAGCGATGAAGGCCCGGTCGAACAGCTTGTGGTGAAGCCGCTGGAGCGGGGTACCTCCGTTTCGCTACAGCCCTTTATCACCAATCTCCTGCTCGCGGTTGAGCACCCGATCGCCTCGGTACAACAAGGATCCATCCTCGCCTTGCAGCAGGACCAGCTCCTGCAGGTTGTCGACCTTGCCCAGGGAGTTGTGAAGTATACCCACGGTGTGCCCCTGGACAAGCGCGCTACCCGGGCAGAAAATTTTCGACCGCTGTTCCAGGGCGGGCGCTTACTCGTGGTAAAAAGGGACAATAAGACCTATGTCCTTCAATGCCTGAATGTGTCGGATTACGCTCCCGTCTGGGAGCACCGCTTCACCGAAACCCTCACCAGTGACCCGGTGGTCATGGCTGGCCGACTGTACGTGGCGACGCGCTCTGCAAATGAATTACTGCACCTGCATCGTCTCAACTGGAATACCGGAAGACCGGAGGCGCGCACCCTGCTCATGCGGTACCCGCGTCCGGACAAATATCCTGAAATTATCCGGCCGCAGGTGGTCGGGACCCGCTTGATCCTGCCGATTCGTGGCGCGCTCATGGCCTGCGATGCCTGGGGTAATTTCCTCTGGGTCCGTCGGCTTCCATATGTGCCGTACAATGTCGATCACCGCATGTTCGCCGATTCAGAGCATCCCCAGGTTGTGGCAATAGATGAGAAGCGGATGGTCGTGCTTGCCCCCTGCTCACCGGATATCTTCTGTATCGATGCCACGAACGGTCAGACCCAATGGCAACGTTTCTTGCCCGACCGTCGCTACCTGATCGGTCGTGCCGGTGATTCAATGCTGGTTCGCAACCGGTATTCCGTGGAAGCCCTGCGCCTGAGCGACGGCCGCACGAGCGAGCGACGTCCCGCCGTAGCCGACCAGACCGCCTTCCTCCTTCAACCGGATGATGAGCTGGTTGAAATCCGGCTCGATCGTTCCAGGCCCGAGGACTTGGCGCCTAAAAGACGCCGAACCAGCCCGGTTTCCTGGAAGCCGGCTGCTGCCCGTTTTGTCCGGGTGGGAGACGACCCGAAGCTCAGGATGGAGCCCGGCATTGAAGGTTTCGCGAATGCGCAGGCCTGCTTTGCCGTCGATGGGAAGGCCTATGCACTCGCGTCCTTCTTCGTGGATGCCAAGGATCGCCAGCCGAAGATGGCCTTGGCGAAGATCGTCTTTGAGGATGCTCGTCCGCCTGCTGTCAAACAAGGCCCCTGAGCGCCCACGATCGTTGACATTTTCCGGGGATTTCGCCCCAGCCATGGCCTTGGATTTTCCCGTCATGACCTGGCGATCATTTTGCCTGGAAATAATCCCCCTCCGGTCTTGACCGTGAAGCTGGAAAGATAAGGATGTCACTACCTTGGAAAGCTTTAGCAAAATTCTCCTTATGCTGCTGGTCGCCCTGACCCCGATCATGGGGCAGGCGGATGGTGACTGGGAAATTACCTCCGCCTCTGAACAGGCGGTTGACCGCGGCCTGGAATGGTTGGCCCGGAACCAGGGACCGGCGGGCAACTGGGACAGCAATGACCTGGGCGTTGTGTCATACGGGGCATTGGCTTTCATGGCCGCGGGCCACCTGCCGGATCGGGGTAAATACGGGAGCCATGTACGGCGTGCCCTGGATTTTGTCCTGCAGAACGCCAAGCCCTCCGGACTCCTCAACAGCGCGGAGGGTAGACGGGACATGTACAACCACGGGATGGCCGTCTTCGTCCTCTCGCAAGCCTACGGGATGACGACCGATAAGCGCCTGGGCAAGGGCCTGGACCTCGGGATCAAGCTCATTCTGGACGTTCAGTGTGATGACGGCGGTTGGGCTTACGAAGCGATTCGGAAGGCGCGGGGGAATGACCTGTCGATCGCGGTCATGCAGGCGAAGGCCCTGCGCTCTGCCATGGACATCGGCCTGGATATCCCGGATGAAAGTGTCGAGCGCTCCCTGCAGTTCATCCGGGCCCGTTACAAGCCGTACGGCGAAGCCGACGGGATCCGCTATGGGAACGATCCCCTGTCCGAGCGCCCGGGGGCCTTTACCTACAACGGCAACAAGGCCACGGTGGCCATGGCTGCGGCCGGTGCGGTCTGTATGCAGGAATTTGGCAAGTACGACGATTTCCGTATCCTCCGCAGCGTCGACAAGGTCATTGGCGACATCGAGGGCGAGATGAAGGAGAAGCTGAATCCCGGTAACATCCCCTTTGATGCCTATGCGATGAACTACGTGGCCCAGGCTCTTTACCAGGTTGGCGGCCAGCGTTGGCGCGACAACTACCCCAAGGTCCGCGATGCCATCATCGAAATGCAGGCCAAGGGTGGGGGCAACGCCAGCGATGGTTCCTGGGGTGCCAATGGCCACCTGGGTGGAAAAGTCGGCCAGTGCTACGGTACCTCCGTGGCTGTATTTTCCCTGAGTATCCCCAATCGATACCTCCCCATCCTCCAGGAAGGTGAAGCCAGGATCAGCAAGAGACGATCGAAGTGAGTTTTGTATCCGGTGCATTCCTGGTCGCCCTGTTCGCAGCGGCAGGCCCGTTTATCATCCACCTGCTTAACCGACGGCGTTTTCGCACCGTCGACTGGGCGGCCATGGATTTCCTCCGGACCGCGATCCGGCGAAACAAGCGTGTTCTCGAGCTGCGGGACCTCCTGCTGATGCTTCTGCGTACCCTGGCGGTGGCCCTGTTTGTCCTCGCCATGGCTCAACCCTTCTGGTCCGCCGGGTCGAAATCGGCCTACAATGGGCAGCCGGTCCACGCGGTTATCGTGGTCGATAACAGCCTGTCCATGGCCTATAAGCCGCTGGACAAGACCCTGCTCGATCTCGCCAAGGAGCGAGCGGCCCGCTTCGTCAAGGAATTGCCCGAGGGGTCCCGCATCAGCATCTTTCCCCTCGCGGGCAGCCCGAGTGCCCATCACAGTGCCTACGTCTCGCCGGAAGATGCCCTGGAGGCCCTGGGCCATGTCCGCCTCGTCGACCGCAGTACCCGCATCAGCGATGCGGCCGAGCTCGCCCGCCGCGCGGCCGCCGAGGTAGCGGATCTCCCGACCAAACGGATCGTCATCCTCAGTGATATGCAGCGCAATAGCTGGAGCGAGGATGAAATGGCCCTCTCCTTCAAGGGCATGGACAATGTGCAGTTGGTCGCTGTGGGACCATCGAGTCGCAGCAATGTATGGATTGCGGACTTGCAGGTGCGCGATGGCATGGCGGATAGCGTGTCGCCGGCCCTGTTTACGGCTGTGCTGCGCTACGAGGGCGAGGCCCCCCGCACCGGCGTGCGCGCCGTGCTCAAGGCGGGCGATGCGGTCATTGGCGACCAGACGGTCAGTCTCACCCCGGGGCAGCACTTGCAACTGATCTACCAGTATCGCTTTACCGTGGCGGGCAATGCGGGTGAACCACTCTATGTTCCGGTTACCCTGGAGATTTCAGGGGACGAGTTGAACGAGGACAATAGTCGCTCGATCCTGGTGCCTGTCATTTCCCGTTTGCCGGTCGTGTTCATCGACCAGTACGGTAGCCGCGAACATCCGCGGATGAGCCGCTACGGGGAGACCTATCCACTGCGTCGCATGTTAGCTGCCCGGCGTCCTGGAGAGTTGCGGGATAACAGCTTGATCGACGTTCGCCACCTCGCCATCGAGCAGGTCACCCGCGAAATACTCGCCGATGCACGCATGGTTGTCATGGCGGGTGTCCGCGGTCCGACGGATGAAGCGGTTGCGGTCCTGCGCGAGTATGTCTCGCAGGGCGGCCCCTTGCTCATTGCCGCCGGCGGCGAATTCGAAGCCCCGGCCTGGATGGACCTGGCCTGGAATGACGGTCGCGGTATCCTCCCCGCACCCCTGCGTGAATTGCCCATTGGGAGACTGCCCACGCCCAACTCCCGGGACTTGAAGCCCTTCGGCCTGGATGCCTCGTCGATGAACGACGCCGCCTTCGACCTGGAGCTCACCGAAACGGAACGCGATGCGGTGTTGAACCTGCCTTTCTTCTACAAGGCGGTTGCACTTGATACCGGGCGCATTGACACCTTTTCAGCGTCGCTTCGCAAGGAGATCGAAGAAAGGCGCGCGGTTGAAAAGACCTACGCCGAGGCCGAGAATGCATGGGCCACCAAGGCGCAGAACGGGGACTTGAGTGCTGCCGATGCCCGGAAGCGCGAAGAGGCTCATGCCGCATTCGCGGGAACGCGTCCCACGTGGTTGAAGTGGGTGCCGTCCCGTTCACACAAGCTGGATGGATTGTCGACGGATCAGCGCCTCGCGCTTGCCCGCCCGGTGGTCATGGGCCGCTATGACAACGGCGAAGCCTTTGCGGTGCGTCGCAACGTGGGCAAGGGCTCGATTGTCATGATGACCAGCGGCATCTTCCCTGAATGGAATAATCTCGCGGCCGATGCCGGTGTGGTGCTGCTTGACGGGATGGTGCGTGGGCTCCTGAGTACCGCTCTTCCGGACCGGAATATTGAGCCGGCGAACGAGTGGGCCTACCCGGTACCTGCTAAGGATCAAAAGGCCGCCTTCCATGTGTATGTGCCGGGAGAAGAAACCCCGATCAGCCTGAGTCCCGACCCACTGAGCGGAACCACCTTCGGCCTGCGTCTTGGCCAGCTGCATGCCCGCGGCGTCTACCGCATCCACCGCCTGCCCGACGAAGGCGAGGATGGCGTCGGCGAGTGGAGCCGATTACTCGCCTTGAATGGTCCGGCTTCCGAAAGCGAGTTGAACAGCCTGGTGGTCGATGAATTTGCTGCAAGCTACAAAGGGGACGGGGTTAAGTGGGTCGGCCAGGAAACCAAGATCGCCCTCGCCGGTGGATTCACCAGCGGTCATCGCCTGTGGAAATGGCTGCTCGCCCTGGCCATCGCCTGCCTCCTGGTTGAGATGCTCATTCTCAAGGAAAAGCGCCAGTTGAAGGAGCGGATCGCATGACGCAATGGGTGGGCAGGTTGTTCGGGCTGGAGGACGTTTCAAAAATCCACTCCTGGGACATCTCCTTTGCCGCGGCCTGGGCGCGAACCTACCCGGTGCTCCTGCTCTTTGCCGTGATTGGCGTCGTGGTGCTGGGGGTGCTGTACTACCTTCGCTTCCAATCCGTTGCCCGGCATTTTGGTCGCGATGTCATGGCCTTTTTCCGCGCGTTTTTGCTGCTCTTGTTGTTGCTCATTTTCGCTGAACCGGTCATCTCGATGAAGCTCACCGAACACCCCAAGCCGCTCCTCCTTGCGCTGTTTGATGGCTCGGACAGCATGAATATTCCGGACAAGTTGAGTGATGAGGTAAAAGCCGAATTGACCGCAGTGATTCCCGATGCGGCTTCACTCGACAGGCCCTCTCGCCTGGACCTGATCAGGCAAACCCTTGATGGCCCGGCTAAGGAAACCCTGGCGGCGCTTGAGGAACGGGTACGTATCCGGGCCTATGTCATGGACCGTTCGGACCGGGTTCGCGAAATCGATGCCGCGAATATCAGCACCAATCTTGTCGCGGAGGGGCAGGTTACCGCGCTCGGGAATGCCCTGCGTGATCTCAGTGCCCGTCACAAGGGGCCGCTGCTCGCGGGCGTGGTGGTGTTCAGTGATTTTGACAAGAATGCCGGCACCGATCCCGTCGCGGCCGCGCGGGAGCTCGAGGCCCCGGTATTTGCCGTGGGTGTCGCCCCGAAAGAAGTTGTCGATGTTGCGGTGAGCATCAGTGCTCCGCCGGTCTTGAAGAACGACATCGAGGCAACGGTGACGGTGCATCTGCGTCAATCGGGCCTCCAGTCCCGGACAGCCCGGGTGACCTTGATGGCGCGGCGACTCGGTTCCAGGGGGGGCAGCGCAGTGCAGTCCACGCCGGTTCCGGCCTCTGCGCCCCGTATGGTTGAGCTCCGCTCCGCGGAAGTCGATGTGGAGATGCCCTTCAAGCCCACAATCAGTGGCCGCTATCAAATGGAAGTGCGTGTCGATGCCTTTCCCGACGAGGTGCTGATCGAGAACAACGTGGCGGATCGCGAGTTAACCGTGCGCGATGATTCGCTCAAGCTCT
>JAPYUI010000011.1:48541-49840 GCA_029936175.1 Kiritimatiellia bacterium
GAGAACAACGTGGCGGATCGCGAGTTAACCGTGCGCGATGATTCGCTCAAGCTCTTCTTTGTCGAGGACGAGCCGAGTTGGGAGTGGCGTTTTGTCAAGGAGGTCTTCCATCGTGACGAGATGGTCGGTCGGGAAGGTTTCCGGACCTTCCTGCGCGCAGCAGATTATAACGTGCGTCGTTCCAACCTGCTCTTCGAGGAAAACTTACTGCCTTCACGAGCCGAATTTTTTGCCAACGATGTGATTTTGCTCTCCGATGTCCCGGAGGATCTTTTGACCGATCGTTTCCAGGACATGCTCGAAGAGTACGTCAAAAAGTTTGGTGGTGGTCTGGTGGTTATCGCAGGGCCCCGTTACGGGCTCAGCGAGCTGAACAAGACTCGGATTGGCGACATGCTCCCGGTCGTGGTCGAGCCGGGTTCCCGGGCCAAGGACTCATCCTTTCGCCTTCAAATCACGCCCGAGGCCGCAGATTACAGCTTCATGCAACTCGGCGCGGATGAGCGCGAGAATCGCGTAGCCTGGGGTAACCTCGGTAAGTTGCAGTGGTACCAGCCCGTGCTCCGGGCCCATCCCCTGGCCACGGTCCTTGCAACCCATCCTTCTGAGCGGTGTATAGACAACAAGTCCTTGCAACCGATTATCGCCACCCGACGGGTGGAGAAGGGCGAGGTCGTTTACATTGGCTTCAACGAAATGTGGCGCCTGCGCCGGATGTATGGAGAAGCGTATTACAAGCAGTTCTGGGGCCAGATGATCTATCGTCTTGGGCTCGGTCGTGCACTCGGATCGCGCAAGCGCTTCGTGGTTAGCACCGACCGCCCGGTTTATCAATCGGGTGATCGGGTGCGGGTAACGGTAGAGGCCTACAGCCTGAGTTTCGATTCGCTCAATACCGAAAAGCTTTCGGCGAGACTGGTCACGCCTGATGAGAGCGCGGGTGAAGGCCGGAGAGAGACCGAGTTGAGCATTCCGCAATCCCGCGGCTCGACGGTGTTTGAAACGACTTTCCCGGTTTACGCTTCCGGGGTGCAGCGTTTACTCGTTCGTGACCCGGAAACCGGCGATGAATTCGAGTCGACCTTTAAGGTGGCGCCCTTGACCATTGAGCGCCGAAGCGCGAGCCGGAACCTGGGCCTGCAGCAGGCCTTGGCGAACGAGACCGGCGGCAAGGCCTACGAATTGCATCAATTTCCGCAACTGGCGAAGGATTTTCCGAATCTACGGGTGGAGGAGCTTACCGAGCATACCATGCCCCTTTGGAATACCTGGTTGGTTTTGATCCTGGCAATCCTGTTG
>JAPYUI010000383.1 GCA_029936175.1 Kiritimatiellia bacterium
CCCCACAGTTCGTGCTGAAGACGCCGGATGTGGACAACTGCGTCAAGTTCGTGCTCGACGCGCTGCAGCCTCGCGTGATTTCCGACGACAAGATTGTGACGAAGGTCGTTGCTGAAAAGAAGTGGTGCGACGGCGCCTCAGCCGAGTGCACGACCATTGAGTTGCTGGTAATGCACGAGTGAACAGAGTTTCGTTGACAAACATACACCTCCACACTTACAACTCAGCCAGACTTGTCGGCGCGAATGCTCTTGAGCTCCTGGAGGATCAACTGTGTACAAGCTGATGCTCGCCTGCGTCCGGTTGAGGTTCTTGAAGCCGGACTCCTGGTTCTCGTTGATGCGCCCGAGCGCGTCGGGCATACACGCGGTCACCGGCGGCTTGTACTCGTCCTGGGCCCACAGCGAGAAGGTCCGCGCCGCGTGCGCCTCCGCCTCCGGGTCTCGCCACGACGCGTTGACGACGTAGGACTGGAACTGGTCATGGCTCCGGTGGTGGGTGACGTCCATGAGCTGCTGGTCGGGGAGCTTGAAGTGCACCGGGAGTTTTCGTTTCTGATCCCCGGCGTACTTGGCCCCGAGCGTACAGAACGTCTTCCGCGCCATGTCCGTGGTGAGCTTCTTCATGCCCAGGCCCTCGACTTTGCGCCAGAACTCGAGCACGCCGCGGATCGCGCCGAGCCCCATGTTGCGGTGCTTGTGCAACTCATCGCGTCGAGCTGCAGCCGCCATTCTTGGTCATGGAGCGGAAGAAGCGGCGGTCGGTGAGGTGGCCGTTCTCGTCGAAGTGGCGCAGTCGCTCCGCGCGGCACAGCTTGGACTTGCGCCGCATCAGGAGCCCGTCACACTGCTCCTTGGTCTGTTCGTACCACAGGAGGATGTTGTAGGGGCAGGCGGTGTTCTTGGGCTTGTGGGTCTTCTTGCAGCCGCAGCCGATGGTGTTGCAGACCTTCCAGTGCTGCCGCTTGTTGTGGGAGAGCTCGTTGAACAGGAACTTGGGCCGGTGGTGCCCGTCGCGGTCGTGGAAGTCCTCGAGGTTGATCACGTTCTCGTCCTTGATCTCCCAGGCGTCCGAGGGGTGCCAGCCGCACAGGATGAGACCCGAGGCCAGGGCCTTGTTGCGCAGCTTGCGGATGTTGATCTTGCCGTCGTCGTCGTGCACCTTGGCGAGCAGGATCTTCTTCACGTACTCGAGCGGCAGCGGCACCGCGCCCTTGCTCTTGTGATCGCGCCACTCCGCGGTTCGTTTGAGTCCCTTCAGCACGTCGAGGACCGAGGCGTAGTTCTTGCGGTAGTGCTTGTTCAGCGGCGGGCGGCCGTAGTGGGTGAGGATGTGGTTGATGTAGCGGCGGCCCTGGGTAACCGTCGGCTTCGAGCCGTCCTCCCAGCACTGGACGAAGAACTCCTCCATGTTGTCGTTGGTCACGGCCTCCTCCGGCGGGACGAAGTTCCCAGAAGTTGGCGCCCAGTTCAGCTCGTTGCAGGTGGCGAACTTGCGCGCGTGCACCGAGGATTGGGAGACTCATACCCGGTGCAGCAGAGCAGTCCCTTGTTCGTGGATGGAGCGCGCGCGTTCTTCTTCAGGTCGTCGCGGCGCTTCTCGTGCTTCTTGGACTTTGCGAACTTCCAAGGGAACATTGCGTGGACGACCTTGGCCCGCACAAGGCGGATCTTCTTCCGCGCGGGGCTGGGCAGGTCGGTGAAGCACTCCGCGGTCTGTTCTTTGGGCGGCACGGGCATGGTGGCGAGGGGTTTCGGATTATGGGCAAGTCGGGTTGGGCCCTTCGCACCTCCGATGGCCCAGCTCCCCCGATCCGCGCACACGCGCCGCGAGGAGCCCACGCCCCTGCAGTCGTGGCGCGTGGGGCTGAGAAAAGGAGACTACAGCTTTGCGTCGCGTTCGTTCCCGCCAAAGTAGCTGCGTTTAGGTAGGATTGCTCTGA
>JAPYUI010000154.1 GCA_029936175.1 Kiritimatiellia bacterium
TTCAGGGCGATGCCTGGACAATTTTCAGGCGCAAGTAGCCCAGGCGACCCGCTGCGCCGGTAAACCTCCACCTGACCTGGCCACGCATCGGTCCGGCCGGATCGATACCATCAAAGGTTAAGAACGCTGGCGCGTCCAGCCAGGGTCCTGCGAGGGATGCTGCATGCTGCAGTATCACCTCCACGTCTTCCGCAGCCGTGTTGACCACGTAGCTCAAGACCTGGTGTGTCGCGATGTCGCGATGGATGATACCTGCTGCCTGTACCTGGGCCTGGTGGTCATCCCCGCCCAGGGCGTGCTCAAGCAAGGCAACCTGGTCATCTCCATCAAAATCTTCCAGTGGATCCCCGACGAGCACGGAACCGTTTGCCAGGCCCGGGCCGGGGGCGTCCGCATACCAATTGTAGGCTTCATCATGATCGGGACGTGTAAAGGGACCCAGCAAGTGGAGGGCGAGGCCGTTTCCCCGCGCATCCGGCCAGGGAGCCTGCTCATCGTAGCTAAAATCCTGGACGGTATTCCCATCGGCATCTTCAAACTTGATGCGATCCCCCTCGTTCGCCAGGCGGGTATCCGGGCTGAAGGTCCCAATGACCGGCAGGCCACCGCCGAAGATGTTGGTGAAGGTCGCCATGTCCTTCACGAGCAACACGCGCTCACCCGGACCCAGGAGGTGAGCCGGCAAGGTCACGTGTACCCCGGCGGTGAAGGCCATACCGTCCAGCTGCAGGCTGACCGTGTCGCTGATGTTGAGCAGCTCCACGTACTCCGCGTCCATGCTCACGGGGTGATACATGAGCTCGCTGAGGACCAGGTAGCGCTGGGCATCACTGGGATCGGCCGCGAAGCTCAAGGTGTCCATGGGCTGCCCCGAGGCATCCACCAGGTACAAGGTCTCGCCGAAACTGTTCAAGTGCCCGGAATAATCGCCCACGACCAGGCGACCTTCATCCCCGGTCGGACTACTGGCGCGTGCACGAAAGACCGCCCGGTTGGGGCTGACAAACAAGTTGGTGTTCGCCGGGAGCACGGTCCCGGGAACAAATATCATGGCCACGCCGCCGGTGATGCTCCAGTGGCTGAGGTCCACGGAATGGGTCGAGTGATTCACCAACTCGATGTACTCCGCATCCTGGTCCATGGGCGGCCGGGCCTCGATCGTGCCGAAACGGATGTCCGGCTGGACGGGCTGGGCGGCCGGGATCAAGGGTTCGATTCCCCCGGGGCCAAAATTGCCATAGAGGTTATTCCGCCAGGACGACACCCAGCTCTTGATGCTGTTCACGTTCGTCCCGGTATGGGGCTGGGTCGTGGCGAGGATCATGTCTGCGCGCTGCTCAATAATCGATCCATCGGGCGGCGTTCCCGGGGGCTGGATCATTTCATCCATCAGGGTGCGCAAGCGGCGCAGGAACATGTCCCGCGTGTAGGGCGTCTGGTTATAGAGGTCGTAAAGTACGTTCCACTGGTCGCAGCAGGCGAGCTTGTGACCCTCATCGCCGAGGAAAATATGGTTGGCGAAGGCCCCGGGATTGGTGTTGCCGAAGCTGAAGTCCTCATCCCAGGGAAACAGCGTCCATTCGCCGCTACCCAGGGTGTCTCGATAGCCGTAGAAGTTTTTCCGGATCGAATCCACATCCCGAACGATCATTTTAGCCGCCATAAAGTTGGTGAAGCGCGGCAGGTCCACCCGGTCGAACAAGGCGCGTCGCCGTTGCGCTGTAGAGCCATTGCGGATGGCGTCGATAAAGTCGTCCAGGTCACTGAAGTCTTCTTCCGTGCGCGTCTTCTTCTCCACGCCGGTGATGGTGTCATTGAATACCGGGTTCAGGTTCGAGCGCTGGACGAACTTGTACAGGGCGCCATCCCGGTCAAGGCCCTGCCGATCCAGGAAGTCCTCGTCGACCTGCTCGATGAGGTGAGCCACTCGCTGGATGGCCCCGTTGCGAACAAGGAGGACGTTGAAACTATCCGGCGCCGGTGCCTCGGCCACCTCGTATAGCTGGAAGGCCAAGGGCTGACGTACATACGTGTTGTCGGCCCCGGGGGCATTGAGGTTGAGCTCCCCTACCTTGCCCAGCTTTTCATTTACATATACGGAATCCCCCTTGTTGAAATCAAACTTCTGGGAGCCATGCGAGGTGAATCCTCCGCGTTCACGCACAAAGATGTTGTCATAAAATCGCCCGTTGAAGATGACGGATGCGCGCGCGCCGGTCCGGGTTTCGCTGTTCGGCACATCATCGGTATACCAGAAGAGAGCCGGCAGCGTACTGGTGAAGCCGGGATCGACCACCAGGGTGCCGTGGTATTCAGCCGCCTGGTTCTTACCCGTGTTGTCCAGGTAGGCCGGGCTGCGGCTGGTCCCGCCCTGTGCGTCCGTCGCCTCAACCCGGTAGCGCAACAAGTCGCGGGGGGAAGCCCCGGACAACACGGTTGACAGGTCAGCCGTGTAGAGGCCATCTCCCGCGGCCAGGTCCGGACCCACCCCGTCATCTGACAACACAACAGGGGTTTCTGCCGCATAGTTCAGTCGCACGATGACGCTGGCCGACTGCACCGGCGCCAGGCGCGGGTCGATGCGAACGGTCAGGACCAGGCTGTCCGTGATTTCCGGGAACACGGGCAGGTGCTCCGGCGGATGAATCAATGGTCCCGGCTGTACCGCGGCATTCGGGTTCATCGCCCCCGGCGTGGGGAGCAGGTAATTTTGACTTGTGGAAGGTGCCCCCAGGATGGTTCCCGACAATTGGCTGCGAATGAGCATGTCCGGCTCGGCGGCATCCCGGTTCAAGGCATGAATGGCGAGGACATTGTCTCCATCCTGCAGGACGGCAAGGTGCTGGGAAACATCGATCTGCTCCACGTCCAGGGCCTGCTCATCCTCCCGGAGCACCGTGGCTACATCATCGAAGACCGGATTAACGGGTGCGTTGCGCGAAGCGATGAGCGTTTCGTTCAAATAGGCCGCAAAACCATCGTCATAATGAACATCCAGGGTCACGTGGTCGAACACCGAGGCATCCGGCAGCTGAAAGGCATGACGGACGTATACCCCCGGGGCCTGTTGATGCAGGCGTCCTTCCAGGTCCAGGTCGATCAGGGGATGAAAGGATACCGCCGTGAACGCCGCGTTGCCCTTGGCCATATGCTCCTGCAACACCGTAACCGAAACCGCTTCCGACCAGAGTACCGGTTCGTCAATAGATCCGAAGAAGCGGAACTGGGTTCCAAAATCGTTTCCGGAGCCCAGGTGCGTTTCGCGAATGAGGTTCGGGGTATACCCCTGGCTGGTGGTCGAGACGGAAACGGAGCCATCGACATACATGGCCTTGGTAGCGGTCGCGGCATCCCAGGAGATGGCCAGGTGTTGCCAGGTATCCAATACAACCGCCGGCCCATTCAGCGTGTTCCATGAACCGGCTGGGCCACCGGCACCGGTCCAGAAGGACCAGATATTCCCCGGCGTGACATAGAGGATGTACCCCCGTACCGTGCCATCATCCTGGCGTGAGGTGACCACGGCGCGATGGCCCGATCCTCCACTCGCTACCCGCACCCAGGCCGCAAAGGTGAAGTTATCCGGATTCAAGGCCGGGTCGTTCGGAATATCGATCCCACCACTGGCAAAGGCGATACTCGTTCCGGTTTCAGCGTTCGCCCCGATGCCGCCCGGGGTCACTCCGCCATTGGGCACCCCGGCAAAGGATCCCGTTTGCGACGCGATCATACCCGCACCAGCGGCGTCATCAAAATTCCAGGACGCGACCAGGGCCGCACTGGCGTTGGTTGAGTCAAGGTCGAACCCAATACCCGGGCCGGGCGCGTTCGACCAGGCCGGGTCGTTAAACGCGATAGAGGTCCAGGTCGAACCCAGCAGCCCGTTGGTGGGCACCAGGGCCGTGATCGTCGCATGCTCCAGCAGGTTCGATGTGCCGGATGCCGGGTCCCAGACCAGGCCGAAGGCATGGTCGGTTACCTGTGCCGGCACGTTGGTGAACACGGACACCACATTCGTACCGTCCGGGGCAACCAGGGCCAGGTACTCACCCGACAGGTCGATCCTGAAATTGGCATGGTGATACCCGAGGGCATCCACGTACGGCTGGCTTGACCTGCCGGAGGCAAAGACGACCGCGAAATCTCCCGCTCCCAGTGGCAGGGATGATGCCACCTGCCACTTGGTCAGGTCGCCTGGATTATCGGTCATGTGCCAGCCCACCAGGTCAATCGGCGGGCCGCCATTGTAGATCTCAATCCAATCCGAACTTTGCCCGTCTCCATCCAGCAGGCTGGCTTCATTGGCGGCCACGAATTCGGAAATTACCGGTTGTGCGGCGAGCTGCATAAGCACGAGCAGCGAGACCATGGGAAGCAGGAAAACGCGCCTCATGAGCACTCCAGCCGCATAGGCCACTGGGGCATCAGCCCATCGCGTCCAGTAAGTGAATGACAAAGCATAAAAATATCCGCCCAAACAAGGTGCACTTAAAAAGTATACACTAAATTGCGGGCACGGAAACGCCTGGACGCGGACTCTTTCAGCAGCCCCTCTTGCCCCCGGGCTGCGCACGGGCCGACTGCTTTTCCTTGAATTTACCCGCATAGGGAAGCAGGATCGCCCACTCCCGGCGGAACACCCGTCATCAACATGGACCCAGGAAACGGCATGAAGTACGGCATCGTGGCAATCGCGGCAGCGTGGATGGCTATCCTCGTCGTGCCGGCAGGGGCCGTGCAGCTCCCCACCGGCCTCAGCCCGCTCCATCACTGGGACGCCTACAACCCGAACGGCGACGGCATCCAGCCCGCCGACGGAACCACGATCTCCAACCTCGTCGACCTGGTGGGCGGCAACCACGCGGGCCTCATCGCCGGTGGACCGGTCTATCACGCAGGGGACGCATCCACGATCGGCGGTCAAGCCACCATCCGCTTCACCACCGCGGACGGGCTCCGCGCCACCCATGCAATCCTCGACCAGACCGTCACGATTTTCTCGGTGAGCAGGATGAAGGGCGATGTCAACCGGCGCCTGATCACCGGGACCAACCCCTCCAACTACCTGCTCGGCTACTGGAACAATCTCGAGAACCGCGCGCATAACGGATCCTTTTTCGGGTCCAACGCACCCGCCACCACCAACCAGCACATGTACATCCACCAGGCGAGGAACGATGGGAGCGATATCCTGCACGACGCGGATGTGCTCATCGCCAACAGCCTGGGAAGTGGCGCGAGCGGTACCATCGGGCGCCTCGGCTTCGGGGGGATCAACTGGTCCGGCGGGGAGGCGTCCAACGGCGACATCTCGGAGATCATTATTTTCGACAGCGACATGGCCGACGGTGATTTCCAGGCAGCCGGACGCTACCTGGCGGAGAAATACGGCTTTGCCGCCTTCGGGCACGACGGCACCGCCCTCGGCGGCGGTCCCGAAGGCCCGAACGATTTCACCTGGACCAACGGCGGGGGCAACAACCTGTGGAACGACCCCGCGAACTGGTTCGGGGCCGCGGTACCCGGGACCGGTGACACCGCGCGGATCGAGATGAACACCCCGCCCGGCGCCATCGACCTGTCCGGCGTACAAAGCGTGGGGGGGCTCACGTTCCGGCTCGGCACCGACGGGTTCTCGCTCACCAACGGCTCCCTGTCCACCGGGCGGATTTCCCATGACAGCGGCGGCAGCAACACCCTCGCGGTCGCGGTGAACGGCGTGGACGAGATCTACCTGGGGGCCGGCCGCTTGACCTTTTCCGGGGGCCTCGCGCTCGATCGCCCCCTTGAAACGACCGGTCATGGCGGGAACCTTCACCTGGCCTCGGTGGTGAGCGGCACCAATCGCTTCACCAAGACCGGGAACGCGGAGGTCATACTCGGGGCGGCCAACACCTTCTCCGGGGTGCTGGATATCGTGTCCGGGTCCGTGACCGTCTCCACCAACGGCGCCCTGGGCGCGACCAACGGGATGACCCGGGTCCAGGCCGGCAGCAGCCTGGTCCTCGCGGATGGCCTGGCCTACACCACGGCCGAGCCGATTCAGCTCCATGGCACCCTGGCCGCAAACGGAACCGCCACCGTGGGTGCCGGCCTGCCCATTACCCTCATCCGCGGGGCCACCCTCGCAGCCCCGGAAACGGGAAGCGAGCTGGTGATGCTGCCCCCGCTCGACCTGCAGCGCCTGGACATCTCCGGACAGGGCGTGGTCGCGCTCAACGGGAACGTACACAGCACCATCCCGGCGTTCAGCTTGCCCCAGCTCGACGCATTGTCGCCCGGGATCCACACCGTTCAAGCCGATGGAACAAACATCGCGGCCTTCGTCGAGCATTACGGCGGGCATAACTGGCTACTGGTCGGTCGTGGCCGCGAGGGCTGGGAATTTGATGACGATGGGCAGGGCCTGGCAGGCGACGTGGTTGCCGGGCTCGGCACCACCAACGCCTTCGCGCCCGCCGCCTACAGCGCCGCCCTCATCAATGACCTGCTGGCCGCATCGGCCCTGGACACGAGCGACCTGGTCATCCGCATCAAGCGGGCCCGGGATCCCGCGGGCGCCAGCTACCAGGAAGCCCGGTGGATACTGGGCTCGGCCACGTCGTGGACCTGGGCATTCGACAGCACCCTCCCCGTGGAATACCGCATCCTGGAAGGCGTCCCCTTGCCCTACTTCAACCTCCAGAGCAATACCCGCGACACCCCCAACGTGGTAAACGGCGAGGAGCGTATCTTTACCTGGGCATGGGGCGGGCACGGTGGCCAGAAGGGCTTTTCCTTTGGCAGCAGCGTGACCAACGGGACCAACAACCTCACCTCCTTCCTCTGGGAATCCGCCAATGAGAACCACGCGATGCCCTACACCGAGGTCTATGTTCGCAGCACCCATCCCGACGGCCTGTACCAGCAGGGCGAGGGCAAGCTCGTGCTCAGCGGAACCAACACCTACACGCTCGCCACCACGGTCCATGACGGCACCCTCGAGATCCGCAGCGCGGCGGCACTGGGCAGCACCAACAGCGCCACCTTTGTCTCCGCGGGGGCGGCATTAAGCATTGGAACCGGCCTCGCACAAGGCTCCCTCGAGCCCATCGTGCTCGACCACGGGTCCCCGGGCGGGACCCTGGGCAATGCCGCGGGCAACAACCGCTTCGACGGCCCGGTCCGGGTCCCCGACACCCCGATGGCCACCGTCGGCACCTTTTCCGGCGGCGATCCCGGCGAAGGCCTCGATCTCGATGGCGACTTTCTTTACGCGGTCAATGTCCGCGGGCCCGGGGGCCTCCAGGTTCGCGATGCCCTGTTCACGGATGAAGCCAGCACCTCAATCTGCGTCATCCACGCCCTGAACGAGAACCTGAACTGGCAAAATCCGCAATTCGGCGACAGCGCCGACGACGACCAGCTCGAGGTGCTCATGCAGTCCATCCGCTGGACACCCGCCCCGCGCTCCCTGGCCATCGACCTGCACGGCCTCAGCCCCGGCGAGCCCTACACCTTGCAGCTGCTCTTTTACGAGCCCGGGCTGTTTAATCGAGGATGGGATATCTACCTCGACCGCCTCTCCGTCGAGAACCTGGTCCTCGATGACTTCAGCCCCAGTTTCGGGGGTGTCGGCGTGGTGGTCTCCCTGGACTTCGTGGCAAGCGAGGCGTCGCATACCGTGATACTGAACGGGACCGACGCGCCCTACCCCGACCATAACCCCATCCTCCAGGCGCTGACCCTGGAGCAAAACGTTCCCGCCGCCGGCTTCCCGGGGCGGGCACGGCTGGAATCGACCACCGGCTCGCTTACCCTGCATGGCGGGATCCATGCCGGGAGCAGCACGCTCACCCTCGGCGGCGCCGGCGAGCTGCTCCTGGCAGGCGAGCTCCTGGGCAACCCCGATGGGACCCTGCACAAGGTCGACCCCGGGGAAGCGACCCTTTCCGGGAACAACCCCGGGCTGCAGGGCACCGTGCTCGTCACCGGCGGCACCCTGGCGATCACCTCGAGCAGCGCCCTGGGGGACGGCGGCGAAACCCGCGTTGAACCCGGCGGAAGCCTCGCGCTGTCCGGGTCGATCACCCTCGACAACGAGGTGTTCCACCTCGGGGGCGCGGGGGCGCTCGTCAGCCGGGGCGGGACCAACACCCTGTCCGGCAGCAGCCCGGTTCATGGCCATATGGCCGATGTGGGGCTGAAAACCGATGCCGGGACCTTGTCAATCGATGGCCCCATCGACCTGGGTTTCGCCACCCTCCGGGTTGATGGCGCCGGCACCACCCACATCCATGGCGTCATTGGCAGCAGCACGCCTGCGGCGACCGTGACCTTTGAAGACGCCGTGCTCGCCGCCCAGCCCATCGCCTATTATACCTTCGACCACCTCGTGGATGCCGACACCCTCGTGAACAGCGGGTCGCTGACCAACGGCGCCGAGATCCTCGGTGCCGCCAGCATCGCCCCCGCCCTGCACGGGAACGGGCTCGCCATTGCGGACAACAGCAACGGCATCGTCGAGGTAAACCTCCCCGGGACGACCACGCCCAACCCCATCCCGCTGCCCGGGGACGGCGATTACACCCTCGGCGGCTGGTTTAACGGCCTCCACGACACCAGCAGCTGGCGAACCTTTGCCCGCGCGAGCGGGGGGTCGGGCGATCACCAGGCCATCGTCCAGACGGGCAGCCATCAATTCGGGATGTACCAGGGCGGCTTCCACTACACGGGATATAACGTCGACGGGAGCGCTGAGCCCCCGCTCGACATACGCACCGGCTGGCACCTCCTGGTCGTTGTCGGCCACTCAACCAACCGCACCGACTACTACATCGACAACACCTACGTCGGCAGCGTAGCCCGCACCAGCCGCTCGGACGTCTGGCGTATCGGCGCATGGCCCGGGCAGACCTTTGCCGACCGGATAGACGACTTCTTCGTGTGCGATTACGCCCTCAGTGCCGGCGACATCGACACGCTCTGGGAAGCGCGCAACGGGCTCACCCCCACGAACCGCGTGGTCAAGGCCGGCACGGGAACCCTTGCCCTCAGCGGCAACAACACCTACCGCGATGGCACCCGCGTGCTGGGCGGCACCCTCCGGGTGGCGAACAGCGCCGGCAGCGGAACCGGCACCAACAGCGTATCCGTCGAGACCGGGGCGACCCTGGGCGGCCATGGCGGCATCGGGGGCGATGTACAGGTCCATGCGGGCGGTACCCTCGCCCCCGGGAACAGCCCGGGTGAGCTCGCGGTCGCGGGTGCCGTGCAGCTGGACGATCCCAGCAGCACCTTCGCCATCGACCTCGAGGGCCCCGAACTCACGCCCCTTGAATATGATCGCCTGCTCGGCGGTGGCGACCTCGCCCTCAACGGGGTGCTCGCCCTCACCCGCGACGCCGGCTTCACCCCCAACAACAGCCATTCCCTGGTCATCGCCACGGCATCCGGCACCCTCAGCGGCACCTTCGCCGGGCTCAATGAAGGGGCCACGGTGCTCGACAACCTCGGTACCGCCTACACCATCAGCTACCAGGGCAACGCCGTCACCCTCACCCCGGTCGACGATCCACCCAGCCCCTTCGGCGTAAACACCATCACCTTTGCCCCCGGCCCCGGTGCGGGCCAGGCCAGCATCACCCTGGACTGGGAATCCAGTTCCGGTGCGAGCTACCGTATCGAGTCCGGCCCCCACCCCGAGGGTCCGTGGACCCCGCTGAGCACCGGCATCGGCGGGCAGGCCGGCAACACCCAGTATACCGAGGTACTCGACAGCATGGCAGGCGTGCTGCGCCTGTACCTGCGGGTGGTGAAGGAATAAGCAAGGCGG
>JAPYUI010000384.1 GCA_029936175.1 Kiritimatiellia bacterium
GAAGCGCGCCTGGCGGGTCGGGGCATGACGGCAAGCATGATCACGCTCGCGCAGGAGGCGGACCCATCGGCCCCGCCGCCGGTACCGCCTGCCGTTGCCCCGGCGGTGCCTGCACCCCCTCCACCGTACGCCCCGCCGGTGGCTGCGGGGACCAGTGGCCTGGCTATTGCGAGCCTGGTATGTTCCCTGATGTGTATATCACTGGTGGGCGTCGTTCTCGGCCATCTCGCAATGGGTGAAATCAGGCGATCGGGAAACCAGCTGGCTGGTAGCGGCATGGCGACCTGGGGACTTTGGCTTGGATACCTGGGGATTGTTGGGTCATGTATTGGGGGGATCGCCTGGGGAATCTTCGCAGGGATGCTTGGGGCGGCTAGTACTTATTAAGTTTGATATCGGCAGGGGCCCCGGCAGAAACAACAGGCTTCACACCCCGGCGGATCAATCGGTCTCGTCGTAGAACGCATAGTCCGGGTGATTGTACAGTTGCTTCCGCGCCACTTCGTCTTTGTCGTTTTGCTCCAGCCATCGTTTTCCGTGTTTGCTGGTCCAGAAGGGGTGGCCTTCCTCGAGATGGGAAGGGATGCCCCCCAGCACGGTTGCAAAGAGCCTGCTGGCCGAGGCGTGTTCCGGGTCCTTGTCCGCCCGCTTGTACCGTTGCCCGAAGCGCCTGTCACCCGTATAGTAGAGGCGGCCATCCGGTTTGCCCAGGAAGGGCGCGCGCGCTTCGAGTAAATGCGTTTTCGTGCGCAGGACCTGCACCGTCCCGGTGTAGGCGTAGATCCACTCGCGATGCTGCTCGGTCTTCCCATGCAGAAAGGGGAGCAGACTTTTTCCATCGAAGGCCACATCGCCGGGATGCGGGATGCCCGCCATGTCCAGGAGGGTCGGGGCGATGTCTGCAAAGTCGGTTAACTCGTCGCTTGCCCCGCGCTTGAGCACGCCCGGCCCCTTTACCACGAAAGGTACGTGTACCCCGCGCTCGACCCCCCGGTCCTTGGCCGTTACCGCGGTGCCGTTGTCCGCACAGAAAATGAAATAGGTGTTTTCGTAGATCCCGAGGGACTTCGCCTGTCCGATCAGCTTCCCGACGAGCTTGTCCATGTACTCCACCAGGTTGACGAAGCGCATATCCTGTTGGCGATTGTACTCGGCCATCGCCTTGGTCTTGTCCGCCTTGCCCATGCCGCGGACATCGGGCTTCTTCAACTCGATATCCATCACCGCCCCGGCATCCGGGGTGGTCGAGTAGGGTCCATGCGGGATCACCGTGGGCCAGTAGGCAATAAAGGGTTCCCCGGCCCGTGCTTTTCGCTGCATAAAGTCCATGAGGAAGTCACAGCGTTGATCCGGGCCGAAGTCCTCCTCGCTGACCTCAACATAGGCGCCGTTCTGGATCATGGATGAATACCAGTAGCGAAGGTCGGGGATTTGAACATCCTTGCGTTGACCGCGGGCAAGCACATCGATGCCGAAGTGCCCCTTGATTTTATCCGGGCTCTCGTACAGGCAATATTCCTCGAAACCGACCTCCTGCTCCCAGGGTTCTTTTGCGCCGCAATGCCACTTGCCGGCGATCGCGGTTTTGTATCCGCCTGCCTGCATCAGCTTGCCCCAGCTGTGCTGCCGGGTGAACAGGGTGCCGCGTGAGTCAAAGGCCCACATGTCATTGCGGAAAACACCGCTGCGATTCGCGTAGACCCCGGTCATGAGCAGGGCGCGCGATGGTCCACAGATTGCCGGAGCAAAACAGGTGCGGAAACGCACACCTTCCCGGGCTATTTGGTCGATGTTGGGGGTCTGGGCGGTATGGGGCTGCCCATAGCAGGAGAACATGTCCGCCCCAACATCATCCGCGAGGATGAGGACGATGTTGGGTTTCTTGGCTGCCGCGTGAAGGGTGCATAGGGCCAGCAGGAGGAAAAG
>JAPYUI010000385.1 GCA_029936175.1 Kiritimatiellia bacterium
TGTCCCCGAACCGGTCGATGCGCCCGCCCTCAACGGGACCCGATGGCACTACGCCTACGAGCGGGGGGAGGCTGAGTCGCCCGGGGCCAAGGGCAAAGAGGCGCTCATAGAGGGCATTGCCGGTCGCGCGATCCCCGGGCAAGACTACGACAAAAAAACCAAGAGCCGTTCGACGAAACGGGAGGGGCAGAACAAGACCACGTTCACGGTGCCGTCAAGCTCATCCCCCGATTCCGTAGACCAGGAAAAAAGGGTTACTGTCGGCACGGAATTCTTCCGCCTGGAGGGAGAGATCCTGGGCGACCGGGAAAACCTCAAGCACGAAGGCTTCAAGAACCTCGCAAAGCCGGATCCATTTTCGACCAAGCAGCCTGCGCCAGTCAAGATCGCAGAACCCGCCGCGGCACCGAAACCCGTCGACAATGCAGATGAGTTGTTCAGGAGGACTGCCGAGGCCAGCCCTGCTCGCGAACCGTCCAGCCGCCTTGCGTCGACGGATGCAGATGAGGATGGGGTCTTCGACATCAACGAAGGAGATGCGCTCCGCGACCCATCAGGTGAAAAAGAATTCAAGAAGTCGAAGCAGGAGCAGTCGGAAAGCCCTGCCGAAGAGGAAGAGCCCTCGATCTACCAGGCCTACAGCTTCAACCCCTATGTCGACACGGTCGCGAATCCCCTTTCAACCTTTGCTATCGACGTGGACAGCGCATCCTTTACCCAGGCCCGAAACTACATGCGGCAGGGCATGCTTCCCCCGCCGGACGCGGTGCGCACGGAGGAGTTCATCAACTTCTTCAACTATCATTACCCCTCACCGGTGCGGGGACTATTCGCCATCCACAACCAGGCGGCCCCGTCACCTTTTGGCAGCGGATACCTGCTGAAGGTCGGGGTGAAAGGCAAGGTCGTCGGCCGGGACCAACAGCGCCCGGCGAAGTTGACCTTTGTTATCGATACCAGTGGGTCCATGGACACACCGGATCGCCTGGGGCTGGCCAGGCGATCCCTGAAAATGCTGATCGGTCACTTGGCGGATCACGATGAAGTCGCGATTGTCCAGTACGATTTCAAGGCGCGGATCGTGCTCAATCACACCCCGGCTTCCGAGAGGAAACGCATCGCGGCGGCGATCGATGGCCTACAGGTCACGGGTTCGACCAACCTCGAGGACGGCATCCAGCTCGGCTATGCGACGGCCGCGAGCGGGTTTGATCCGGACGCCGTGAACCGCATATTGCTGATCAGTGACGGCATGGCAAACCTGGGTAACGAGGATGCCGTGTCCATACTCAAGCAGGTGGAAGGCTTCCGGGAGCAGGGCATCTACTCCTCCGTCTTCGGTTTCGGCCTCGGCAACTACAACGACACCATGCTGGAGACCCTGGCAAACAAGGGGAATGGCGTGTACCATTTCATCGATTCACTCGATGAAGCCAAACGGGTCTTCGTGGACAACCTTTCAGCGACCTTGAATGTCATTGCTGCCGACGTGAAGATCCAGGTCGAGTTTAACCCGCAGCGGGTGAAGCGGTACCGTCAACTGGGCTATGAAAACCGCCAACTGAAGTCGGAACAGTTCCGTGACGACACCGTGGATGCGGGTGAAATCGGTTCCGGACAGGCGGCGACCGCCCTCTACGAAATGGACCTGGCCGGGAACCCCGCTGATCCGCTGGGGACGGTGCATGTGCGCTACCGGAACGTGGAGACGGGCGAGATCGAGGAGATTTCCAAGGACATTCTCGCCGCAGACCTGGTACGCCAGTACGAGAACACCGATCCCCGCTTCCAACTGGCGGCCTGTACAGCCGAGTTCGCAGAGATCCTTCGCGGGAGTCCCTTCGCAGCGGGCAATGACTACGCGAGGGTCGCGGACACCCTGCGCCCGGTGGCCCAGCGCCTGCACCTGGACCAGAATATCCAGGA
>JAPYUI010000155.1:0-3300 GCA_029936175.1 Kiritimatiellia bacterium
TCCCGCTTAGCGTGCATCACGCAAGCGCTTCCAAGGCGCTGAACGATCCGGCCTATTTCTTCCGCTCGCTGAGAAATTTCACCAGCGAGGCGAATTCCTTCATGCTCAGGGCATTCGCAAGTCCGGGGGGCATCATGGATATCGGGAGCTCGTGGCGGCTCTTGATGGTGCTGCTCTTGATCTTATATACCGTGCCTGCGATATCACGCACTTCGATTTCCGTGGCGGATTCGGCGGTGACGAAGCCGGCAACCGCCTGATTGTCCGTGGTGTTGATCGACACCGTCGCGAAGCCCTGGGAGATGGTGGCCCCGGGTTTCAGGATCGACTCCGCGATCTGGTCCCGGTTCAGGATATTGCCCACGTGGCCCATGTAGGGCCCCTTGGGGGTCTCATCGGATCGCAGCGTGTGGCAGGCCACGCAACCCTGTCGGGTGAAGAGTTTCTCGCCGAGCTTGCTGTCCCCCTTCACCCTGTCCAGCGCGATGATGACATCCTCGATAGCCATTTTTCCCACCTCGCCTATCCGTGTATCGATCTTGCTCAGGTCCACCTTGGTCTCGGTTTTCGCCGGGGTCCCGGCCGTGGCAAGCGCGGTGTCCAGGCCGGGCATCTTCAGGCTGTGGCGTTCCATTTCCTTGGCGATATCGACCCGGGTGGGGATATCGGAGGTGTGCCAGACCTGGCTGATGTAGGCGTGTATACGCTCGGTTCCCGCCCAGGGTTCCGTGTAGTAGAAGGGACCGTGCGTGTTCGGTCGCGTACTCCACCACCAGGATCCGTCGTAGGGCTTTTCCTTCATCGTGATGCGCAGGAGGGTCTCCATTGCCTCGTGGCGGAAGGCCGGGTCCTTTGATGTATGGTGCGCATCGGTCAACCCGTCAACCGCCTCGAGTTCGTAGCGGTACTTCAAGGCCCACAGGGCTGCATGGGCGTGGGGGCCCTTCAATGCCCGAACGATCGCGGGTGTTGCCTCGATGCGACGCAAGGCCTGGATGGCGACGTGGGGCACGATGATCGGGCTGTTCGGTGTGGCATGCGGCCCTTCCTTCTTTTTCCCCGTGCCAAGGCCGGCTCGTGAAGCGGCCACCGCGAACTGGATGCTACCCCGGCCCCCGGAACCCTCGGTCATCATCCCGCGCGCCTGGAACTGGACAAAATGCTTTCCGGACAGGTCGTAGGTAATGAAGGAGGTGGAATGCGTGCCGATGCCGGTTGTAAAGGGTTTTGCCTCCTGCTTGCCCTTTACCGGGGCCAGGTTCTTTTTCTTGCAGTCCTTGCCGATAAGGGTGGAGCCCCAGCCCTGCTCGGCGGATTTCCATTTAATGTCGGTCAAGGGGGTCTTGCTTCCGTCTGCGCTCACCAGCATGGGGTCGATCCAGGCCGCGTGGTCGTTTCCGGTGCCATTCCCGCCATCGAGCACCGCGAGCACGAGCGTTTTCATGCCGGTGATGTCGGCCTTTATGTCGACCGACTCGTGTCCCTTGATGGTGCCGCTGCGGTATGCGGGCGGAGCCGGTACAACGCTGGCCGCCAGGGTGGGGGGTGAAAGCGTGGAGGCTGCCGCGAGGAGTGCATCCGCGACCTCGGGCCGCTTCAGGCGCCCCAGTCCAACCGCGGCGGCTACCTGGACCCGCGGATCCGCGTCCTTGAGCCCGTCGAGAAAAGGCTTGCTCGGCACCTGGCCGTTTTCCGGGATACGATCGGCCAGGGCGCGCAACGCGAACTCGCGGACGACGGGATCTTTCGTGAGGGCCAGGAGTCCTGCGGTGGCGGCTTCCCCTTTCCACTGCTTCGCGGTGAAAATCGCGGCGATGCGGCCGTCCCGTGAAACCTTCGGGGAAGCGGCCAGTTTGAGCAGCAAGGCAAAGGCTTGATCATCGGAACGACCAATGAGTTCCCGTTGTGCGCGGTGGCGTGCTTTTGCGCTGTCGGAGACGATAAGCTCGAGTAGTCGGCTTGCGCTCAGCTTCTTCACGTCTGGAAAGGCCCGGTAGGTCCAGTCCTTTGGCGTCACCTGGACCGTGTACCCCTTCGTGGGGCTGCCCTTGAATCCCGCGCCATTCCACGCCGCGAGATAAAGGCGCCCGGAACCGTCTACATCGGCGTCCGATATCTGGTGGCACTTGATAAATTCCTCGGGTGCCTGGGTGAAGCTTGCACCATCCGGATTGACCCGGTGAATCACCAGTTGGCTGCGGCCCCAGTCACACATCATGGGGACATTGGAAAATTTTTCCGGCCAGCCCGGCTCCTGGAAAAACAGGGCCCCGGTGCCGGATCCGCCGCCGAGATCGGCCAGGGCCGGGAGGATTTCATCCGTGAAGTTCTTGAAAAGGACCGGGTAGCCGTATTCGCCGGTTTGCACCTGGTGAATGAAGCGAATGTTCCACCCGCCGCCGTCGTTGGTGTTGCCGCGGGTATAGATATTCATGCGTGAATCGATCGCGACATCGTAGATGTTGCGCAGGCCGTGGGTGTACACCTCGAGTTCCGTTCCATCCGGGCGGACGCGGACGATACCGCCACCGAGCATGGTAAGCTCCGTGCCATCGGTTCCGACCGCCTGGTGAATGCCAAAGTCGCCCACCGCGATGTAGATCCAGCCGTCAATGCCCATCTGGATACCGTTCGTGGTATGGTCGGCCCCGCGGTTCTGGTTGTGCTTCGGCGGACTGATGGAGCGTACCAGGATCCGGGAAGCGTCGGCTTTGCCGTCGCGATTCCGGTCAACCAACACGGAGAGGTGCATCGCTTCCAGCTTGCCGGTGGACGCCGGGATCACCGTGTGCAGAACGTACAGGCGATTGTCGACCGGGATCAACCCGCGCGGGTTGTCGATCTGGGCATAAACCGTGTGCTGGTCGGCCTTGCCATCCCGGTCGGTATCCATTGCGCGGATGATTCGTCCTTTACCCGCGCCTTTTCCCAGTGAACCGTTGAGATCGACGCCGATGAAGACCTCGCCCTCGGCGGAAGCCGCCAGGCAGGCGGGAGAGGGGCTTAGGTCGGTGTCCGCGAATAACTGGGCACGCAGTTCATCGGGAATCTTGAGGCCCTTGCCTGTCTCGTCTTGTGCAGACGCGGCGTAAGCAAGGCTCAAACAGGCGAGGAGATAAGTGGCACGTTGTTTCATTGGATTTCCCTGGATCAACATTTTAGGTCAAGTTGTCTGATTATATACGGGCAATAGAATTGTTGTTTTACAGTAATTGTCGAGAATATGGTCGAGCCTAATCCAATTATTTCGGCTGCTGGGGGAAGGGTCGTATCGAGGGTCCCGGGATCGATCCAGGGGAT
>JAPYUI010000155.1:3400-7739 GCA_029936175.1 Kiritimatiellia bacterium
TGGGTTCCCGGTCCACGGCCTGTCCCTGTCCATCCGATTCGCCCGGGCATGCGAGTGCAACGAGCTGCAGCAGGCCCAGCGCGTATACTGCGTGTGGCCGGAGCATGTGTAAGGCCCGTTTCGATTGGCCATGTGTTCTCACGAGATAGTTACCCTGCGCGATACAGGGTGAATGACAACCATGCTTAATGTGGGCGTGTCGTGCGCGGTGGATGCCGATGATCGCGGGGCTGCGTTTCGCGCCCTCGATGCTCAGGTTCCCCCATAATTCACCGATCCGAGGTTGCAATATGCCCTCTCGCTCAATAAACAGCAGGGCGAATATGGATACCGCACAAGACATCATCGCCGGGGACCTGGCGTATATGCTGGACCGGGCTTCGGCGTCCTTTTCGCGCATGGCGGGTAAGCGGCTTCTCATTACGGGTGGCGCAGGCTTTTTGGGCTATTACCTGGTTAAACTGGTGTTGTATCACAACGAGCAGGCTGCCGGGGACCAGCGCATTGCGCTGACCGTCTGGGATAACTACATTCGCGGCGTCCCGGAGTGGCTGTCCGGGCTGGCCGATGTGCCCGGCTTGACCCTGGCCAAGCATGATATTACGCATCCCCTGCCGGAGGACATGGGCGGTTTTGAGTATATTATCCATGCGGCCTCTATTGCTTCGCCCCTGTACTACCGCAAGTATCCCATCGAGACGATGGATGCGAACGTCAACGGGCTGCGCTACCTGCTCGAGTACTGTCGGTCCGAGTCCGCCGTCGAGGGGTTTCTCTTCTATTCCACCAGCGAGATCTACGGGGATCCGACGCCGGAAAATATTCCCACGCCGGAGACCTACCGGGGCCTTGTTTCATGTACCGGTGCCCGCGCCTGCTACGACGAGTCGAAGCGCTACGGGGAAACCCTTTGCGTAAACTTTGCCGAGCAGTACAAGGTGCCGGTCAAGATTGCCCGGCCGTTCAACAATTACGGCCCCGGCCTGAAAATTACCGACAAGCGTGTGCTGCCTGACTTTGCCCGAAACGTGCTCAATGGAGAAAATATCGTCATGTTCTCCGATGGTTCGCCGACCCGGACCTTCTGCTACATCGCCGATGCCATTGTGGGCTACTACAAGATCCTGACTCATGGCGAACCCGGCGAGCCCTACAATATCGGCGTCGAGGATCCGGAAATTTCCATCGCCACCCTGGCGGAGAAGATCGTTGCCCTGGGCAGGGACCTGTTCGGCTATGAGGGCGAGGTCATCCGGGAGGTCAACGAGGACCAGCACTATCTCTCCGACAATCCCAATCGTCGCTGCCCGGTCATTGCCAAGGCGCGCGAAGCCCTGGACTACGAACCGGAGGTCGCCGTGGATGACGGTTTGCGTCGCACCATGATCTGGTACAGGGAAAACATGGAAGCGGCCGAGGCCTGATGAGAATCTCCGTGGTGGGCACCGGGTATGTCGGTCTTGTCAGCGGGGTCTGTCTCGCGGAAAAAGGCCACGAGGTGCATTGCGTCGATGTCGACCAGGCGAAGGTCGACCGGATCAATGCGGGTGAGTCCCCGATCCACGAGGATGGCCTTGAGGCCTTGTTGAAGAAACACGTCGGGGAGCGCCTGCAGGCCTCGACGGACCTGGACCAGGCCGTCCGGGAGTCCGAGGTGTCGCTGATTGCTGTGGGGACCCCCTTCAAGGACGATGCCATCGACCTTCGCTTCATCCGGCAGGTGTCCGAGGCGATCGGCCGCGTGCTGGCGGATAAAGAGGATTACCACGTGGTCGTGGTGAAGAGCACGGTTGTTCCGGGGACGACGGACAGTGTCGTGCTTCCCCTTCTCGAGGCGGCCTCCGGCAAGAAAGCCGGGGAAGATTTCGGGGTCGGCATGAACCCGGAATTCCTTCGCGAGGGCGTTGCGGTTGAAGATTTCATGGATCCGGACCGCATTGTGCTGGGGGGAATGGATGAACGGAGCCTGGAGGTCATGCAGCGCATGTACACCGTGTTTGACGGTGTCGATGTGCTGCGTACCAATCCGCGTACGGCTGAGATGATCAAGTACACCGCGAATTCCCTGCTCGCGACGATGATTTCCTTTGCCAATGAAGTCGGCAACCTGTGTGCGGCCACGGGCGAGGTGGACGTGACCGAGGTCATGAACGGGGTGCACCTGGATAAACGCCTGAGTCCGATCACCGAGCAGGGGCGCATTACGCCGAGTTTTACCACGTATATTGAGGCGGGTTGTGGCTTTGGCGGCAGTTGTTTCCCGAAAGACGTGAAAGCCCTGGTGGCCCACGGCCGGGAACGCGGGATGCCGATGGACCTGCTCGGGTCCGTGATCGTGGTCAACGAACAGCAACCCATGCGCATGATCAGCCTGCTCAAGAAGCATTTCCCCGAATTGAAAGGGGTCAAGGTCGCCGTACTCGGGTTGGCCTTTAAGCCCGGGACGGACGATATACGCGAGTCGCCCTCGATTCCGATTATCCAGGCCCTGCTCGACGAAAATGCGGATGTGGTGGGCTTCGACCCGGTCGCCGAGGCCGAGATGAAGCACCTCTACCCTGCCGGGCAGATGCGCTACGCGGACAGCCTGGTCGAGGCGATTGACGGGGTAGACGCGATCCTCCTCGTCACCCGGTGGAAGGAATTTGACGACCTGCCCGAAATGCTTTCGACCATGACCAAGGCCCCCTTGCTCGTCGACGGCCGGCGGATGCTGGATAAGCAATCGGTCGAGCACTACGAAGGGATCGGCCTCTGATGCGCGTACTCGTCACCGGGGGAACAGGTTTTATCGGTCGGCATGCCATTGCCCCCTTGCAGGCCAAGGGCTACGAGGTCCATGCGGTGGATATTTGTGATAACCCCGAGCCGGTGGAAGGGGTGGTATACCACCAGCTCGATCTCCTGGACCCGGGGCAGCTGGCGGAGGTGGTCAAGGAGATCAGCGCGGAGAGGCTTTTACACTTCGCCTGGTATGTTGAGCCGAAAGAGTACCTGACGTCCTATAATAACGTTCGCTGGGTGTCCGCGACGATGGAACTCCTGCGCCTGTTCTCCGAGCATGGGGGCTCGCGGGCGGTGCTCGCCGGAACCTGCTTTGAGTACGACCTGCAGCGCGGGTTTCTCAACGAGGCCCTCACCCCGTCCGAACCGGATTCCCTCTACGGAACCAGTAAGAATGCGCTCCGGAACCTGGCGCAGGTCTATGCGCAGCAAAACAACATCAGCCTGGCATGGGGCCGGATCTTTTTTCTCTATGGCCCGCATGAATATGCGAGCAGGCTGGTGGCCTCGGTGGCCAATGCCCTGCTGCGTGGCGAGGAGGCCAAGTGCTCCCACGGGCGCCAGGTACGCGATTTCATGCACGTCCAGGACGTGGCGGATGCCTTCGTCGCGCTGTTGGCGTCGGAGGTCACCGGCACGGTCAACGTGGCCAGCGGCACCCCGACCACGCTCAAGGATATCGTGATGACCCTGGCCGGTCTCACGGGCGGGGAAGACCTGGTCAGGATGGGGACCTATCCCACGCCTGAAAACGAAGCCCCGGTGATCCTCGGCGACGCCCGCCGCTTGAATAACGAAGTGGGCTGGACGCCGTCCATGAACCTGGAAGAGGGCCTGGCGCATACCCTGGCGTGGTGGCGGGAGCGCATGGAGCCCTGATTGCGGATCGCGGGTATTCCCGTGCCAAGCTAACCTTTCTACCGAAGTACACGTAGACAGCAACAAGGCAGCGAACAGACATGAAGGTACGAGTTTTAGGATCCGGGATGGCCGGTTACGGGGCAACCTATCGCCTGAGGGCGGAAGGGATCATCCCGGACGTCTACGACAAGAATGCCTATCCCTTTGGACACACGGTCAGTTATGAGCATAAGGCATCCGGCTTTGTGTTCGACGACGGCCCCCACGTGTCCTTTACCAAGGATAAGCGCATCCAGGACTTGTTCGCCGAATTCGTGGGGGGCGAATACGAGGAATTCTCCACCTACGTGAATAACTGGTGGCGGGATCGCTGGATCAAGCATCCCTGCATTGTCAACCTGCACGGCCTGCCCCAGGATATCCTGGTTGATTGCATCGCGGATTTCGTCAAGGCCCAGAACGCGGAGCCTCCGGATATCAATCATTACGAGGACTGGTTGCTCGCGAGTTATGGTCGCACCTATTACGAGCAATTTCCCCGCGACTACACGATTCGCTACCATACCGTCGAGCCGAGCCAGATGAGTACCGACTGGATGGACCAGCGCCTGTACCAGGCGGATATCAAGGAAGTCCTGAAAGGAGCCTTCTCCCCGGAGACCGAGGACGTCCATTATATCAAGGGCTTTCGCTA
>JAPYUI010000155.1:7839-9729 GCA_029936175.1 Kiritimatiellia bacterium
GGCGCACTGGACCTATTTTTACGACATGGATTACAGCTTCACCCGCTTGAGCTTTCCGCATAACCTCTCGAAAAGCACCTGTCCACCGGGCTGCGGCGCCATCCAGGCGGAGGTGTATTTCTCGAAGAAATACAAGCCCATGACCGGCAAGCCGGACGATTACATTGAGCCGGTGATCCACGATCTTCGGCGTTGTGGATTGATCAAGGATGCGGACGAAATCCTGTTCAGGAATGCGACCTTCGCCGAGTACGCGAACGTCATTTTTGACCTGGAGCGCGCCGAGAACCTGGCAACCGTCCATGGCTATCTCGACGAGATCGGCATCCGGTACTGCGGTCGTTACGGTGACTGGGGTTATATGTGGACCGATGATTCATTCAAGAGCGGGGAGCGTGCGGCACAGTCCATTCTCGATGAAGCCTCTTCGTGACATAGCCCCCTCCTGGGGCCTCCGCTCCGCCGGGCGCCTGGGCCTGCTCTTGATGCTGGCCGGCGGTTGCGGTCAACAAAGCAAGGCGCCGCCCGTGCCGGATGCCCCTGTACCACAGAGCCTTTCCGAGTTGACCGGTGAGCCCGCCCGCCTCGTCTGGACCCGCCAGATGCGCGGCAACAACGATGACCCGTACAACGAGGGTGCGAACCACATCATCATGGGACTCGACTCGGAGGACGGCCTGGGTGAGCGGACCATTCTCGGTGATTTGCGCAGCTATCGAAAACCCCTGTTCACCGCCGATGGTGCGCGCGTAGTGTATGGTCTCTTCGAGGAGAAGAAGGTATGGGTCGTCAACTGGGATGGCAGTGGGAATCGCGAGGTGGTTGACGGGATGCTGGCCGATGTCTGGCGCGACCCGGTGAGCGGCACGGACTGGGTGTATTACCTGCTGGGTCAACCGCAGGATGAACTGCACAAGGCCGGCCCAGCCATGCGGTGCCAACTGGACGATCCGGCGGTACAGGAACTGGTCTGGGACCAGACGCTGGTTAACCCGGATAATTTTCAACTCTCACGCGACGGGAAGAAGGCGGCCGGGCTCTTTCCCTGGAATGAAGCGGGGCTGGCCGATCTGCCCAACGGCGCTTTCACCAAGAAAGGCAACGGGTGCTGGACCTCGATGGCCCCGGATAACAGCTACATCATGTGGGTTTTCGACGGGGCCCATAAAAACGTGATGATTCGAAAGCCGGCCGAGCAATTTTTCCAGAAGATCAAGGTGAATGGGTCCCCGAGGAATGTAGGCTGGGAGGTGTACCACCCGCGCTGGAGCAATCATGTCCGTTTCATGGCCCTTTCCGGCCCCTACCGTGCCAAGGCGAAGCACAACAATATACATGGTGGCGGGGACCACATAAATATCCACATCGGCCGCTTTGATGAAGCGATTCAGCGGATCGAAACCTGGCATGAAGCGACCGGGAGCAAGCACGGCGACTTTTTCCCCGACCTCTGGGTCGCCAGCGGCGACCAGTCCCGTGTCGGCAAGCAACAAGGGGTAGTGGCCTCGCCGATTTCATCCTGGCCGGGGAACCGGGCGGGCCTGGAGTTCATCTGGGAGGATAAGAAGGCGAACAACGTGATCGATGAGTATCCCGGCGGTCGGCGTTTCTGCAAAGTGCAGCTCAAGGGTCACGCCCGTTATGCGCGTTACCATATTTTAAACCTGACCGGGGGCTACGCAGGGCTCACCGGGCTGGGGGACGATGTTCTAGACAAGGTGAAAGACACGAACGCGTTCAGTCTCGAGTTCACCCTGAATCCCAGCCACCAACATAAGGACGGCTCCGTCGTGATGGCCCAGGCGGAAAGTCTCAAACAGGGCAATTTCATGGTGACGTATTACCGGGGCAATCTCGAGCTGAAGTTGCAGACGGAACAGCATCCGTTCG
>JAPYUI010000386.1:0-1494 GCA_029936175.1 Kiritimatiellia bacterium
CACCAAAAACCGTTACTCCTGTAGCGAAACGCGGGGAGGGGGATTCTAGGAACACTCGGTAGCCTCACCGGCAAGCGAAATGTGTGGAAAACCGTTAGCTAGAGCAAGGTTTCGGAGCCCCCGCCCCCCGCAGAAAAGTGGGGCTGGTTAGAGTTCGCCCTCTGCGAGTTTGTTCGTTTGCCCGGCCACCGGCGACGCGCCAGGGTACGACGAGAAAAGCCGGGAATCCACCCCACCAGAAAAAGGGACCCTGTTTGAGGGCGCTACCATTCGCTGCTAGAGCACCTTCTCTGTTTTCTGTTTTCTTGCTTCGGTCCCGGACGGCGAAACGCTCAGCGATCCCGGCCTGATTAACCCCGCGCTGGGTCTCGCAGTCGGCGGGTTCCCGTAGGGCCCGGCGGCCCAAAGTGGGCATTTCCAAATCATTTTAAGGCCCTTGCGTCGGGGCCGTTCCGCTCTTTCCATCGGTGCTATGGTTGGGTAAGTTTCTCGAACATTAACGCTTAAACGCCATGGCCGTCGGGAACGCAAGCGTGCGACGCACATGCATTCCGCAAAGGTCACGTGGCATAACGGCCGGGTAGAATGTGACACGAACCCTTGGCAGAGAGCTGAATCAAACCATGGAAGGGTAGATCCAGGTCCGCGTTCGGGAGGCGGTCGCGCGCGCCACGGCCCGCGATTCCGCGCCACGTCATGCTTTTAACCGGCGACGCCCAAGGCGCCCCGCCAAGCTCGTGCTTTTAATTCCGGACCAACACGGCGGACGCGCCGCATCCATGCTTCTACAATCGGGGCAGAGCTGCGACGGGCGCGCCTCATGCAAAGGGTTGGGAGGGCGCGTTTCCGTGGGATCGCTTCAGAATGCACCGCAGACCATGGAAATACACCAAAAACCGTTACTCCTGTAGCGAAACGCGGGGAGGGGGATTCTAGGAACACTCGGTAGCCTCGCCGGCATGCGAAATGTGTGGAAAACCAGTAGCTAGAGCAAGGTTTTGGAGACCCCGCGCCCCGCAAAAAAGTGGGGCTGGTTAGAGGTGGGCCTCTGTGAGTTTGCTCGCTTGTTCGCTCCCGGAAATGCTCCGCCCTACAAAAGAAAACCCAGGAATCAGCCCCACCCGGAAATGGGCCCCCCAAAGGGGGCGCTACCATTCGTTGCTAGAGTCCTTCTTCTGTTTTGCGTTTTCTGCGGCGGCCCCGGGCGGCGGAACGCTCGGCGATCTCGGCCTGATTAGCCCGGCGCCGGGTCGCGCAGTCGGCGGGTTCCCGTGGGGCCCGGCGGCGCAAAGTGGGCAGTTCCGATTTATTTTAAGTCCCTTGCGTCGGGGCCGTTCCGCTCGTTCCATCGGCGCCACGGTTGGGTGGATTTCTCGATCCGTAAGAAACCTTTGGAATGCTCCAGCCCTTAGGAAACTTTTGCAATGCTCCAGCGCCGAGTTAGAGGTGGGCCTCTGTGAGTTTGCTCGCTTGTTCGCTCCCGGAAATGCTCCG
>JAPYUI010000386.1:1594-1918 GCA_029936175.1 Kiritimatiellia bacterium
ACCTTTGGAATGCTCCAGCCCTTAGGAAACTTTTGCAATGCTCCAGCGCCGAGTTGGAACTGGCGCCGCAGCCCCCGCGTTCCCGTGAGTTCGCTCCAAAAGCCACCGGATACCGCGGAAAAGCACCAAAAACCGTTACTCCTGTAGCGAAACGCGGGGAGGGGGATTCTAGGAACACTCGGTAGCCTCGCCGGCATGCGAAATGTGTGGAAAACCAGTAGCTAGAGCAAGGTTTTGGAGACCCCGCGCCCCGCAAAAAAGTGGGGCTGGTTAGAGGTGGGCCTCTGTGAGTTTGCTCGCTTGTTCGCTCCCGGAAATGCTCCG
>JAPYUI010000387.1 GCA_029936175.1 Kiritimatiellia bacterium
CCGGGGCGCTCGGTGAGTCCCTTGCCAAAGAACCCCTGCTTCACCCCGGGCTTGCCGAAACCCTTTGGGGTATCGACCGGGTTACACCAGAAGACACCGACGATGTAATCGGTGTTGAGGGCCGCCTTGACGTATTCGGCGTAGGCCTTGCCGGCGGCGATGGAATCTGCGGCCGGTTTCCAACTGCGGATGTCCTTGTCGCCGTCCTTAAACCGAATGGCGAAGTCGCAGAGTAGAATGGGTTTGCCGGTCAGCTGGTGGATTTCGTCGAACTTCTCCTTTGGAAAGGTGCCCCAGAAAGGTGGCTGAATCGCGATGCCGTCCACGTAGGGGAGCATTTCCTGCAGCACGTCGGGGTCCAGTGTGTTGAAGCCGAAGCGGTCACCGAAGATGAGGTGGTCGGGGGCATGTTTTCGCTGCGCTTCACCAATAATGCGAAAGTACTCGCGGGCGATGAGGCGGAGAAAGGCCTGGTCGCGGGCCTTGCCGTCATCACCCTTCCAAGCGCTGAGAAACTTTCGGTATGCCTGTCGACCGGGGGCGTCTTCAGGGAGGCTGCGGACGAAGTCGACCCAGTTCCTGCCGGTAGGGTTCTTCAACGGCCAGGAGCCGAGATCGGTCCAGCAGTAACCGATGACGTTCTGAGGGTTCTTGCCGTTGCGCAAGCAGTTCGCTTTCACACCGGCCTCCAGTCGGGTCTGCACCTTGGCATCAAACACGTCGACGAACTTGATGCCGTTCTTGCCACGGTAGGTTGAAATGGGAACGAGGTGGTTCCAACTCTCGACGTAGGGCATGTCAGACCGGAGTTGGGTTGGGCAGCCATAGCCGTAGGCGTTGAAGCCGAGTTTCTTGCAGGCTGTGGAGATTTCGGCAAAGTCGATCTTCGCCCTGTTGCTCCCGACGTGGGTGATGCCGTGGGCAAAGAAGGGCTTGCCATCCGGGGTGATCAGCCACCAATGGCCTTTGCGCTGGCCAAGGGTAAAGAAACCTTTCGGATCAACTTGGGTGGTCTTGGCGACCGCGACTCGCGAACTCAGCCCCAAACCCGTGCTCAGGGCAAGGCCACCCTGCAGAAAACGTCTTCGGTTCATGTCCATCCTGTGGCCTTGGTTATTCAGTTGTTTTCATCTTCACCTGGATCACGTCGCCGCCCTTGGGTTCGCCCTTGCCGTGGCAGACCATGTCGAGGAATTGGTTGTAGGCCTCGTGGGTTTCCTTGTCCCGGGACTGGGGGCTGAACAGGATGCGCCTGGCGGGAACGTGTCCCATGAAGTCGATGTAGACCATCTTGCTCCAGACCTTGTTCTTCTTGAGGGCGGCCTGGATGTCGTGACCCTGCTTGGCGGGGGTGGCGGGGTGCTCTTTCTTGCCCCCGTACATGACGAAGCCGGGCGGGTCACCCGCGGCGACTTGATTGATGAGGGCGGGCGGCAGGTAGGGACTGTTGCCGAACCAGCCCACGATGTTCAATTTCTTCGGCTTGTACTTGGCGGTGGCGGGCCAATCCCATTTTTTCTGGTAGGCAATCCAGGCGCTGATGTAGCCGCCGGCGGAGGCCCCGCTGGAAACGATCCTGGTGGGGTCGCCCCCGTACTTCCCGGCGTTGGCCTGGATCTGGGCCACCGCCATGGCGGCGTCGAGGGCGCAATCGTCCTTGGTGACCGATGACCCCTCCTTCTTCAGCCGGTAGTTGGGTGAAACGACGATGCAACCCTTGGCCATGTAGAGCTGCTGCATGGCCTTGTTGCAATACGATTTGTCCCCCTGCTTGAATCCGCCGCCATGAATGGTGAAGACGATGGGGGCGTTTTTGTAGTCGGTGTCCCAGTACACGTCCAAGACGTTGCGCGGGTGGGGTCCATAGGACACGTTCTTGTCGACCTTGAGCTCGGCAAAGAGGT
>JAPYUI010000156.1 GCA_029936175.1 Kiritimatiellia bacterium
GCGAAGAACCCGGGGAGAACAAATGAAGCTGAGCCCCTTTCACCGGGCCGGCTTGGACAGTGAAAACCATCGCAAGGCCCAGGAGGAGCAGGTCATGAAGGATCGATCACCCCGTATGTCAGGAACCCTGCGCCATGCCCTTTTCGCGTGCGGCCTTTGGCTGGGCCTGGCCTGCGCGGCGACCCTCGCCGCCGAGCGCAGGCAACCCAACATCATCCTTATCCTCGCCGACGATCTCGGCTACGGCGACCTCGGCTGCTTCGGCCAGCAGGTGCTGAAGACCCCGCGGCTGGACGCCATGGCACAGCAGGGCATGCGGTTTACCCAGTTCTACGCCGGCAGTACCGTCTGTGCCCCCTCGCGCAGCGTGTTGATGACCGGGAAACACGCGGGCCACACGGTCGTCCGCGGTAATTCCACGGCACCGATCATCATTCAGCCCGGGCAAGCCACGCTGGCCTCCGTGCTCAAGCAGGCGGGTTACGCCACGGCATGTGTGGGGAAATGGGGCATCGGTACACCGGACAATTTCACCAATCCCAACGACGTGGGCTTCGACCACTTCTACGGCTACGTGAACATGTGGCACGCCCACAATTGTTACCCGGAATTCCTTATCCGTAACGGCCAGGTGGAACGGTTGGCCAACGTCGTTCACGGGAAATGGAAACGGTGGCAGGACCCGGGCTTGCCGCAATCCGGCCGAGGCGTGGCGGAGAAGCGCGCGGTCTATGCGCCGGACCTGTTTGCGGAGGATGCGCTGCGCTTTATCCGCGAGCAGCACACGAGGCCCTTTTTCCTGTATTTCGCGATGAACGTGCCACACGCCAACAACGAGGCGGGCAACAAGGGCATGGAGGTGCCGGAGCTCGGGGCCTTTGAGGAAAGGGACTGGCCGGAACCGGAGAAGGGCTTCGCCTCGATGATCCGGAACATCGATCGCGACACGGGCCGTGTCCTCGACCTGGTCAAGGAGCTGGGTATTGCGAAGGAAACGCTGGTGCTGTTCACCTCCGACAACGGGCCGCACCAGGAAGGCGGGCACAAGGCGGACTTCTTCGACTCGAACGGCCGCTTCCGCGGCATCAAGCGTGACCTCACGGAGGGCGGCATCCGCGTGCCGACCATCGCGTACTGGCCCGGGACGATTGCGCCGGGCAGCGAGGACGATGCGCACTGGTACTTTGGGGACCTCATGGCGACCGTCGCCGAGATCGCCGGCGTCCAGGCACCCGGTGACATCGATAGCGAGAGCTTCGTTGCGACGCTCCGTGGCCAGCCCCGGGCAAGCCGGTGGAAGCGAAGCACCCGGATGTACTGGGAGTTCTATGAGCGCGGCTCCGCCCAGGCGGTGCGCTTCGGCAAGTGGAAAGCCCTCCGCAAGCCGATGTTCACCGGCCCGGTGGAACTCTACGACATGTCGAATGACGGGGCCGAGCAACACAACTACGCCGAGCGCCGCCCCGACCTGGCCCGGCACGCCGCCAGGCTACTGGACCAGGCCCATGTCCCGGATCCGAACTGGAAGGTCCCCGCAGCGAGGAAAAAGCCGGCCCAGGGTGCCCCGAAGCGCTGAGCCCCCGCTTTACTTGCGGGGTTTCTTCTTTTTCGGCCGGGCCGGGGCTGCCCGGTCGGGGTCCCAGGAAAAGCGCTCGCCCTCCAGGACGAGGTGCCGGCGCGCGTTCAACTGGGGCCCGGGCTCGGCGAAGGTGGATGGCGCAGCTTCCTGCAGGCGGGTCTTCACCGCGTCCAGCGCGGGTTTCCCCGCGAGGTTGAACCACTCGTTCGGGTCCGTCCGGACCGCGTAGAGTTCCTCGCTGTTATTCGCATAATGGATGTAGCGCCAGTCCCGGTTCACGATGGCGTAGGCCCCCGGCTCCATGAAGGGAAGGTACACGTCCCGGTCCTTTGCCCGGTCGGGATGCTGGAGGCTGTCGGCGAGCGAGCTGCCCTCCAGTTGATGGGTAGGCGGAGTGAGTGCGCAGAGCTCGACCAGGGTCGGGTAGAGGTCGACCAGGCTGACCGTGGCATCGATGGTCTTCCCGCGCGCGATGCCCGGACCGGCCCAGATGAAGGGGACATTGGAGGTGCGTTCCCACAGGGTGTGTTTGCCCCAGTCGCCTTTTTCGCCGTGGTGGTACCCGTGGTCGCTCCACAGCACGACGATGGTGTTGTCGGCATGCGGGCCCTCCGCGAGGGTTGCCAGCACCCGCCCGATCATCGCGTCGGCATAGCTCATGCAGGCGAGGTACCCGTGGATGGCATCTTTCACCGCCCCGAGCTTCTCGAGTTTCTGGTGGATACGCGAGCGGTTGGTTTTCTGCTTGCGGATGTTCTCCGGCAGGTCATCGAGGTCATCCGCCTTGTAGGGCGGAAGCTCGATCGCGTCCCGGGTGTACAGGGCGAAGTATTTTTCCGGGCAGTAATTGGGGAAGTGCGGGCTGTAGAGGCCGAGGCCGAGGAAGAAGGGCTTGTCGTGTTCTTTTTTCAGGGTGTCGACCGCCCAGTCGGTGCGCAGGGTATCCGCCATGGCGCCTTCCTGTTCGTCGGGCACCTTGCCCCATTCCAGGAAGAAGGCGTTGGCGACCGGGCCGTCCCGGTTGTACACGCTGTTGGGGTAGGGCTGGGGGATGGGGGTTTCCTCGCTCCAGGAGTCCAGGGGCCAGCCGGTTTCGCGCTGGCTTTTCCGGCGCATGAAAAATTCGCTCCAGCCCCGCAGGTCAATCTGCCCGGCGGGGTGATGAAAGAGCTTGCCGGCGCCAAAGGTGGCGTACCCGGCCCGGTGAAAGGCGAGGTGCAGGGGCTGGAGCCCCGGGTGGTTCACGAAGTAGATCTGGTTCCGGTAACAGCCGGTGGTGGAGGCGAACTGCCCGGTAAAGATGGCGGCCCGGGAGGGCGCACAGTAGACCCCGGCCGTGTGGGCATTGGTGAAATTAATGCCGCGTGCGGCAAGCGCGTCGATGTGCGGGGTAATCGCGCGCGGCCGGGTCTCCAGGCAGCCGATCCAGTCGTTCATGTCATCGACGGCAAGGAAGAGCACGTTGGGCGGCTTCGCGGGAACCTGGAGTGCCAGGAGCGCGATCCATGCACCGCATACGAGGCGGAAGGTGGTGGAATGCTTGGCTTTGCGTCGGTGCATGGGAGGTCCTTTCAAGCGACGCTAACCAAGATACCGGCTGATGCGAAGCAGATTCCGCCGCGGTTCCCCGTGAAAGCATCCTATTCCGGGATCGACTCGATGGCCGCCTGCAGGGGCAACCAGCGCGTATCCCGGTGCATCCGGTCGCTCCGCGGGTACAGGCCGTCGAAGTAGCCGCGCAGGGCATGGGGCGTGCTTTCCCCGTCGCGGTAGGCCAGAACGATTTCCAGTGTTCCCTTGTAGCCGAAATCATCCGGGCCCTCATCCACGATGCGCACCTCGCCGCGCAGGATCGCATGGCGTGGTCCCTTTTTCGCCGCCACCGGGCTGAGCTCCAGCTCGCCCTCGACCGCCTTGATCCGGTACACCTCCTTGGTTGTGGGATTGGTGCGCTCCATCACGCCGGGGGGGTAAATCTGCGAAAGGTACGGGAGGAGAACGGAAGACGAAACCCGGCGCGCCTCTTCCGGCCAGGCCAGGTGATCCCAGTCGCCATCCTCCACCGGCACCACCTCCACCACCGGGGCCCGGTAGGCGTGCATGCGCTCGTCGTCGAGGCTGACCAGGACGCGGACGCCCTGCTTGCCCTGCAGGTCGGGCAATTTCAGCGCGGGCGTTTTGGTCGGCCGCTTCGCGAGGCCGAGGGTGGATGCCGCGCGACTCAACTCGTCGGCGGTATAGCTCTCGATCCTTCCCCGGCGCCCGTATTGCTGGTGGTTGGCGGCGTCAAAGCTGTGCACCAGGCTTCCCCGGGAATCCAGGATGGCGATATCCACGTTGCTTTGCCGGCCGGGTGTGCGCCCACGCTGCGCCTTGAATTTCTCGTCCCACACGGCTTTCACCGCGGCCGGGATATCCGTGTCGTTTCGATGGCCGTGCCACGAGGCGATGATATAGGGCTCCAGTTTCCGTACCACGGTTGGATCGATGAGTGAGGTCCCACGGACCTGCGTGGCGGTTGCTCAACAGTGGCCCGAGGTGATATCCCCGTACTTGGCGTGGATAATGATGAGGTAGACGGGTCGGCTCTCCTTCGCCGCCCGCTTCAGCGCATCATCCAGTGACGTCGCCCAATCCAGCCGGTACATGGCCAGGTCTTTCGCGTCCGGCCGGATGGACCGGTAACGCTCAAGGATGCCCCGGGTACCGGTTCCTTCACTCCAACCGGTCCCCGCCAACAGGACCGTGGCCCATAGGCTAAACAAATATCGTGACGTACGTTTCATGGCTCATCCCTGGTTCATGGTTGCGCTCGATATCCATAAAACGGCGGCACCGGTGCGCTTATTGCGTGTCCCATGCACTTTTTTCCATCTCCCGGCCGGATAGGGCGCTTTCCAGGCCTCCCGGGTGCTGATCATCCCGCCCCGGGGCGGGTTGCCATCCCGGCCTTCGCTGCTTACGACTTGTCACGGCCCTTCCAGGGGACCAGACTTCGGGCATGCGATATGTTCCTTTGCTCCCGCTCCTTGGGTTGTGTGCGGTCGTACTCCGTGCCGGGCCTGTTCCGCTTGTCAATCCCGGGGGGGAGCGCAACGACGGGGTCGACCGCACCCTGATCGCGAGTCCCACGGTCCCCGGCTGGGATTCGAATGGCGGGCAGGTGATCAACGACCGCACCGATTATGGCAACGGTGGCTGGCGGATGAGCATCGAGGACAGCACCGCGGCCTGGCAGCTGACGCAGCACCCCGTCGCGTCCGGTGATGCCTTCTCCCTGCGCTTCGACGCCGCGCTGTTTGGCGGAAGCATTCCCGGCGACGACTTCACCCCGGATCTCACCCTGCTCGGTCCGGGCCTGCTCAACGGGGACTTCAACGCGGATGCGAGCCCGGTTGACGCGCGTAATTTCACCGAGACCCCCGAGTGGTTTAACCTCGGAAGTGCCGGGGATGGGAGCCAGGCCACGCGCAACGCTCCCGCCAACACCCTGCTGGACGGCACCCGCAACGCGGTGATATCGGCCAATGGCACCCGCCTCTTCGCCATCGACACCGGGTACACGCTGGGCACCGGGGAGGTGTTCCGGGTCATGTACCAGTGGCGGGATGCGTCCGGCTGGAACGATGGTGCCGATCGTGTCGGCGTGTCGCTGTTCACCACGTCGGATGACAGCCCCACCGGGACGCCAAGCCTCCTCCAGACCCTGGCGTCCGAGCTCAGCACGATAAACGCCACGTACGAGGCACAGGCCAGCCGCTTCGACCCCCTTCCGCTCGCCGCTGCCGGCAAGCGCCTGTTCCTGTACTTCCAGGGGGTCGATGGAAACGGCGACAATGTCGGCTTCGCGCGCCTTGACGACCTCGTGCTGCAGCGCGGCATCCCGGGACCCAGTACCGCGCCGCGTTCCATCATCTCCGACCTCTATGTCGAGCAGGGTGCCGCGCGGCAGGTCGTGGCAACGCGTACCAACGCATTCAAGAGCCTCACCGTGGGATCATGGCAGCATTATCACCTCGCGGTCGAGGCGGGCGAGCTCGATGCCCACGCGGGTGAGACCCTCGGCATCCAGTTTCGTTCGAGCAGCACCAGTAACCTCAATTTCCAGTCCTTTGACAACGTTCGCCTCGACCACTGGGCCGCCGCCGCACCCGACGGTTCGTTTTCCGACGACTGGGACACCTGCCCCGACCAGGTGTGGCCCGGCCCGGGCTACTGGGCGAATCGCCTGCATGACTGGGAAGTGCGCAACGGGCGGGTAAACTGCATCCTCGGCTCGCGCGATCGCCGCACCGTCCACCGGGTCGGCAGCTCGGTGCGCGGCCATGGCGGGAGTCTCGCCCTCAGCGTGAGGACCGGTCTGCACCTGGGGACCAGCACCATCAACGCCCGCAGCGGGTTCCTCCTCGGTGCCGGGCCGAGCCTTGACTGGCGTGGCGCGCTGCTCGTGCATGATGGCCTGGGCCGCGACTTCGGCCTCTTCCTCGGGCTGCGCGGGGATGGTGCCGCAACCATTGAAGATTACGGAACCGGAACGGTGGATGCCCTCGACACCGGCGCGGTACCGGCGGGCGGGTTTCCCGCATCGGCCCGGCTGGTGCTGGACGCGGTGTACAGCAGCGCGAGCGGTGAATACACGCTCAGCCTCGCGGCTTACGATTCCGGCGACACCCTGTTCAGCAGCGCGACCGCCGTGCTTCCCTCCGACCGCCTGCTCGGCTCGCTGGGGCTGCTGTCCCACAGGGGAGGCAACGATGCGCGCTTCTGGTTCGATGATTTTTCCGGGTCCGGCAGCGCCCTGCAGCCCGAGACCGACCGCCACCTGGCCATCGTCGGTGCGATGTACACGCTCAGCCGTGGCGTCCTGAAGATCACGGCCCAGCTGCCGCCGGTCGATCTCTCCAGCACCCCCCCGGTCACGCTGGAGACCTGGGACGGCGGGGCCTGGCAGCAGCTCGCCACCGCGGATATTGACAACACGGATAACCTGTCCTCGTACACCGCGACCTTCCGTATTCCCGGCTGGGATGACACGGTCGATACGGATTACCGTCTCGGGGTATCCGTCGATGGGACCCTGTACCACTGGACCGGAACCGTGCGGCGTGACCCCGTCGAGAAAAACGAGATCGTGATCGCCGCCACGACCTGCCAGCGCATTTCGGATGGCAGCGTACAGAACAACGGTTTTGACTGGTCGCCGGTACGCGTATGGCAGCCGCACACCCTCGCCTTCACGCATTTGCCCAGGCACCAGCCCGATATATTCATCGCCAACGGCGACCAGATCTACGAGGGGCAACCCACGCCGGAGGACAGCGGGAATGACTTCAACCGCCAGCACGACTACCTCTACAAGTGGTACCTGTGGGTGTTGCAGTCACGCGGGTTGACGCGCGCGATACCCACCATCGCCATGCCGGATGACCACGATGTCTTCCAGGGAAACCTGTGGGGAGAAGGCGGAATCGCCACCACCAGCCAGGGGACCGGGGGATACGAGGAGCCCGCGTCGTGGGTAAAGCTCGTCGACCGTACCCAAACCAGCCACCTGCCCGATCCCGATCCCTACCATCCCGTTCAGCCTGCGCCGCCCATTGCACAGGGTATCGGCGTGTATTTCACCGGCATGGTCTACGGCGGGGTGGGCATTGCGATTATCGAGGACCGCAAATTCAAGACCGGAAGCACCAATCCGCCCGCGGACCTCGACCAGCAGTTCCTGCTCGGCGAGCGCCAGAAGGACTTCCTTCGCGCCTGGAACGGCGACTGGGCGGGCCAGCAGGTCAAGTTCATGCTCTCACAGTCCCCCCTTGGCAACCTGCACACGCACGCCAATACCGGGTACAATTTCGGCCTCAATGACAAGGATTCCCACGGCTGGCCACTGCACCGCCGCAACGAGGTGTGGGGACTCCTTCGCCAGTCGCGCATGTTCCAGGTTGCCGGGGACCAGCACGTCTCGACGCTCGCACAACACGGCATTCTCGGCCCGGCCGACGCCGGCTACTCGTTCACGCTTCCCGCGATTGCCAATTTCTTTCCGCGCTGCTGGGACCCGGTGCACAACGCCAACGGAACCACGGCCACGGTGAACCCCTACACGGGTGATTTCTTTTTCGACGGGGTGGGCACGCTGCCCTCCGGCCAGCCCAACCTCAGTGCCGCGGATCCCGCCCATGTCCGCATGCTCGCCGTGGGCAATCCCCTCCAGTACTACCAGCAGACGCGCAACATCAGTCCCGCCAATCTCCACGACCGCGGAGCGGGATACGGCATCGTGCGGATCGACAAAACCACGCGCCGTATCGTGTTCGAGTGCTGGCCGCTGCACGCGGATCCGGACGATCCCGGCACCGGCACCCAGTATGACGATTGGCCGGTCACCATCTCCCAGACCGACAACGACGGCCGGGTTCCGGCCGGGTTCCTTCCCGTGATCGATACGCAGTGGGAGAAAACCCCGGTCATTGCCGTGTACGATGAAAGCTCCGGGGAACGGGTCTACATCCTGCGGGTCCGGGGCAACCAGTTCCGCCCCCCGGTGTATGACAACGGAACGAGCTACCGCGTAGAGATCGCGTACGGGGATCATCCGGTGAGTGAAGTGCTTTACGGGCAGGTCGCGTCGCCCGCCGGCCCGGCGACCCTGCACGCTTTCGCCGCGATACAGCCGAGCGTGGTCGAGGGGGAAAGTGCCACCCTCCGCTGGAACGTGGAGAGCCCGGCTACACTTGTCCTCGACAACGGCATCGGGGATGTTCTCGTCCACACCGTCGATGGCATCGGCTACCTCGCGGTCAGCCCCGCCAGCGACACCGTCTATACGCTCACGCTCAACGGCACCCAGGCGGCCACGACGACGGTGCGTGTTTTTGGCAGCCGCGCCACCTGGAACGGCATCCACTTCACGCCCGCCGAGCTGCTCGATCCACTCGTCTCGGGGGACGACGCCGACCCGGACGGTGACGGGTTTACCAACGGGCAGGAATTCCAATTCCAAAGCGACCCGCGTGATGGGGCCGCGTGGCCGCAGCTGGAAGGATCGGTCGTGGAGCAGGGCGGTGCCCTGTATGTCGCGTTCCGTTCACCCTTTCCCCTGCGACCCGAGGGCTGCAACCTCGTGGTTGAGGTCAGCGATGACCTCGTCTCCTGGACGCCCGTGCCCGCCAATGCCTATACCGAGACCGCCCGGGACAACTACCCGGCCAGCGGGACCGCGCAGATCACCCTCCGGCTCAACGCGCCCATCCCCTCCGGTTCATCCTCCCGTCGATATTACCGGGCCCGCTGGGAGCTTTAGTGCACCCGGGCCGATCCGGTCAGCAGGTGATCCCCGTCAAGGCCGGTGAAAGAGGACCCTTGTCAAGGTGCTGACGAGGTGGCTAAGGTCAGGCAGGAATAAACCGTGATGGATACGACAAGACACTTGGGGTACTGGCTGGCATGTTGGCTGATGATGCTTGCGCCGATCCTCTCGCCGGCCGACGAGGGCGCGCGCCTGGAAATGATGGTGAAGGCCGTGGATCGTATCGAGGACGAGACGGTGCAGGTGCGGGTGCTGCAGGGCCTGCTTGATGGTTTTTCGGGGCGACGGGAGGTTCCCCCACCACCCGCCTGGGCTGCGCTCAATGCCAAGCTGGCCGCCAGCGACAACGGGGAGCTGCGCAAGCTGGCGCAGCAGCTCAGCCACGTGTTCGGTGACGAGGCCGCGAGCCGGGCCGCCCTGGCAACCCTCCGGGACCAGCAGGCCGAGCCGGGCGCCCGCCGGGAGGCCTTGAAAGCCCTCCTGGCGCAGCAAACCCCGGAGCTGTTCCATGAACTGGAGGCCTTGCTGGACCAGCCCCTGCACCTGGAAGCCATTCGCGCCTATGGTGCGTTTGAGCATGGAGCCATACCGGGGATTCTCCTTGAGCGCTACGCGGACCTGGAGGCTCCGGCCCGGCGGGCCGTCATTGAGACCCTGGCCACCCGCCCGGCCTTTGCCCGCGCCCTGCTGGACGCGATGGAAAGGGGATTGGTCAA
>JAPYUI010000388.1 GCA_029936175.1 Kiritimatiellia bacterium
GCTTTGGCAACTACGGCGGGCAGACGATCCAGGCGGGAAACTGGCGAAAGCTCATTGATTTCCTCAACCGCCTGCACACGAACCATCTCGTGCTGGAACTCGCGCACCGCCCCGCCGACGACCTGGAGGCACTCGTGGATATTCATGCCGACATCGGCATCGGGCTGGGTGTGGTAGATATCAAGGCCAACCATGTCGAGACACCCGACGAGATTGCTGAATCGATCGAGAAGGCGGAACAGGCCCTGGGCAAAGGCCGGGTAAAGTTCGTCCATCCGGATTGCGGTTTCTGGATGCTGAAGCGCTCCGTGGCCGACCGGAAAATGCACGCGCTGGTACAGGGTCGAAACAAGTACCTGGGCCTTTAATGTCGATTGCAGTCAAGGAAATCGACCTTCGGGTCATTAACCTGCACACCCGCATTCCATTTAAGTATGGCATCGCCACCCTGACCTGCGTGCCCCACCTGTTTGTCCGCATACGGGTCGAATCCGAAGGCCAGAGCCGGTGGGGTGTCAGCGCAGACTCCCTGCCGCCCAAGTGGTTCACCAAGCATCCGGATACCTCCTTCCGGACGGAAATCGAGGAGATGATTGCGGTCATCCGGCAAAGCTGCGCCGCCGCGAAGACGGTGGAGGCCGATACCCTGTTTTCCTTCTGGCATCGACTTCAAGCGGTCCAGGCCGATCACCTCACGGGTGCGAACCATCCCGGCCTGCTCCTCGGATTCGGCACCAGCCTGGTTGAACGCGCCATGATTGATGCCTACTGTCGCATCCATGAATGTACCTTTTTCCAAGCCTTGATGGACAATCGCTTCGGGATCCGCTTGGAGCAACTGCACCCGTCCCTGGCGGGAAAAACACCGGCAGACCTCTTGGCCAAGCCAGCACCGAAAGCCCTCCACCTCCGTCACACCGTGGGTCTTGGCGACCCCCTGACCGAGGCCGAAATTCCTGACCACGAACGCGTAGATGACGGTCTTCCGCATGCACTCGAAACCAGTATCGACACCTATGGACTCGGCTGGTTTAAAATCAAGATCTGCGGCAACCCGGAACGGGACCTTCCCCGCCTGGCAGCCATCTCCCACATCTTGAGAAACCGGGATTTTCGATTTACCCTGGATGGAAACGAGCAGTTTCATACCGTGGAGGCCTTCCGGGAAACGTGGAGCCTTTTGCAGGGCGAACCCGGGCTCCGGGCATTCATGCAGCACCTCGTTTTTGTCGAGCAACCCTTCCATCGCGACATCGCCTTGAATCCGGAGACCGCCAAGGCCCTGCTCGCATGGAAGGATCGACCGCCCATGATCATCGATGAGTCCGATGCCGAGATCCATTCCGCAGCGACCGCCCTGCAAAGCGGCTATGTGGGAAGCAGCCATAAAAACTGTAAAGGCATCTTCAAGGGCATCGCCAACGCATGCCTGATTCGTTCCGTCGAGCACGGGATTCTAAGCGGAGAGGACCTCGTGAACGTCGGCCCGGTTGCCTTGATGCAGGACCTGGCCGTGGCGGCCAGCCTGGGCATCACCCACATTGAACGCAACGGTCATCACTATTTTCGAGGACTTTCCGCGTTCCCGGAGACCGTGCAGCACCAGGTGCTGGAGCACCATGCAGACCTCTACCAATTACATCCCCACGGCTTTCCCACCCTGGCCATTCGGCACGGAAGGATCGAGACCGGAACGGTCCTGGACAGCCCCTTCGGGATGGGATTCGAACTGGACCCGGAAGCCTTCATTCCCCTGGAGAACTGGAATTATGAAACGCTCGAGGCATGACATGAAGCGACGCTTGAACAAGGGTTCCAACCGCGCGCGGATGATGGGTACAGCCTGGCGAGGAAGCGCATCCCTTCTTGCCCTGGTGGTCCCGGTCCTCAGCCTGGC
>JAPYUI010000389.1 GCA_029936175.1 Kiritimatiellia bacterium
CCATCGACAGCCACTCTTGTTTCGCCCTGGCAGAGGGCAAGGTCCAGCGATTGAATGGTTCATGGCCATCAAGATGGGCATGGATCGCCCGCAGGGTATTTCTGTCGATCCTTTCGTTCGGCGTTACTGCGGCGTCACGTCCCAACGTGCTGTTCATCGCGGTTGACGACCTGCGACCCGAGTTGGGCTGTTACGGCGCGGATCATATCGTGAGTCCGAACATGGATCGCCTGGCCGCTCGAGGCATCCTTTTCGACCGCGCTTATTGTCAGCAGGCGGTTTGCAATCCCTCCCGAACGAGCCTGATGACCGGCATGCGGCCGGGCACGACGGGCGTCACCGGCAACCATGCGCACTTTCGCGACACGCACCCGGGAGTTGTTACGCTGCCGGAGCATTTCAAGCAGCATGGCTACCATGCGGCGGCGATTGGGAAAGTCTATCACGGCGTTTTTCCGGACGGGGCCAGCATTACGAAATGGGACACCATGGGGGATCCACAAAGTTGGTCGGTACCCGCGATCCGCTTTGGACCGCGGTATTACTACACGGAGGAGGGCATCGCCGCGGCAAAACAGATGTATGAGAAGGTCTACCGGCCCAGGGATCCGGGTCCTGGCGACTGGACCCGGAAGCTCGTGTTCGGGCCGGCCACCGAGTCCCCCGACGTTCCCGACAACACCCTCTATGACGGGAAGGTTGCCGATGCCGCGGTAAAGGCCTTGCGGGCGTTTAAGGTGTCGGGCAAGCCGTTCTTCCTGGCCGTCGGTTTCATCAAGCCGCATTCGCCCTACATCGCACCGAAGCGGTACTTCGATCTGTACGGTGGGGTAACCCTGCCGGATCATCCCGGGTTCCCGGTCCATGCCCCGGGTTTTGCCGGGCATGGGTCAAGGGAACTGCGTCGTTACACCGACCAACCCAGGGACGGGGTGATCCCCGAGGCAAATCAGCGGCGCGTTCGCCATGCCTACTATGCGTGCATCAGCTACATTGACGCCCAGGTCGGACGCGTGCTGGACGAGCTGGATCGTTCAGGACTGGGCGAGCATACGATCGTTGTACTCTACGGCGACCATGGATATCACCTGGGAGAGCAAGGCTTGTGGGGAAAAACGACCAACTTTGAGCTCGATACCCGGGTACCCCTGATTGTCCGGGCCCCGGGGATGAAGGCCGCGGGCCGGTCGAGTTCTTCGCTGGTCGAGCTGGTCGATCTCTACCCAACCCTGGCCGAGCTCGCCGGGTTGCCCACCACGAAGCAACTGGAGGGCAAGAGTTTCGCCTCGATCCTGGATGACCCGGAGCGGGTGATCAAGGGCGTCGCCCTCAGCCAGTATCCGCGTGGGGATGACCTGATGGGTTATTCCATGCGAACGGCCAGGCATCGACTGACGCAATGGGTTCATCGACCGACCGGCGAGATACGCGCAACCGAGCTGTACGACTACCCGGACGGGTTCATCGAAACAAGGAATCTTGCCGGTGAGTCGCCCGGCCTGGTCGAAAAACTCTCATCGCAACTGGCCCATGCTTTTACGGGCAGCGTTGGCTTCTCTCCCGGGCCCCGCGAAGCAAGCCAAGGGCTGCGTGACGCAAGCGGGGAACACAGCACCAGCTTCGAGAACACCAAAGCCGGCCCGTTTGACCAATGCAAGACCGCGATGGGAGCCTGGAGATCCAATGCCGGTAAAAGTATCATCGACGACAAGCACTCGAAAACAGGGAAACACTGCCTCCAGTTGACCGGGGGAGAAAAAACGACGGTTACCCTTGAGGTCGCAGGCACGCTCCACGTACCCGGCGAGCTCAGCTTCTGGGCGGAGCGTTGGACCAGCCGGGCGCCCTTTTCCTTCCGCATCGCCGCCGATCGAGGGACGGGTTGGCAGGAGAT
>JAPYUI010000012.1:0-9427 GCA_029936175.1 Kiritimatiellia bacterium
CGGGAAGGGCCTGGACGATCCGTAACGGACATCGCCGAGGACCGGGTGTCCCCGGTGGGCGAATTGGACCCGAATTTGGTGATGCCGCCCGGTGATCAGCTGAATACGAACCCGGCAGCATTCTTTTTCCCGCTCCAGGCAAGCGAAGGTCAGCCGGGCTTGTTTTCCCACCTCTCCCGGTTCCGCCACGCGGCTGTGCTGGTCTTCGCGCTTCAGCTGATCCGTCCAATCACCTTGGTCAGGCACCCGTCCTTCGACCAGGGCGATGTATTCCTTTTCCATCCGGCCAGCGCGTATCTCCTCCGAGAGCCGGGAGGCCGCCTTGGATGTGCGCGCGAGAACAACGACGCCGGAAACGGGTCGGTCCAGGCGATGGACCAGTCCCAGGTAGACCTTGCCGGGCTTGTTGTACCGTTGTTTCAGGTAGGCTTTGGCCTCATCCAGCAGGGTTCGGTCGCCGGTCTTGTCACCTTGAACCAGCAGGCCCGCAGGCTTGTTGACCACGAGGAGATGGTTGTCTTCGTAGAGCGGTTCCACGTGTGAGAAGCACCCGCCTCAGGAGGATTCGTCCGGCGGCGTCTCGGCAAATACGCCCATCGCCCGAAACTTATTGTAGCGGTCTTCCAGGAGTTCCTGGGACGACATTCGCTGCAGTTCGGCCAGGTGCTTGAGGATCGAACTTTTCATCTTGGCCGCCACCGCGTCACTATCCCTGTGCGCGCCACCCAGGGGTTCTTTGATAATGCCATCGGCCAGTCCGGAATCTTTTAAATGCTGGGCGGTAAGCTTCAAAGCCTCGGCCGCATCCTCGGCAAAGGACCGGTCCTTCCAGAGAATTGCCGCGCAGCCTTCCGGAGAAATGACAGAATAGTACGCGTGTTCCAGCACCAGAATTCGATTGCTTACGCCAATGCCCAGGGCCCCGCCACTCCCGCCTTCGCCAATCACCACCGAAATGATCGGAACGCTGAAGGTAAACATTTCCCGGAGGTTGACCGCGATCGCCTCCGCTATGTGGCGCTCTTCCGATTCGATACCGGGGTAGGCTCCCGGGGTGTCGATGAGGGTGATGATGGGTACATTGAACTTGTTGGCCATCTTCATCAGTCGAAGGGCCTTGCGGTAGCCCTCGGGATAGGGGCAGCCAAAGTTGCATTCGAGATTACTCTTGGTGTCCCGGCCTTTCTGTGTTCCGAGGATCATCACCTTCTGCTTGTCGAGATAGGCAAACCCGCCGATGATCGCCTGGTCGTCGGAAAACAGGCGGTCTCCGTGGATTTCGATAAATTTAGTCGTGATCTTATGGATATAATCTCGCGTGTAGGGCCGGAGAGGATGTCGCGACATCTGCACTTTTTGCCATGCGGTCAGGTTCTCGTAGGTCGATACGCGTTCTTTCTCCAGCTTGGTTTCCAGCTTGGTGATTTCAGAGGAAATATCGAGGTCCTGGTCTTCGCTGAAGGAGCGGAGTTCATCCAGCTTTTTCTCGAGTTCTACGATAGTCTTTTCAAAGGGTAGGACGTAGGTGCTCATGCGGAATTCGGGGTTAAGGGTTAGTCCTGGATAATGACTTCCGTGCCGGTCGGGATATAAACATGTAGCTCTTCGACTTCGGAATTCAGCATTCGAATACAGCCGGCACTCATCTGCTTTCCGATGGTGTCACGTAAGTCTTCCCGGATGCCGTGGATCCCGTAGCCGCGGATGTTCAGGCCGAGCCAGCGCGTACCGATCAGGTGTTTGGGGTCGCCGTATGAGATTTTCTGGCCATTGGGCTGCCACCAGTCGGGTTCGACGATTCGATCTTTGATCTTGAAGGTTCCCGTGGGGGTTTTGTCGAATTCACCCGTGCCGACCCGGTAGCGCTTGAAGAAGCGATCGTTCAGGGTGACGAGCAGGGTGTTGTCCGATTTGTCGATGAGGAGCTTGAAGCTTCCGCTCAAGATACGGAGGTGGTCGTCGACGCGGATTCGGCGCGCGTCGCGGATGTCGTTGCCCTTGGTGATCAGCTCGGAAGTCGTCTTGTAGGTGCGCGCCAGCTTGCCGATAATGTCGCCAGACTTGATCTTGTAGTCCACCTTTTCGTCCATCGGAACCGGGTTGAACAGCATTTCGATGTGCAGCGTTCCCAGGAATTTCTCGACTTGGCGCCGGCCGTCTGAACTGGAGGCCATGTCCAGTGCCGCAAAGCCTTTGCTGCGCGCATGCTGAAAATCTTGTTGCTCGTAAAAACGTTTGGCATCGGCGAGCAGGGGGGCGGATCGGTCCGGTCCGGATGGGCCGGGCTTCACGGCCGGGTTGGTCTGATTCGCCGCGCCTCCCTGCGTACGCGTTCCGCCTTTATCAAGGGGGAGCCCGTCCTCAACCTGGTTATTGTTGTCCTTGTCGACCGCGCTCGCTTTACCCGAGAAACCCTTAATCACCAGCCACCCCACCAGCATGATGGCTACGGCCATGAGGATCAGGCGCAGGCATCCCTGCTTGCTAGAGGGTCGATCTTCCAGAAAAATATCGGTCATACCAAGGCGTCCAAGTCTCTCAATACCAGGCTCATGGAAGGGTATCGCTCCTCCCTGCGCTTCGCAAGGCATTTTAGTATGACCGTTTCAAGCCCGACCGCAATACCCGCCCGGTGTTGGTCGATCGGGACAGGTTCAGCATCCAGATCCATGAGTTTGTACCGGTAGTCCTGGCTGTTGTCCGCCACGAAGGGCTTGTGGCCGCAGAGCAACTCGTACATCGTGGCTCCGAAAGCGAAGATTTCTGCGCGGTCATCAATGATGTGCTCGTGGTAGGTTTCAGGGGCCAGGAAGTTCCCCGTACCCGATAACTTTTTCACCTTAGTCACCCGGTTATTATGCTGAATCGCGAGGTCGAAATCGATGAGAATGGGTTGCAGCTTTTCCGTAATAAGGATGTTCTCGGGCTTCAGGTCCATGTGCAGGTAACCAGCCTGGTGCATATAAGTGAGGGTTTCTGCCAGTTCGTGCACCAGGCGATAGTCATGCGTATGCAGGTCGGGGTCGAGACTGGAGATTCGTTCTCTCAGATCCCTGCATACGTGGTGTTCAACCGCCATCCAGGGGTCCCCATGGATTTTTCCGTGGTGAAAGATGCGAATAATATTCGGGTGATCCAGGTTCTTGAGCACCTCGATCCCGTTGAAAAACTGTCTGCGGATCGTGCGTTCCTTGCAATGTTCCTTCTTGATTACCCGGAGTACGACGCGGTTGCCCTGCTCGTCCGTCGCGAAATACAGGTCCGTCATACCTCCTCCGTGCGGCATAGGCTCGATGGCTGTAAACCCGTTCAACTCACTCAATTCCATACCGCACTACTACAGGGATATCGCGCGTAGATAAAGGAAGAAAAAAGTGCTTTGGATATAGAAATCGGTCTCATCTCGGCCTATTGAGGATGCGTGAGTGTCTATGTGCAGAATCATTCGATAGCGTGGGGCGGCATGACCCGCGGCACCCTCTGGCTACTGATCCTGACCATCATCGCCTGGCCCGTGCAGATCGTCCTCGACATGTTGACTGGGTTGCCGAACGACTATTCCACCTACCTGCGCTTGTTTGCCCTCTGGGAAGATAGTCCGGCACCCTGGCAATTTGCCTCCTACATGTTTTTGCATGGCGGATTTTTACACCTCTTGTCCAACATGCTTTGCCTGCTGCTCATCGGCCCGGAAACCGAACGGGCCATGCAGACCAAACACTTTGTCATCATGTATTTTTTCAGTGGGATACTCGGCGCCCTGGGCTGGGTGTTGACGAATGCCGGCGGCCAGTCCTGGGGACCACCCTGTATTGGTGCGTCCGGTGCCGTCTTCGGCGTGTTCGCTGCATTTGTGGCGATGTTTCCAAATCGAAAAGTCTATGTCATCCTGTTTCCGATGTATCCTATCAAGTCCTGGAAGCTCGCCCTGGGGCTCCTGGTCATTCATTTCATTTTTTATTTTCTTGGGCACTTGGATTTGAAATACCAGACGGCCTTTACGGTCGCCTGGGAGGTCCATATTGCCGGGGGCCTGGCCGGGTTTATCTACACCCTGACGATCTTCCGTCCGGAAAAAGCCCCCTGGGGAAAGGCAAGCCTGGAGAAAGCGAATCGCAACGCCCTGCTGCGTAAGCTGACCTTCCGCAAGTCCTTGATCGAAAGCGAATACGAGAAAATCCTCGATAAGATTGCCGACCACGGCCAGAGCAGCTTGAGCCCGGAAGAGCGCGAGTTGCTGGCGCGGTACAGTGGGGACGAGGACGTGAAGCGCACCTGAGAAGGGTGTTGGGCAAGGGGTGGACAACGAGCCGCCTACTGCGGCAAAAACCGGTCCGCCAGTTCCGGCTTGGGCAGCATGCACTCTTCCGCCTTCCCGAACCATTTATAGCGATTCCGGGCGATCCAGTTGTACCCGATGTCGCGCAGGAACCTGGGCAATGCGATGCACACAAACAGGCCTGGCCACAGGCCGTTCAAGTGCCGGCAGATGCGCAAGGCGGCAGAGCTTCGGTCGTACACCCGTTCGTGCTCAAGCAAGAGGATGGTACTGAAATCGCTGGAGAGTTCATGTTCGGCGAGTAGCGCTTGTGCCGCGTCCGACTGAAGCGATGCGAAACGAAAACGCTTACCGGGATCGCGCTTGATAATGAACTGCACCGAGCGTGTGCAGAGGTTGCACGCGCCGTCAAAGAGCACGATAGGACCATCCATCGATTCACTCATCGTTATTTGCTTCCGTTTCGATAAGGCGGGGCAGCAGGTGGAGGTGGAGTGCGGCCACACGCTCGGCGAGCTCTTCGATGCTTAAGTCACTTCCCCGTGCCTCGATGATGAAGCGTTCAAGCGTAAAGGCATGAATGTTGGCCGATTTCGTTTTCTTGGCATACTTTGCGAAAGCGGATATCGAACCGATCCGTATGGTCTTCTCGATGTATTCGTCGGTTTCGGTAACGATGTCGGCGGCCCCGGTCGTCATCGCGCCGAGTGCCGATATCCGCTTCATGCTTGCGGTATCCATCAGCTTGATAAAGATTTTCCGGCCCTTGGTATCCGTGTAGCTGCGGCGCGCCATCGAGGTGTGAATGCCGAGTAGTGAAGTGGCCCTCGCGGTAATCTTGCCGGCGGTCCATCCCGGCATATGGTCCGGCAGGACCGTCATGAGCAGGTCGGTGTCAATGGCCTTGACGCTATGGTCATTCAGTTGCGTGACCAATTTGAGCCCCGCTTGCATCCGTTGGAGCGCATCGCCCTCCAGGTCATCGGAAACGTCCTCCAGCAGGGTGAGTGTTTCATCGTCCAGTTGATCCAGGAGTTTTTCCCCGCCTTCGCGAAGCTGGACCGTCGTGTTGGTGTGGGATTTTGTGGGAAGGTGGAGAACCTTTCCCATGGCGGGGTCGGTCGTCGCGGTTTTGCCTGGCACGGAGGTCAGGGCTTCTGCCTTGGCCTTTTGCACGTTCAGGCGCGCCTGTTCAAAGTCCCTGGACTCGATGTATACCGCCAAGGCGTACAGCAGCAGGAGAACGCCGATGAACGGAAAAAAAATCTTCAACAGACGTTTTGTGATTTCTTCTCGATCATCCATGTCGCATCTTCCTATATTTAACCTGATTTCATGGGAAATGCAATAAAGGCCAACATCCTCATCGCGGGTTGCGGATACGTGGGAACCCCGCTTGCCCGGTTGCTGATCGAAGCGGGGCATACCGTGTTTGGCCTGCGCCGGGATCCGTCGAATTTGCCAGATGCCATTATTCCCATTTCCACCGATTTGTCGCAGCCCTTGCCGGATGATCTCATATCATCGTCCCTGGATGCCGTCGTCTATACCGCCTCGGCCACGGGTCGCCGGGAAGAATCCGTGTATCGCGCCATCTATGTGGATGGGCCTACGCATGTCCTGCAATGGATTCAACGCAATCACCCGACCTGCCGCCGTTTCGTCTTTTCTTCGAGTACCACGGTCTACGGCCAGGTCGATGGATCCTGGGTGGACGAGAATTCACCTGTCGAGAACCCGGCTTTTTCCGGTCGCCTGATGCGGGAGGGGGAGGGTCGGGTCCACGCCGCACCACTCTCCTCGGTCGTGGTGCGGTTCAGTGGCATATACGGGCCCGATCGGCACCGCCTGATCCGCCAGGTGGCCGACGAAGAGGCCTGGGTGCCGGAGGATATCCGCTACGTGAACCACATTCACATGGAGGATTGCGTGGGTGTGCTTGCGCATGTGCTGCAGCTGGAGCATCCCGATTCGCTCTACCTGGCATCGGATCACGAACCCGCGGAACGCGCCGAAGTATTGAGGTGGATCGCCAACAAACTGGGGCGGCCCCTGGTCGCGGGTGCTTCACCCGCGCGCCGTCCGGACAGCAACAAACGATGTCGAAATCAACGCCTGCTGGATTCGGGCTATACCTTTGCCTATCCCAGCTACCGGGAGGGCTATTCCGAGGAGATCGCACGCTATGTCCGCTGAGCAAATCATTAAGCGCCTGGCCCTGGTCGAGCATCCCGAAGGCGGTTGGTATCGCGAGGTGTATCGTGCCGCCGGGTCCATTCCCCAGGAGGCCCTGCCGGATTGTTTTCCCGGGCCCAGGGATTACGCCACCCATATCTACTACCTGCTCGCGGGGGACCAGGTCTCACATTATCACCGGATTAAATCCGATGAACTCTGGCACTTTTATGACGGCGAGGCGCTCGATATCCATATGCTGACGGATGATGGTGCACGGGAGATTCTTCACCTGGACCGGGAACAGCCCTTTGGCTGGGTGCCCGCAGATACCTGGTTCGCCGCCTGCGTGCCGTCCGGTCCCTTTGCGCTGGCCGGTTGCAGCGTGTCGCCCGGTTTCGACTTTGCCGACCTTGACATGGGTGCACGTGCCGCACTCCTGGACCAATACCCCGACCTGCATGATGAGATTCTTCGCTTCACGTAGAGGTCCTGCAACGCTTTCCGGCTATCGGGGCTTCTCCCCGACCCAAGGGGGACTGCGGCATGGGTATTCGGATGTGTCCCCACAATTGAATTGATGCCGACCCCGAGCCATCGTAAGGATAAACACATGAAAATATGGATGAGTATCGGAATCTTCTTCAGTTTGGCGGCGGGTCTTCAGGCGGCTCCCAATATCCTTTTCTTCCTGGTGGATGACCAGCGGAACGACACCCTGGGTTGCGCCGGTCATCCCATCGTCAAGACGCCAAATGTCGATGGCCTGGCGTCGGAGGGCGTGCGCTTCAGCAATATGTTCGTTACGACGTCGATTTGTGCCGCGAGCCGGGCCTCGATCTTCACCGGGTTGCATGAACGCACCCATGGCTTCACCTTTGGTACCCCGCCGATCAGCGAAGCACATGCGCATGCCAGTTACCCGGCCCTGTTGCGCAAGGCTGGCTATCGCACCGGGCACATCGGGAAATACGGGGTAGGGATTGCGGGTGGAAGGACCACGCAGAAGGCCATGTTTGATGTGTTCATTCCCCGGAACCGGAATCCCTACCACAAGAAGATGCCGGATGGATCGACTCGGCACGAAACCGAGTTGAATGGCGATGATGCGATCACCTTTCTGAAAGACCAGCCCAAGGATCAGCCTTTCGCCTTGCAGGTGAGTTTTAATGCGGTGCACGCGGAGGATGGCGACAAGCGTCCGGGTGTCGGGCATTTCCCCTGGCCGAAATCGGTGGATGGCTGGTACGAGGATTTGACCATCCCGGCACCTCGCTTGGGCGACCCGAAGATCTTCGAGGCACTGCCGCCCTTCATGAAGACCAGCATGAACAGGGACCGTTGGTACTGGCGCTGGGACACGCCGGAAAAGTACCAGATCAATATCAAAGCGTACTTTCGCATGATCAGCGGGGTGGATCACACGATCGGGCGGGTGCTTGCGGCGTTGCAGGCCCAGGGCCTGGGCGAGGATACGGTGATCATTTACACCGGTGACAACGGCTATTATATGGGCGATCGCGGCTTTGCCGGGAAGTGGTCCCATTTCGAGCAGTCGCAACGGGTACCCCTGGTCATTCGGGATCCGCGTGCACCGGAGGCCCGGCGCGGGATCGTCGACGAGACCATGGCACTGAACATCGATTTGCCGGCTACGATGCTGGATTACGCGGGCGTGGAACGGCCCGCTCATTACCAGGGATCAAGTCTCAAGCCGGTCGTGAATGGCCAGGCTGTCGCGGGCTGGCGCAACGACTTTTTCTGTGAGCATTTAATGAATAATGCCTCGATCCCCAAGTGGGAGGGTGTCCGTGGTTCGCGCTACAAGTACGCCCGATATTTTGAAGCGAAGGTGGAATTCCTTCATGATCTCAAGAAGGATCCGGATGAACTACAGAACCTCGTGGGCAATCCGGAGTACAAAGAGGTGCTGGCGCAGATGCGCACCCGCACCGATGCCTTGCGAGACAGCTATGGCGGCCCGTTTAAACTGCGTCCGAAGCCCGTCCGGAAACCGAGAAAGAAAAAGTAGTCATGTGCCATGAGTGATAAAATACGCATTGCCTTTTTTGGCGCGGGAGATATTTCGGATCTTCACGCGGAAGCGATAAAAGAAACACCGAATGCCGAGCTGGCCGGGATATGGAATCGAACGAAGTCCCGTGCCGAGGCGAAAGCTGCAGGTTTCGGCTGCAAGGTCTACGATACGGCTGAGGAGGTGCTGGGCGATCCCTCAGTCGACGCCGTGTTCGTGCTCACGAACATGGAGACGCATAAGGCGTACGCGGTGAAGGTATTGAACGCGGGAAAGCATTGCCTGGTTGAGAAGCCGACGGCCTCTACGGTCGGGGAAATCGAGGAAATCATTGAAGCGCGTGATGCTTCGGGAAAACAGTGCGCCCCGGTGCATAATTACATCTACGAGCCCAGTGTCTGGCGGGCGAAGGAATTACTCGAGTCCGGAAAACTGGGCAAGCTGTGTTCGTTCTACATGATGTATAACATTCACCACCCGGAGGAGGTGTGTGCCCGGTATCCGGGGGTGATCCGTCAAATCCTGACCCACCATGCGTACACCATGATTTACCTGGCGGGGGCACCGAAGACCGTGAGTTGCCTCAAGGCTTCGATCAACGATGGCAGCGTAGAACAGGAGAACATCGCCATGGCAAATGTGCAGATGGAGAGCGGTGCGCTGAGCCATATCTGTGCGAGTTTTGCCTCGGACGACCATGCGGGTGAACCGTGGACCTGCACGATCAAGGTTATTGGCCAGGACGGTGCAGCCCGCTTTACCTACCGGGACTGGGTAGAGAACAAACCCGCGGTGGTGCATTCGCAGACCTATTCCTGCTATCCCTACAGCATCAAGAACACGGCCCAGCACTTCATCAACTCCTGCATCGGGGCAGGGGAAGCACCCCTGTCGAGCCTGGAAGATGCGATCACCTGCCAGCGGATCATCGAGGCCTG
>JAPYUI010000012.1:9527-48693 GCA_029936175.1 Kiritimatiellia bacterium
ACTTCATGCGCGGCGTCAAAGTCAATCTGCTCGGGGACACGACGTTCCTGGGAGTTAATCGCCTGGTCCCAGGTGATTTGCTTCCCGGTATGGCAGGCCATGCGGCCCATGAGCGCGAGCATGGTGCTCTTCGCCATCCGTTCGCCGTCGTTGATCACCTTGCCCTCTCGAATCGACGCGAAGAGTTCATTGTGCTCGACTTGGTACATGTTGGGGTCCTCGCCCTCGTAACGCCACTTGTTTTCGCCCTTGATGAAGGGCTTGGGTCCCTTGCCGATAAAGCAATCACCCTTGGTGCCCATGATGTAGTCTGAATTCTCGTTTGCGCAGTTGTTGATCTGTCGCGAGGCGAGGAAGGCACGGGTGCCGTTGGCGTATTCGTAAACGCAGCTGTAATGGTCAAAGATGTTTCCACCCGGGGCTTTCACGGCACGTCCGCCGTTGGCAATACACTTGACCGGTGTTTCATCCTTCATGGCCCAGGCGATTTTGTCGCCGCTGTGGACCGCCTGCTCCATGAGGCTGCCACCGCCCACCCAGACGTAGTTATACCAGTTGCGCACCTGCCACTCGATGTCGCCCATGCCATCGGGCTTGGGGGTCTTGGGCAAGGGTTTGACCACACCGGTGTAATAGGTCGCATAGTAGGCCTTGATGTCGCCGATCTGGCCATCGTGAATGCGCTTGAAAGCTTCCCGGCGCGCCCAGTTGTAGCGCCAGCAGAACCCGGCCGTGATCGCGGTGTTGTTCGCCTTGGCGATCTTCGCGGATTCGAGGACGGAGCGTATGCCAAAGGCATCCGTAGCCATCGGCTTCTCACAGAAGATGTGCTTCTTGGCTTCGACTGCAGCGCGCAGATGCTGGGGTCGGAAGCCGGGTGGGGTGGCGAGCAGGACGACGTCAACCCCACTATCGATCACCTTCTGGAACGCATCCAGGCCTGCGAAGGTGCGTTCAGGGGTGACATCGACTTTGTCGGCGTGACTTTTCTTGAAACGGCTGACCGCTTTGTCGGCTTTATCCTGGAAGGCTTCCCCGACCGCCCAGAGTTTCACATTGGGATCGGCGTTCATGGCCTGCTGTGCGGCACCGCTCCCGCGCCCGCCCGCTCCGATGAGCCCGATCTTCAGTGTGCTGGTGGAGGGGGCGCCGCGGAGAATCGCCGGGGCAGCGATGGCACTGCCGATGGCAGCTACAGATGAGTTCTTCAAGAAGCTTCGACGGGTATCATTCATGGGCTGGCACTCCTGGTGTTTCGACGTGGTGGATATTTTGTAACACAGGCGTTACGATTCGTGTCTGGATCCGGTCAACTCAAAAACCGTAATTTCAGGCCGGACATTGAACCGTACTTTGAGCAGATGGCCCAGTCCAGCGCTGATATGCATGGATCGGCCAGGGGCCAGGTCGAACACACCCTGGGTGTAGTTGGGGTTCTGCACGGGTAGCAGAGGAGGGGGCAAAAAGGGCGGCTTGCACTGCCCGCCGTGGGTGTGACCCGCCAGAATCCATCCCTGGTAATCGGTCCAGCCTTCCGCGTCTGCGGTATCCGGGTTATGCGTGAGCGCGATCGCGGCCTCGTTCGCTGGTTTTTCAAGGATACGGTTGTCGAATTGTTTAGCCCAGAGGTCGTCGAATCCGTAAAAGGTCAAGCCGTCGATGTCCAGCGCCTGGTTGCGTAGCACTTCAAAGGTGCCCTGTTTGTTGATCCCCTCCACCAGTTCATCCGCGACATCTTTCCGTGACCAGTTGGTCCCGTAGTCATGGTTGCCCGGGATCCCAAGGGTTGCGACCTTTGCCGGTTTGAGATGGTGAAGGACCTCAAGCGTGTGACGGACTTCCTCGCTTCCCTGGCAGGTCATGAAATCCCCGGTGAAGCAAATGATATCCGGCTCGAGTGCCTCTATTTTTGTGAAGGTTTTTTTCAGGTAGGCGTCATCCACGGCCGGTCCGATATGGAAATCGCTGATGTGCACCAGGCGTTTGCCGATCCAGGCGGAGGGAAGCCCGGCCAGGGGCATCGGCCGATGCGTGATGCGCAAGTGATGGGGGCCGATGCGAAAGGTGTAGATGAGTACCCCTGCGGCCCCAAGCGTGGATGTCCCCAGAAAATTCCGTCGATTCAAGAGCTGGGGTCGTGTGATCATAGACGGTCGAGGATACGGGTGGCGATTTGTTCCATCCGGCTGAATTCCGGGAAACGTTTTTCCGCCTTACGGAATGCCGGCGAATGGTAGATCCAGCGGCCATTTTCGCGGTGGGGAGGAATCTTGACGTGCAGCATTTCGTGATAGATGACAAAACGCACGAACGCTTCCGGCACTTCGGAATCATCCAGCCGTGGATGAATGCGGATCAGGTTCGTTGCCTTGGTGTAGCTTCCGAAAGCGATAGAGGTGTTGCGTTTGCCTAACCTGCGCTTGGGATTTCGGCCCCAGCTGATGCGAACATCCAGGGTGCTGTCAAACCATTCAGCGTTCACCGCTTCACGAAGCCTCCCCAGGTCGTACACGCGCCCGACCCTGGTTTCCTTGACCTCGCGGGGTGGAGCCGGGGTGATGGCCTGGGCGAATTCAGCCACGGGTTCCCAGAACCCTTTGCGTCGGGTCAGCAGGTACGATCGGAGTGCACGGAGCACCTCGCTCGGCGCGGAGAGAAAGGCCTCGTGCATCCGGCAGATGATAAATCCCTGGGCGTCGGTGTGTACGGAGATCATCGTAGCCCGATTGTGGTGTATCTTTACCCGGACCGTCCGTGCCTGTCCCCGGTTGAGCAGATCTTCGACCGCCGTTTCCGTGCGGCGGTCGATGTCCGTGAATATCCATTCGGTCTGGAGGAGTTTGTTCAGATTATTTAGGGGTCTCGATGTTGAGTTTTTCCATGCGGTATTTCAGGATACGTCGCGTTGTACCCAGGAGTTCCGCTGCCCGGGTTTGTACGCCAGCCGATTTCTCCAGGGCCTGTTCCAACAATTGGCGCTCGTAGGCATTCACGGCTTCTTCCAGGGTCTGATCCGCATCGAGCGCCCCTTCCGGAAGGTCGATCGGGGCCTGTCTGGTGTGAAATTCGGATGGAAGGAATTCGGACCGGATCGTCTGCTGCTCGCCATGCAGTACCAGCATCCGCTCGACGATATTCTTTAATTCCCGAACGTTGCCCGGCCAAGGGTACTTGAGCATCAATTCCTCTGATCGCGCGTCGAAAGCTTCCGTCTTCACGTCCATGGTGGCCCGGAACATCTCGATAAAGCTCTTTGTCAGGAGCAGGATGTCTTCGTCGCGGTCCCGCAGGGGCGGAAGGTGGATCGGTACCACGCTTAAGCGGTAGAAAAGGTCATCGCGAAACCTGCCCTCTGCGACATAGTCCTTGATGATCCGGTTGCAAGCCGCAATGATGCGGATGTTGGTCTGGATGATCTGGGTTCCGCCAACGCGCATAAATTCCTTTTCCTGCAGGACGCGCAGTAGTTTAACCTGGGTGGCCGGTGACATTTCCGTTACTTCGTCAAAGAAAAGCGTCCCGTCTCCCGCGAGATCAAAGCGGCCGAGCTTGCGTTTTTCCGCGCCGGTAAAGGCACCCTTTTCATAGCCAAAGAGCTCGGATTCCATCAGGGTCTCCGCCAGCGCGCCGCAGTGTACAGCTACAAAGGGTTCCCGCCTTCGCGTGCTTTGCATGTGCACGAGGCGGGCGACTAGTTCCTTACCGGTGCCGCTTTCACCCGTGATGAGCACGGATGCGTCAGAATCTGCGGCCTTCTGGGCATCGGTCAGAGCTTTCTTGAATGAAGCGGACTCGCCTATAATACCTTCGACCGGGTATTCCTGGTAGACTTCGCCCTGGAGGACTTCGACCTGCCTGTATAGACGTCGGGCCTCGACCACGCGGTCGACAAGGTGACGAATTTCGTCAACGTCATACGGCTTCGTGATGTAATCACAGGCACCCCGCTTGATGGCTTCAACCACGGGTTTCACATTCGTTGATGCGCTGCACATGATGATGGGCAGGTCCGCATGCATGGCACGGATTTCATCCAGCAAGGTGAGCCCGTCCTTCCCGGGCATGACCACGTCGAGTAATACCAGGTCAAAGGTGTCCCGGCTAAGGCGCTTGAGTGCCTGCTCGGCATTTTCCGCGAGTTTTACATTAAACTTGTCGCTGAAAATCGCCTTGAGCGATTCACGCGCCCCCTGTTCGTCATCGACTACAAGGATTTTTCGCATGGGATCTCCTGAGTCTGTGCTCCTACCCTTCCGGGAGGGTGATTGAAACTTTGGTTCCGGCCGGATCGGACTCGATTTGGATTTTCCCGTTATGATCAAGCACCGTGCGCTGGGCAATCGGAAGCCCCAGTCCCATCCCGCGTGCTTTGGTGGTGCAAAAAGGGGAAAATATTTTTGTCTGTATCTCTTCAGGGATTCCGCGTCCGCTGTCCTCGATCAGAATCTCGATACGCGGATCTGATTCGTCGCAAATTTCGCGGACGCAGACCCGGATGACAGGGGACTCATCTTCTGAGGCCTCGATGGCATTCTGGATAAGATGCGTAAAGCAATCGGTCAAGGCGCTTGCATCGCACTGGATTTGGCAGTTGGGATTCTGCAGGTCAAATTCGAGTGTGAATTCCCGTTCGCTTGCCTGATCCTTTTCAATACATGCCCGGGTGTTGTCCAGCACATCGCGCATGCGGACCGACTGGAACTCCAGGTCGGGTGGATCGCCATACTCGTTAATTTGCGTGATGATATTGTTCAGGCGTTGCACTTCACTTTGCACCCGGATACTGAATTGGTTGCGGAACTCCTCGTCATCGTATCGTTCCGGAAGCAACTGGGCGAAGGTGTTGATGGCGACGAGGGGATTGCGGATTTCGTGAGACATCGCGGCCGCCAGTTCCGCCCAGAAAGCAGAGCGTTCCGCTCGCATGTTTTTCTCATCGAGCCATATCTCGTTGGTGCGATCACGGATGATGGCGACAGCTCCGACGCACTCATCGTTGTTGAGGAGTTTCCGGGATTCAACCTTGAGTGTGCGTCCGGTGGCTGGTTCGGTCCATTCCTTTTCGATAACCGGAAGATCACTGCCCGTCGTTCGGCGGAGTACGTCGGTGAGTGAGCTGCCGAGAACCTCAACCGGCTTGTCGATTACCTGGTCCACCACCTGGTCGAGAATATGACTGGCTGCATCGTTAAACCATCGGATGGTGCCATCGCGGTTGATAGCGACAATTCCGCTGGGGATGGTCTGCAGCAGGGTGGTGGCCAGCAGGCGCTGGACGGCGACTTCTTCGTACAGGAGCGCATTTTCCAGCGTGGTGGAGATGTGGTCGGATACGACGATGAGGTCCTCAAGATCCTGTTGCGCATAGGGCTTGCCTATGAGGCGGGGTCCGAGAAAAAGAAAAGCGGTTACATCTCCCTGGGCAAAAATGGGGATGATTACTTCTGCCCCGAGGAATACGAGTTCCTGTTCAACCTTCCGGCGGGTCGCCCGGTCGTCGATATGGGACAGGTTCCCGCGACAGATAATGCTGGGGTGGGCCTTCAGCAGGGCGATCAGCGGGTGGTCGAAGTCGTAGGTCTTTTCACTGGTCGCCTTGGAGCACTTCAGTCCGGACTTCAGTCGGTAATTCCCCCGCTCGGGATCCTTGAGAAAGATGCCGGTGCGGGCGACCTTTATCGAGGCCTCCACGCCTTCGACGACGCGCTGCAGTAACAGGTCAATGTCCGACAAGGTGCGAGCGGTCTGGGAAAAATGCTGGAGCGTGAAGTTGGTTTTCGCTTGCACCTGCGTCGTGGGCACGGGATTGGCGTAGGTACTACTTTTCTCCTCCATTGTTATCTGCTGGATCTCTTCAATGGTTTGCAGGTGTTCGAGGCTTCGCCTGAGCAGGGACTGCAGACGTTTGCGGGGGACATTCAGTTCTTCGGTGGTATAAATCCCGATGGAATCCGCTTCCAGTACCGGGGCGGAATTGTCCTGGCCGAAACCGATGAACAGGCTTTTATCCCATTTCTGCATGATTTCCCGGAGGAATTGCAGGTTGTTGTCGGCGCGCAGGTCATACAGCACCAGGCAGGGGGAGTAGGCGGTCAGTTGATGTCGAAGGTCATCGGGATCCATGGTGACCTGGACACGGGCGGACGTCTTAAGCATCCCGGTGATATATTGGGACCATTCCGCGTCGCCCGTATAGAGAAAGCACTCGTAATCCGTGTTCACGCGGGGGCCTCCTGCATGACGAGGGGAAAGGTGATGTGGAAGGTGGTGCCCACGTCGATCTCGCTTTCCGTTACCACAATAGCATGATGCTCCTCTATGATGCTGTGCGCAACGGCCAATCCAAGCCCGGTGCCTTGACTCTTGGTGGTGAAAAAGGGATCGAAGACATGGGGAATGTTTTCTTTGGAAATGCCGTGGCCGGTGTCGGAGATGGAAACCCGGATTTTACCCTTCGTTTCGTACACGCCACGCCAGTGCGTGGTTTCCTCCAGGCTTTCTGTTCGAAGGGTCAAGGTTCCACCGTCTTTCATGGAGTCGATGGCGTTCAATATGAAATTGAGGAAGACCTGTTCCAACTGGTCCTTATCGCCGAGGATTTGATCTTCGTTTGCATGCAGTTGTAGCTTGAGTGACACCGAGAAGGTTTTGAGTTGTTGTTGCACAAGAGTGGTTGTCTTGTCGAGCACTTGGCACAGGCTCATGGGTTCCAGTGCGGGCTTGGTCGGCCGGGCAAAACTGAGCAACTGGTTTACTATCGAGTCGATACGGGTGATCTCGTCATTGATAATCTGTGAGAAGGTATCTCGGAAGTCATCGTCCTGGTAACGCTCTGGCAGCAATTGGGCAAAGGTCTTGATCGCGACCAGCGGGTTCTTGATCTCGTGGGCCATGCCGGCGGAAAGGGTGCCGATGCAGGCCAGGCGGTCACTCAGCAGCAGTTGTTCCTCCAGTTTGCGGATGGCCGTGAGGTCGTTGATGATGAGCAAGGCGCCCAGTTCGCTGTCATCGTGGCCGTGGAACACGGCAGAACTCACCCGGATGGGGATTTCGTTCTCCTTCGTTTCGGTCGGAAGAAAGTAATCCTGGTCGCGGACGCCCTCTTTACGGGTCAGGGTTTCGTCCAGCAAGCTGGCGATGTCTTCGGGCAATATGGAGATCGGGCTGCCGATCATCTCGGCGTGCTTTTTCCCCAGGATACGCTGTGCCTCGGCATTGAAAACGGTGATCTGGCGTCTCGTGCTGACGGCGACTACCCCCCCTACCATGTGGTCGAGCAGCATTTCGCTGTATATTTTCCCGTTCTGGGTCTCCGTGTACAATTCCGCGTTGTCGATCGCGGTGCCGAGGTGTCGGCCAAGAATCTGTATGGCGTCGGTCTCTTCCGCATTGTAAACGCGCCCGGACAGCTTGCGTCCCAGCAGCATGATGCCCGTTGCATCCGTCTTGGAGCGGATGGCGACGGCCTGTTCGGCGGAATACGCCCGCATATCCATCATAATCGAGCGTCTTTTAGGGTTTTCCCGGTGACGTTTAAGGGTGTCCAGGCACAAGGGTTTGTCGGTTTGTGCGAAGTATTGGGCGATGGCGCTGTTTCCCCGGATCACCGGGTCCGTGTTTTCCAGCTCTTCCGGATAGGTTAAGGTGTAATAATCACCCGTCTTCATGAAGAGGTATACTTGGTCGGTACCGATCGCTTCCGAGACAAAGGTTCCAAATTTTCCCATTAACTCATCCATGGTGCTGATGGAGTACAGGAGGTCACTCGCCTGCTGGAGTGTCGTACTCACATTCACCCGGGTCATATTGATGAAGAGGCGATTGGCAAAACGCTGCAACATCCCGTTGGCTGGTGCCATGGAGTAGGCAACGGCCAGGGCGGCGACCAGATGGGCCAGGGGCAATGGGGTCTGTACGGTGTGCCGATTGATGAAGGCCACAACATACCACGCCAGGGCGTAGACTCCGACGAGGTACACGGCCAATAACATATACGCGGTTACCGTGCGCAGAACGTTTGCTACATCCATTATTCGCCGGGTGGCTATCCCGTAGGCGATAATACAGTTCATCCCTGTACTGCACAACGGCCCAAACTGCTGGACATCCGTGGTGCCATAGATGCGGGGCAGGGCGAGAGCGATGAACAGGCCGGAGAGGGTCATCACGGCCACCCCGAGAAGAATGAATTGCAATTCGTTTTTCCGCGAGCCCGTTGCATCCCTGAATGCGCGTATGAAAATGGCGATGATCCTGATGGAGATGGCCAGGTGGATCAGGCAGAACAGGGGGAAGCCCCGGCCGTAGATGGGTTGTGGAAGAGGCCTCATGCCAAATTCCGAATGCGCCAGCGTCGCTCCGCTCATGTAGAAGGACGTAAAGCTGATAAGCCCGGCCACCAGGCATGCGAAGAGCGTCCCCCGCGCCTTTTTCAGGACCGTGGCACTGGGCGCATCAGGATTGGTGATCGCCAGGCAGAGAATATGGAAAACCGCGGGTATAAATGCAACCGAAACGGTGGCGAGGCGGATCATCAGCATTCCCTGGGAGGGGCGATCGGAGAGGATGGCCCCGATGACGGCCAGGTTCCAGCAACCGAGGACGAGCGTCAGCAACAGGAAAGCCCGGTTCTGGCCACGTGACGGGTTCGTCAAATAGACCAATATCCCTACCAGGCAGTTAATGCCGGCATTCAAACTCAGTATAAGCAGCGGGCTCACAGGTCGATTGATTTGGAGGGCTTGGAATTTTTTCCAAACCTATCGTTTTCATGGATTTATCAACAGGTTATTAACAGAATTTCATCTATTATAAAAGGAAATGGGGCAAGAATATTGTACGTTTTTGTGCAGGCTCCCTCCTGAATAGTCCTGCGTCCGCTCCTTGGGTTAGGGCGTGAATCGCTCGAGCACGAGCGTGGAGTTTCCCCCGCCCATTCCATGTGAATTCACCAGGACGGTGCTTAATTCGGATTTTCTCGCGAGATCGGAGACGAAATCCAGGTCACACTTGGGATCGGGTTCGGTATGGTTTGCGGTCGGCGGGATGAAGTTGGTCCGAAAAGCCTGTGCGCAGGAGATTACCTGGAGGGGTCCTGCAGCGGCAAAAGGATTTCCGAGGACGCCCTTGATGGAGCTGACCGGGAATTGATAGGCCCTTTCCCCAAAAACCTGTTTAATCGCATCGACTTCCGATACATCGAGCAATCGGTCTCCGGGACCATGCGCAGAGATGTAATCGACGTCTTGAATACGTAACCCGGCATTGTCCATCGCCTTTTGCATGGATCTTTCCAGGCCCGTTCCAGGTATTTCGTTTGGGCGGTCCATGGCATTGCCATAGCCGGTAATCTCGGCATAGGGCTGGATCCCTCTGGACAGCGCGTGGTCATAGTTTTCAAGGATCAGCATCCCGGAACCCTCGGACAAGATGCCGCTTGTCCGGTTGACATCAAAAGGTCGACTGGATTGCAAAGGATCCCCCTCGTATTTCACGACCATGCCCGCCGCGGCCAGGCTGGACATGGTGAATTCCGTGATCGGGGCGTCCGTGCCGCCGGTTATGGCTATGTCTGTGCGTCCAGACCGGATTAGGTCTGCAGCGGTCGCGATCGCGTCAAGACCTGCACCACACCCGGTGGAGAGGGTGATGGCTTCCGTTTCCAATCTCAATTGCTCGCTTAAAACAACGCCCACGTTTTGCGGGGCACATCCGGAAATGGCATAGGGCGACATCCTTTTCGGCCCGTGCTTAAAGAGGCGGAACATGTTGTTTTCCAAGGCCTCGGGAGCCCCGGTACTGACCCCCAGCACAATGGGTACGGTCTTCTCCGGGCCAATCTCCTCCGGGCAGAGGTCTGCATCGTCAAAGGCCATGGAGGTTGCCCCGATGGCAAAGGACGTTTGGCGTGCCATTCGCTTGGGACGGATTTGACCTTTGTAATATCGGCTCGGGTCGTAGTTCGAAACTTCCCCGGCAATGGTGACGGGGCAGTCATCCGATTCAAACAGGGTAATTTTACCAATCGCGCTCTGTTTACCGAGGATGCTGAGCCAGAAGGAGGTCTTGTCGTTCCCATTGGGCGCTACAACGCCCATTCCTGTGATCACTATCCGGGCCTTTGGACGTTGAATCATACCTGACTATAGGTCAGCTTCCCCGGATGTGCAATATTGGCGTATGGCCCCAGTAGGGCTATATGTGGTAGGATACGGCATCCTCATGGCCGTATGATGTGGTAATTGTGCTTGGCATCGCAGTTGTTTAAGGATTTGATGCACCGACTGTGTGATTTATCTCTAACAAGGAGGAAGGTCGATGAAACACCTGTTCAGCATAGTGGGGATCAGTTTTTTTGTGATGATCAGCCCCTTCTCGGGCCCCATCCTGGCCAATGGATTCAATAATCCCCCGGTTGGTGCGGCCTACCTCGGGAGGGGCGGGGGAAATTACGTGTACGGTGAGGACGGGGGCGCCATGTCGTATAACCCCGCAAACCTCCTCGAGCTCGAGAGGTCGTTAAATGCCTCGTTGACGCTCGGCTTGGTGGACGCCCAATTTACCGGCCCTGCCGGCCGTACGGGGAATACCCGTGATAACGATAAATGGCTTCCCAACCTCTTTGCCGTCTATCCGCTCGCGGACAAGAACCTCACCTTGGGCCTCGGCATTTCCACCCCGCATGGACAATCGACCGTTTGGGACGTGGATGGCCCTTTTGCGGGTGCCTTTCCGCATAATGCGGAAATGCTTACGCTTAATTTCAATCCGACCCTTGCGGGGAAAATAAATGAAAAACTCTCGTACGGGGTGGGGGCCGATATCTTCTGGTCCGAGCTCAGTTTTGAGCAGGTATTCCCGTGGTCGGCGGTCACGGGCCTTCCCTCAACCCCTCCCGGCATGGCCGAAGCCAGCGGGGATGGCACCGGCGTCGGTGCAAACATCGGCCTGCTTTACCAGTTCGATGAACGGCAGCGCATCGGCCTGAGCTACCGGTCATCCGTCAAGGTCGATTATGAGGGGGATTTCAATCTGAGTGGGATACCCGCTCCGCTGGGCGGCCTGGTCGCCTCCGAGAGCTCTTTCGGGTCTGAGATTGAATTCCCCAATCGAGTCGGGGCCGGGTACGGCATCCAGCTCAATGAAAAGCTGCGCGTGGGGGCTGATCTCGAGTGGATCGAATACTCTTCGTATGATGTGCTGCCGGTTGACCTGGGCGTGAACAACGCGGCAGGGCTCTTCCCCCCGTCCATTCCGCAAAACTGGGACGATATTGTTAACCTGTTTTTCGGTGGGGATTACCAACTGGACGAAACCTTTACGCTGCGGGCCGGTTACGCCTTTCTGGAGACGCCCATTCCCGACCTGACCCTGGCACCGACCATCCCGGATGCCGATCGCCACGTGCTCTCCCTGGGCCTGGGTGTCCACCTGGATGACATCCAGGTGGACCTCGGTTACGCGTACAGCATCTACGATGACATCGATATAACGAGTAACGTACATCCTGCGGGCGTCGGTTCGTACGACCTGGAGTCCCACCTCCTTGAATTGACCCTGAATGTTACCTTCTAGCCCGGGTCATGATTCTTGTGGGTTCTGATAGGGACGCATGGGACAATCCCAAGCTTGCTTCCGCCCCCTGCTTAATTAGGCTTGGCCCATGTTGAGGTCTGTCGATGCCCCCTGAGTCCAAACCGGTTGAGGCCGACTGGCCGGCCGCCGTAACAGCCTGGGAGCTGCTCCTTGGCGACGAACGATGTGTCCATGATGCGGATCGCATGGGCCCCGTTCTGGCCAACACCCTTGGGTTGCATCGCGATGTGCGGTGCGTCTTGTACCCGGAGACGGTGGATGAAGTTCAAGAGATCGTCCGTATCGCCCAGCAGCACCGGTCCCCGCTTAATCCCGTCAGTACCGGCAAGAACTGGGGCCTGGGTTCCGCCTTGCCGGTGCGGGATGGAGCGGCCTTGCTGGTCCTGACGCGGATGAATCGCATTCGCGAAGTCAATGAGCAGCACGGATATGCGGTCATTGAACCGGGCGTCACGCAACAACAACTGGCCGCATTTCTGGCCCAGCACCATCCTTCCCTGGCCCTGAATGTCACGGGCTCTTCTGAACAGACCAGTATCATCGGCAATGCCTTGGAGCGCGGAGTCGGTTACATGGCAACCCGCACCGACAGTTTGAGTGGCCTTGAGGTCGTATTGGGAGATGGCGAATTGCTGCAGACGGGCTTCGGCCATGTTCCCGGAAGCCGGATGACCCACCTGTACCGTTATGGTCACGGCCCGTCGCTGGATGGTTTGTTCTATCAATCCAATTTGGGTGTCATTACCGCGGCCGGATTCCAGTTGATCCATACCCCCGATTGCGCGCAGTCTATTTTATGTCGTATGTCCGCAGCGGACATGCTGCCTGCATTCGTTGACGCCATGCGGGCATTGTATCAGGCCGGGTTGATTCATTCCGTCACGCATCTCGCAAACCGGGCACGCACCCGCAGCACCCTGGAGCCGCTCGTGGCTGCGGAATTGCAATTACTGTTCCCCGAAAAGACCAGACCCGCCTGCCTGGAGGAGGCATCACTGCTTTTGGACCAGCAGGGTTTTGGTCCCTGGAGCGCCATCCTCCCCCTGCAGGGGGACCGGCGCATGGTCAGGCGTGCCACGCGCTTGATACGGAAGCATCTGCGCCCATTCTGCAAGGTTCGCGTATTGTCCGATGGACACCTGGCATTCGCACGGCGGCTCCTGCGTCCGAAGAGCCCACGCCGTGCCTTGGTGAATGCCATCGAGCCGCTTTTTGGATTCGCTGCGAATCGTCCTTCCAGCGGGGCACTGGGCAGCGTGTATCAACCACTGGGGGAGATCCCCGATCGTGCCCTATGGGAGGAGGTCGATTCCTCTCACGCGGGTAGTCTCTACTGCTTGCCCTACATCCCGGTAGACGGATCCTTTCTGGCCGAGCAGGTGGCCGTGATTGAGGAGCGCGCAGGTGGATTCGGTTTTGTGCCCGCGGTTACCGCCAACCTCGTAGACGGCTCGGCCATGGAACTTGTGATCAGCATCGCATTTGATAAGCGCGTCCCCGAACAGGTCGAAGATGCGCACAATTGTGTACGCGAACTCACCGACCATTTTATCCGGATCGGCTGCCCACCCTATCGGGTGGGGATTCAATCCATGGACCAGGTCGTCGACTCGGAATCTCCTTATTGGCAGTATGTCAGGCGGTTGAAGCGGGTTTTTGATCCGGGTGGAATCATCGCCCCGGGGCGTTATAATATTGATTGAGGGCTTTATCCCCCCTATATACCTGTCTCTGGCACAAATCGTGCTAATGTTACGTATGGGCTCAGTGAAGTGCGCGACAGCCTGGTCCTCGGGGCCGTCGTCAACACCGGGTAATATCGAGCGGTATGAAATCAGAATCCATGGACACACAGACCGTTCTCGTCATCGACGATGAATTAGGACCGCGTGAAAGTTTACGTATTCTTCTCAAAAACGATTACCGGGTCACGACCTCTTGCGGGGTTGATGAAGGAATCGAGCAGTTGGCACTCATCGATCCCGATTTGATTATCATGGACATCAAGATGCCTGGAAAATCGGGTATTGAGGGTCTACAGGAAATTCGCAAGTTGAACGACCAGATTCCGATCATCATGCTCACCGGTTACGGGGATGTTGAGACCGCTCAGAAGGCCTTGCGGTTCGGGGCCAATGATTATATGCAGAAACCTTTCGATGCGCGCGAGATGATGAACACCATCGGGACGCAGATCAGCAAGGCCTCCATGAACCATCGCAAGGCAGATGCCGTGCGTGACCTGCAACGACTCAACGAGAACCTGATCCACAAGCTCGCGGAAAAGGAGAAGGATGCGTCCCTGGGGAAGATGTCCGCCGAGATGCTTCATGATATCAAGAATCCACTTTCTATTATTTTGGGTTACGTCGGGTTGCTCAACGATCAGCTCGACACGGCAAAGGAGTCTCACGGCGTGGAGTTTGATCATGCCTACGAGTACGTCGAAAGCATCGAGAAGGGTGTCGAGCGTTGCCAGGACCTGGCCGAGGTCTGGCACAAGCAATCGGCGGACACACCGACCACGTTTGAAAACCTGGTTTTCAAGGGCCTCTTGTCCGAGGTCGTTTTGTTTGTCGAGCCCTTTGCTTTTTCACAAGCGGTTCGGATTGAATCCCTGATCGAACTGGGCGACGAGGATGTCATCCTTGGTGACCGGCCACAGTTGTTACGCGCGATCCACAACTTGATAACCAACGCGATCCAGGCGGTGGATGATACCCGGGATCCCCTTATCCAGATCCGTTGCAATCGCAAGGGCCAGCAGCTTATCCTTGAGGTGGTCGACAATGGACCCGGGATTCCGCCCGATGTCATGGAGCGTATTTTTGACAAATATTTCACCACCAAGCCGGAAGGCAAGGGGACCGGGCTCGGGCTGCCCATCACGCGGCATATCGTCGAGGAGCACAAGGGCTATCTCGAGTTGAGTAGCGGCGAGGGCGAGGGAACCACCGCGACCATGATGTTTCCTGTTGTTACGGGATGACCGGGTGTTGAAAACAGGGTCTTTATTCTGGAGGTGTGACCCGGCGTGATCGACCTGCATATGCATTCCACCTTTTCGGATGGCACCTGGCTTCCGGAAGAGCTCATTGCCGAAGGCATTCGTATCAAGTTGAGTGCCATGGCCCTCACGGATCACGATACGGTGGAAGGGTTCAGCCATATGGTCAAGGCGGCCATGGGGGCTTCCTTGTGCATAATCCCCGCCATCGAACTGGATTCCGACTGGGGCCGGGGCGCGATGCATTTCCTGGGCTATGGTATCAACCCGGAGTCGGATATTTTGCGGGAACACCTGGTCTGGCTCAGCGGCGGGGTTCATGCCCGAAATAACGAGATCCTTTCCAGGTTGAACAGCGTTGGGATCCGCCTCACCTGGGGGGATCTGGAGGCGGCTTCGGGCGGGGCTGACATCAGTCGCATCCATTTCGCTATGGCTTTAAAGCGCAAGGGCTATGTAAAGAACCGGCACGAGGCCTTTACAAAATATTTGTCCGAGGGTCGGTCGGGCTATTCCCCCAAGCGCAAGCTTTCTCCGCTCGCCTGCATTGATTTGATCGTAGAATCCGGCGGTGTACCGGTGATCGCTCATCCCTCGACGGTTAAGCTGAAGAAGAAAGCATTCATTGCTGCGATCGATGAACTGGCCGAGTACGGATTGGGTGGGCTGGAAGTGTACTACGCCGACTCCCAACCTCAACAGGAACGCGAGATGGCGACCGTGGCGAAGAAGTGTAACCTGGTCATGACGGGGGGCTCCGATTTCCACGGGGCGATCACCCCGGATATGTCCATCGGCCAGGGGGGGGGAGGGTTGAAAGTACCGGACACTCTGTTGCAGCCGCTGCTCGATCGGATCAGTGAGAACCAACGCAGTTATGTGCCCGGTCAGCCAGATGCTTGAAATTCAGCATGGAGCAGTTAACCGGGCCACAATGGGCGTGAATCCATTTCGCCTATGCGTTGCTTGACCTATGAAACGACCCCTTATGACCCCCTGGAGGGTTCTCACGGTCCTGATCATCTGTGGGCTTGCTGCCCTGAATTTCGTCAAGTACCAGGAAGCCTCGAAAAATAGTCGGCTGCTGGATTCTCCTTCCAAGCGTTTAATCGGTCACTGGCAACTCTACTCGCGGAGTGAGCTGCCATCGTATGAATTCTTCTTCAGCCCCACGGACGGCGATCTGCGCTCGGGAAACGTGGCCATGCTCGATAACTTCGAGGATCATTTTCTGCTGCGCGGTGAATACCGGGTACTGGGGGAGACCGTATCCGGGACGCGCCTGGTTATTCGCCAGGATCTCGGGAACCAGGCTGTACGCCAGGTGACCATCCTGGTCTCCAGGGATGGCAGCAGTGCGCTGTACTGGTATTATAATGGCGAAGAAGAGTTTAAACAACGCATGATATATGTCGACGACCGCACTACGCCCCCGAGCCTGCAGGAACTCCGCGATGGTTCGTAGAGGTGCTTTGACCATCGAAACCCCTTTCCGTAATCCAGGGGGGCATGCTATTCCGTCCCCATGAATAAATGGTTCCTCCTTGTTGCCCTCTGCGCCCTTTTAGCGCGGGGCGAGCGGCCGAACGTGCTTTTCATCTGCATCGATGACCTGCGCCCCCAGCTCAACTGCTACGGGGAGGACATCATGGTCACCCCGAATCTCGATAAGCTCGCTGCGACCGGCCGCCTGTTTCGGAACCATTATGTGCAGGTTCCCACCTGTGGTGCCTCCCGTTTTGCTTTATGGTCAGGCCGGCGCCCGTCGAAGTCCGGTGCTTTGGGTAATGGATCCTTCAGCATGCTGCCGAAGACCGATACCCCGGATGCGCACACCCTGCCGCAACTCCTTCGCAAGAACGGGTATACCACGGCTAGCATCGGCAAGGTCAGTCATTCCCCCGACGGGAAGGTCTATCCCTACGGAGGGGATGGTGACGGTCCGCTGGAAATGCCTTTCAGCTGGGATGATACGGCGATGCCCCTGGGCCGGTGGGTAACGGGGTGGGATACCTTCTTCGCATATGCGGATGGGACGAGTCGGACGCAGCGGCAGAAAAACAAGACGCCCTGGCCGCCGGTGGAAATGCACGAGGGCGATGACAAATCCTATCCCGACGGATGGATCGCCGAAGCCGCTGTGGCCAAGCTCAAGGCCTTGAAGGCCGGGGAGAAGCCCTTTTTTTACGCGGTCGGATTTTTTAAGCCGCATCTACCCTTTACCGCACCGAAAAGGTACTGGGACCTTTACGATCGCTCAAAGATCCAGCTCGCCCCCGCGCCCGGCAAGCCGGAGGGGATCAACAAGGCTTCCTGGCACAGCAGCGGGGAAATGTTCAAGTACGGACACCGCTCCGATGACCGCCGGAACGATCCCGCGCACCTGCGCAAACTTCGTCATGCGTACTACGCCTGCGTCAGCTATACGGATGCCCAGGTGGGTAAGGTTCTCGCTGCCCTGGATGAACAGGGCCTTCGCGAGAACACCGTCGTTGTGGTCTGGGGTGACCATGGTTGGCACCTGGGGGACAACGCCATCTGGGGGAAGCACAGTCTTTACGACCGTGCCCTCAAGAGCGCATTCATCGTTCGTACCCCGGGCATGAAGCACCCCGGCGTCCCCACCGAAGGGGTCATCGAGTCCCTGGATATCTACCCGACAATCGCGGAACTCTGCCGGGCTCCCGCGCCGTCCTACCTGACCGGACGCAGCTTCGTTCGCCTGCTGGAGGATCCCGCTGCGCCGGGTAAGAACGGGGCCCTCGGCTATTGGAAAAACGGCCGTACCTTGCGCAGTGGTGCCTGGCGCATCACGGAGTACAGCAAGGGATCGCCCGCGGTGGAGCTGTATAGCCACTCCGCCGACCCCCACGAAACGCGCAACGTCGCATCAAGGCACCCCGAGCTCGTGCAGAAGCTCCTGGAGCAACTCCGCGCCGATCAACCGGCATTCATTCGATAAGTACTGGGTAGATGCTGTTGTGGGCTGCCGGATCGAGGGTGGCTTGCCTATGCTTCACCGCAGGCGGGTGAGGGCGTTATCCCGGGTTGCGAGCGGGAGATCAACCCTGCGGCCGCCTTGCTGGTGGGAGGCGAATACGGCGCAGATCATTTCAACCGTCATCGCGGCTTGCCCGGCGTTACAGGTCGGTTCACGATGTGCCTCAATCGATGCGATGAGATCCCGTGCGGGCAGGCCGTGATGATGGATCATCTCAACAATGTCCGTACGGGGCTCGGGCTTTCCCGGCCCCGCGGTGGAAATGGGTACCCAGGGCCGGGGCTGATCGGCGGGCTGAAAGGGATTCCCCGGTACCAGGTAGGCAAGCGGCTCGATGTCCATTTGGAAATTGATGACCCCCTTGCTGCCGATAAGCTGGAGGCCAAAGCCGGCGTTCTGGGTATCATCGTTGGCGATGGAATCAAAATAGGCGGTGACCCCGCGCTCCATGCGGTAGCGCGCGTGGAGCTCGTTTGCGGCCAGGGGGCCGAGGCCCTCGGCACCGGGCTTTACGTCCGTGGCCGTGACAGGCTGTCCGTCCTGGAGCATCAAGGCGGAGCAGTCCAATGGCTTGCCGCCAAAATAATGAATGAGGTTCATGACATGCGAGCCAAGTACCCAGAGGTCCTCGCCGCCTCCCCGTCGGTCACCCTTCCCGCGCCCGCGTATTTCCAGTAGTTTTCCGATTTGGCCCTCGGCGATCATGCGGTCGATGACCGGGAGAACGGGATGGTAGCGATTCCGGTGGGCGATCGCGAGCCGGGTGTCGTGCCTGGCGCAGGCGGCGAGGATGGCATCGGCTTCACCCGGCGTGCGGCAGAAGGGCTTTTCGATATAGATGCCCTTGACCCCGGCCTCCGCGGAAGCGACGGCCATGTCGTTCCGTTGGTCGGCGTGCCGGGGGCAAATAGCGACGATATCGGGTTTCACCTGTTGAAGCATTTTGCGGTAATCGGCAAAGCCGCTATTGATTTTCAACCGCTTGAGTTCCTTGGCGAGGCCCTTCTCGTCCGCATCGGCTGCAGCCACGATCTTTGCGCCGGGGACCTTCAGCCAGACCGTGTCCAGGCCGTGGCCGTAGTTGCCGCGGCCGGTGTGGCCGATGACCGCGACGCGCAGGGGTGCTTCAGCCGCCTGCGCGAGCAGGGGCAGGGCACTGGATGTGGCGAGAAAACGGCGCCGGGATAGCGGTTCTTTGTTCTTCATTCCTGGAGCGTAGGTTTCTTCCTGTCATCTGGCAAGGGTTGTTCTTTCCTGTGAAAGGCATCAGCCGGTACCGGCTGGCAACCAGGGATGCGAAATTCTCCCGAGCGCAATCGCTCTGCCCGGGTCCATGAAAAAGGCCCTTCGTAAGAAGGGCCTTGATCGAATGGATAGGGCCAACGCAAGTTACTTCGTGGCGTCCTTCTTTTTCTTCTTTTTTCCGCCTTCGGGCTTGGCCGCCATTTCTTCCTTGCTCAGGGTGCCATTGCCGTCCTTGTCTTTCTTCTTGAAGTACACGGCACCTTTTTTCTTGGCTTCCTCGTTGGAGGCACGTTTGCCGAGGAATTCTTCGAGGGTCAGTTGGCCGTTGCCGTCTTTGTCCATCTTTGCGAAGCGCTCGGCCGGGTCAATGCGCTTCTTCTTTTCAGGTTTCGCGTCGTCCTTGGCGTAGGCCGTGCCGAAGAGGCCGGCCAAGGCAAGCATCATGCCTGCAATCAGTACTTTTCTCATAATTAACTCCACTTATTTATCTAAGGCTGGGACCAACTATTCCGGGCCTTGTCCGGATTTTCGGGCACCATGCCCGTCTTCCACCTATATACTGAACGTTGGGGGATTTTTTGACGCAAGGAAAAAATGGAAGAAGCTGGGCTCCCTTCGCCGCTAACCGGGGCACATCCATCACTTGATCACCGTTACGGTTTCATGCGCACGGGGATTGAGCCCGAAATCTACCGGCTAAAACCCGCCTCGATCCTTCTTGATCCGATAGATCTGCAGCAGTTTTTCCTCGGTTTCTTCTGCCTTCTTGCGGTCGAGCACGAGGACCCGGCCGGTATGGGTTTTCAATTCAAGAAATTCCCCGCCATCCGGGTTCTCACAAATCTCACTCAGGTGTTTCAATCCGCGCAAGGTTGTCCCGTTCGCCTCCTCGACGATCAGCATGCTCAAGGTGTGGTAGCCCTGGTTCATGCTGGAGGCGAGAACCTTGAGCAGGACGATGATTTCATCCTTATCCTTCCGGGCGGTATTGTTTATGATTTCGGCCACCAGGTGCTTGGGCGCGTTGTTAAACCAGCTGCTTCCCCATTCCTTGAGCAGGTTTTTCGACAGGGGGCAGAACACCAGTCCGCCATAGATGAAGTAGGCCGGGGCAAGATCGTATTGCTCGTTGGCCACGATCAGGTCGGCATCGCTTATGCGGGAGAGTGCGATATCCACTTCCAGTTCCCGGCCCTTGCGGAGGACCGTGGCCTTTATCGTCTCGCCCAGTTGATACTGTTGTGGCGCGAAGCTGAGGCTGGTGCGTTCGTCCGGCCTGAACTCAATCGTGGCGTCATTCGCAATGTCGTAATTCTCGAGATGGGTCATCACGTCGCCGGGCTGGAGAAGGCCATCGGCCGGGGAGTCCTTGAGGACCTGGGTGATGAGGACGCCGGTCATTCCTTCGTTCACCTTATACTTGCGTCTCAGATCGGGATTCTCCATGTCCTGCAACTTGATGCCCAGGCTGGGAAATCCATCATAGTGTCCATCTTCAAGATCTCTCAGGAAATGCTTCAGCACCTTCACCGGCACCATGTAGCCGATGTTGTCCGAGTTGCCGAGGGTCTGCATGACCACGCCGGCAATTTTTCCACTGGAGATCACCGGGCCACCGCTGTTACCAGGATTGATCGCGTTGTCGATCTGCCCGGCAAGCAGGCGGAGTGAACTGTGGGCATAGCGGATGTGCTCAACGCGTGATACCACGCCCTTGGTTGTGCTCAGGGTGTCGCCCCCCATGGGAAATCCGTATACCAGCACGTCTTCCTGTGTTTCGGGTAGCTCACCCAGTGCCACCCCTTTCACGCCCTCGAAAAACCCGGGCGTATCCACGCCGAGCAAGGCGAGATCCGCATGGTGGGAGACTGCGAGCACCCGGGCCTCGATACGCTGGGCCTGGCCAAAACGCCGGACCTGGATGTAGGTTCGGTTGCTGATCACGTGGGCATTGGTCAATATACGGTTGCCATCGATGATCACTCCAGAGCCCGTGGAAGAACGAGGCCCTTTCATGCTCCATGGGTTGTAATAATCCGGTGAATTGGAGATGCAGTAGATCTTCACCATGGCGGGCTTGATCCGGTCCTCGGCGGGGGCAGCTATCAATATAAAATTCAGGCATAAAAAGTAGGTGATCCATTTCATCGTGGCGTTTCCGGTTCAGCTGGACCCTAAACCAGCGGAAGCTTTCCGTTGAACCAAAAATGGGTGAAAATTACTTGCCTGAACCCGAAGCACGGCTTTTTCGGCCGTTGACTTGTCCGGCTATTTCCCCCTAAGATGATCAACCATGTCCGAAAACGGATCCAGATTACCACCGGATTACCATACCCATACCGAACTCTGCGGGCATGCGGAAGGTCGTCCTGCCGACTACCTGCGCCAGTCGCTCAAGCTCCATATGGAGCAGATGGCGGCAACGGATCATTGCCCGACACCGCATGGCTATGATCCGGAAAACCGCATGTCGATGGAAGATTTCGAGCGCTATCGCGAATGGGTTGTGGAGGCCCAGTCGGCGGAGAAACAGCAGCTACTCTTCGGTGTCGAGGCCGATTTTTATGCCGGATGCGTGTCCTTTCAGGATGAATTCCTGCATACCCACCCGCTGGACATCGTCCTGGGCTCGGTGCATTACCAGTCTTTCTGGGCCACCGACAAGGCTGAACAGACCCTTTTCGACAAGGACGAACTGATACCGATCTATCGACGCTATTACAAGTTGGTCGCCCTGATGGCGGAGTGTGGCCTGTACGACGTGGTCGCTCACTTTGATTTGCCAAAGAAGAACGGACGAAAGTTGCCCGATGAAGAGCAGCGCAAGTTTGTGCTTCCCACCCTGGATCGGATCGCCCGGGCCGGGATGGCAATTGAAATCAATACCTCGGGCTTGCGGGACAAGGTCGGCGAGATCTATCCTTCGCCGCAGATTCTCAGCTGGGCCCACGAACGGGAGATACCGATTACCTTCGGCTCGAATGCCCATTCGCCCGGCCAGGTCGGGGCTGACTTTGATCAGGCTGTTGCCTTGGCGCGGGAAGTCGGCTACACGCACTACAATTCATATGCCGATCGGATAGCGAATCCAGTGCCGCTGAATGGTGCCGACGGTCCTTCCGCTTCCGCGACGTCGACCTAAGTCCGGCATGAACCCTGCCGGGTTCTATCCATCCGCTTAATTTTCTTGGTAGTTGCCGCGTTCGCAGGCGGAGACAAAGGTCTCGCCGAGTGATTTAAGGTCTTCCCATTCCTTGCGAATAGACGCGGCTTCCTCGGTATCGATCTCCCCGTTATCCGCGCTGCTGCTGGAGACGGCTTCGAGCAATTCCGAAAATTCCCGGAGAATGGACTGGGTGGCCTGAAGCAGGGGGGGGGCCGTCTTGTGCGGTCGTGGATTGGGGCTGTAAAAGCCGTCGGTTTGTTGACACAGCCAGCGCACCAGGCGGTCATCGCCCGTAATTTCATACAACTTGATCAGGCGGTCGAGCGGGCTGTCGGCACCGCTGGAATCCTCCGAGTCCTGGTCCTGGCTCCACTTGTACAGGAGGGAGGTGGACAGGTTCATGTCGACCGCAACAGATTTTACTCCGGGTTCACGCAGGACTTCCTTCATGATTTCATGCGATTTCATATCACGCCCCTATATCTCCTCCGCGGGTGTGCTCCCGGGCAAGGTACTCCTTAGTTGTTCTTCCGCCAATACCTGCTCAATGGCGCTGATTAACTCGGGATAATTCTGGAAACGGTCTCTCGGGTCGCTCGCCATCATCTTTTTTACCACCGCACCGGCACCCACGGAAATGGTGATATTCGCATGCTGCAGATCCGGGACTTCTTCCCTCACGTGTGCCTGGATCACTTCGGATACGCTTTTGCCCTCGTGCGGCGGGTAGCCGGAAAGGGCATGCCAGAGCGTGGCGCCCAGGCTGTAAATATCGGAACGGCTGTCCTCGATTTTGTGCTCCACCTTTTCCGGGGCAATATAATAAGGCGTTCCCCATATTCTGGGGTTTTCCAGATTTCCCTTCATGTTCCAGTTTCCGAAGTCCGCAATTTTGTAGACCTCGTCACGGTGATTCAAGATATTTGCCGGTTTCATGTCGCCGTGCACGATGCCCGCCAAGAGGGCCACGTGCAGGCCCTGCGTGATGTCCAGGGCGATTTTCATCACCCGCTTTTCGCTGAGCCAGAGGTTCTTGGTGATCAAGTCCTTGAGGTTTCCGCCTTCGACGATCTCCATGGCGATGTAGGGATATCGATTGGCGAAACCGTAGCCGAAAATGTGAACGATGTTGGGATGATTGAGAAAACTTGTCGCCTTCGCTTCACCCAGGTAGTCGTCGTAAAATTCGACCGGCTTGCGCCCGATCCGGTGACTGACCTTCAGTGCCACGGTCTGTCCATCCCGGGTGTCGAGGGCTCTAAAAACCACACTGATCGCCCCCCGTCCGAGCACCTCGTAGATCAGGAAGTCACCCATCTGGCCGGGCACCAACTGGCTGGCGCCGCAGGACGGGCAGACCGTAGAGGAGAAGATTTCCTGCGTACCTGTATCAATCGTTGACGCGCACTTGGTGCAGGAGAATTGATTGATTCGCTCCGCCGAAATTTTCAGCTTGACCTTGTCACCCGAACCCGTTGTCTCCGTGTTTTCGCTCATGTTCAGCCGCAAAATCCTTAGCGGTTTACCGCAACGCAGACCGCGGATCCACGATTATTTCGACAATAAATACGGCCATTGGCCATGGCTGGGGCGACCCAGCAGCGGCCTTCGAGCACCTGGCCCTTCGCGATCAGTGAAAAACGATTGCGGTCGGGTTTAACCGTCCAGAGTTCACCCCTCTCGGTGAGCACGATCAGGGTGTCGCCCGCATGCGTGAGGGTGCCGAACTGCCCGGTGCCCTTCTCGCTCCACAGGGTCTTGCCCGTCTTCAGGTCGGCACAAACGAGCCTGGCGCCCGCCTCCGTGACCGCGTAGACGCAAGCGTCCGCGACCACGACGCTGCTCATCTTGGTTTTGATATCATCGTTTCGCCATACCTGCCGTGGCTTGCTTTCGCTCACGTTGTACAGCACCGCCCGGCCGCCCCGGTAACCGGACGTGATCAGGATATGTTCTCCCAGCGGGATCGGTGAGGAGGCATTTACATCGTAGGAGGTCTTCCAGTTCAATGACCAGAGTTCCTTTCCATCGCCCGGCGACTGCGCGTTCATGTACTTGCCCTTGAAGACCAGCAGGGCCTCGGAACCACCGTTTACAAAAGGGATGATCGTGGAATAACCTGCGCTGTCCGATCCATTACCCCATATTTTTGCGCCGGTCGATTTGTCCAGGGAGATGGTTGAACTCCCTTTCCCCCCGATGTCGAGAAACAATTGGTCTCCTATGATCAGTGGGGAGCCCGCGTACTTCCACCGGGAGCGTTTACCCCCGTAGTCCGTGACCATATGTTTGCGCCAGATTTCCCGGCCATCCGCCTTGTTCAAACAGACGAGCTGGCCGTCGTAGCTGAAGGCGTAAACCCGATCGCCGTCAATCGTGGGGGTTGCCGCCGTGCCGCCCTCATACATGCGTTTTTCAAATGTACAGGGATAGGTGGCCTTCCAGATTACCCGGCCATCCGTGGCATCCAGGCACCAGACGATGTCCTGGTCGTGCTTGTTGCCCATGGTGAACACCCGGTCCCCGACGATGGTGAAACTGGAGGCCCCGATACCGAGATCTCGTTGCCATGCTACCGGCGGCTGTCCGTCCGGCCATTTCGGATTCCAGCCTGTTTCACGAGAAGAGCCGTTAAACTGGGGCCCGCGGTAGAAGGGCCAGTCCTCGGCCTGGACACCGCTCGCAAAGAACAGGGCCATGAGCGTGAGCCGGGTGTAAGCGATGATACGGATTGATTTTCCGGCGTTCTCGCCATTCACACCGGTGTTTTGCAGTCCGTTTGCCCCTTCATGTTTAGCACTCCAGCCCAGGCACATGCTGAGGAGGATTGCCAGCAGGAGGATGAGGATTAATTCCATGACTTTTTAGGGGAGACAGGGTTTATTTAAACGCCGGGTGCTTGGGGTTTCCGCCGCTGAGGATATAGGCGAGTAAATCCATCACCTCGTCTTCACGCATCAGGTTTAGCAGGCCTGGAGGCATGGGGGACACCTTTGAGGGTTCGATGCTCTTAACCTCGGTACGATTTACACTTACGCGTTGGTTGGGGTCGAACATGTCGGTATTCACCGTGACCCGATCGCCGTTCATGTTCACGACTACGCCGGCGATGATTTCCCCCTTTTTCATGGTTATAATGACCGGAACAAACTGTTCGTTGATTTCTTTACTGGGGTGAATAATCTGCTCGAGCAGGTCGTGAGCGGAGTAACGGCCCCCGGCACCCGTCAGGTCAGGGCCTGTCATGCCACCCTCGTTGGCAAATCGGTGGCAGGCAAAGCAGCCACCCGCTGCGAACATTTTGCGTCCTTTATCGAAGTCACGGTTCGTTAACTTCGTCCTTGCCGTGGAGCTGAGCTCCTCCAGTTTCCACTCCTTGACAAAATTACGACCAATCATCGCCTGGGCCATGACCTGGTAGGGTGACTTCTGTTGCGGTTTTCTTGCGAGTAGCCCCTTCAACTGTTTGCGGCTCTGTGCATCAAGGCTTGCTTCGGCGTCGCGTCGAATAAACGCAATGAACTTGCTGAAGCTTGCACCGCCCCGGTAATTGGCCGCTTTCAGGAACCAGTTAAAGTAGGCACTGCGCAACGTGGGCGTCCATCCCTCCTTTAACATCCGTAGGGAGCGTGCGTATTCAATTTGCTCCTCCTGCGTGGCTGCTTCCTGCAAAAGCTGGATCCCCTTGGCCGCGGTACCGGGAGCCTGTAGGAAGGCAAGGGTTTCACAAAGCAACCAGTTTAACTCGAAATTCGGCGCGGGGAAATGGGGGTCCAGTTGGTCGACGATCCTGCCTGCCGCCTGGGAATTGGGCTTGCCAAAACGTACCAGGGCAACCTGGTAGGTACGGACAAGCGTGCGTTTCCCCTGCTCATCAAGCTGGTTCCATCGTATCTCTGAGAGCGACTTGAAAATCGCCTGGGCCGTAGGGGGGGCTGTGTCCGGGCGGATGGCCGGAGATCCCGGCTTGGCATTGAGGGGATCTGCCCCGGCTACTTTACCCAAGCCCAGCAAGGCGACAACGCGCTTGTTGGGATCTCTTTCCCCGAGTGCGCGCTTGTGCCACTGGTCCAGGGGTTGGTGCATGATGGCCGTCAGGGCGGCCCATCGTACGAAACGGTCGGCATGGCCCAAGTGCGGCCACGCAGCGTTGACGGCGTCCTGGTGCTCGTTGCCGTGGAATTGTTCGAGTTGGCGTCGTAGTTTGGTGGAAGAATTGATCTTCGTGGTGTGCTGAACCGGTTTGGTGGATTCGGTTCCTTCATAGGTGACCCGGTAAAGACCTGATTGGACTTTACGTCCCCCAATCGTGAAGTACATGGCTCCATCAACCCGGTGGATAATGGCGTCGGTGACGGGAAGGGGACTTCCGGTGATGAAGGTTTCCTTGGTAGCTTCGTAAGAGGCTCCATGGGCTTTCATGTGGACGGCGTGAATTTTTCCCCAGCTCCAGTCGAGAATAAAAAATGCGTCCTGGTACTTGGCTGGAAACTTTGCCCCATAGCCGAAGGTGGCGCCGGTGGGTGAGCCGGGGCCAATGTTGATAAGCGGTGGCAAGGTGTCCGGGTAAAACTCGGGCCGTTTACCGGTGCCGTTACGCCACCCCCACATCGATCCGCTGGTTACATGGCACACGCGGGCTGGTCGATACCATGAAGTGTTGAAGTCGTACTCCATGTCCGCGTCGTACGTAAAGAGTTCGCCATCGCGGTTTACGCCGCCGTCATAAATATTACGGTAGCCGGAAGAAACGATCTCCCACCTTTTCCCGTCGAGTGAAACCTTGTAGATGATGCCGCCCGGAGCGAGGCGGTCACGATTATGACCACGGCCATCGGGCATACGCGGCAATAGATGGTCCTCTCCCCAGTGCAGGGGCACGCGCGAGGTGTCCGTATTTAGCGGCGTGGTGTTGTTGCCCGTGATAAGGTATAGCGTATTTTCCGGCCCGGGTAAAACGGCATGAACGCCGTGGTCCCCCTTCGCGAACATTTCACGCAGCTTCTCTACCTTGTCCAGCTTGTCATCACCAGTGGAGTCGCTAAGGCGATACAGGCCACTGGGAAACTTGCGTTCGTAGTCGTTGACCCCCACGTAGAGGGCGCCTGCAGCCCAGAGCAGTCCGTTGGCCGCACGGATTTTAGCCGGCACCGGCTCAATATCCTCGGTGTTAAGCCTTTTTCCCGGTGCAGGTGGCGTAAAGCGGTAGAGTCCGCCAAACTGGTCGCTCACGATGATGCGGCCCTTGTTGTCATCGCACATGGCCACCCATGATCCCTGCACCGGCTTGGGCACCGAGTAGAGCAGCTCTACCTTGAAGCCATCAGGTGCTTTGATGTTCCGCACCGGCGTGGCCGAATCGGAGACGGACTGGGCATGCGACAGACTGCCCAGGCACAGGAAAATAACAACGAATGTACGATTCATGCCACTGAAAGTACACACCGATTGGGCCAATAGCAATCCCCGCGAAGCAGGGCCTACGTCGTGGGTGGGCTTACCCGGCCCGGTGAGGGGCCAAGGCTGTCCCCCAGGGTCGGAACGTAATGACTAGGGCTGAAAAAAACGACCCAGTTCTTTCAAAATGGCCTGCGTAACCGCGTGCCGGTCAATCCGGTTACTCTGTCGATAGACGACCTTTCCCTGCGGGTTGATCAGCACGGTATAGGGCAGGGGCCCCGGCCACTCCGGGTCAATGATCTTCGCCAGTTCCTCGTCTGTTCCGTCAAAGAGCACGTGCGTGGTCGTCCGTCCTTCTGCCTTCAAGACCTTGGCCAACTTGGGTTCGGGTGCCGCTCCCTGGGCTTCCAGGAACTTCTTTGCCCTTGCCCGATGCCGCGGGTCATCCCGGCTGATACTCATGAACTCAAAGTCGCGCATGCCGAACTTCCGGGAGATCGCGACCAGGTCCGGGAATTCCTCGACGCAGGGAACGCACCAGGTCGCCCAGAGGTTGACCATGCGAAAGCGCGGATGTTCGTGGAGCAGTTTGCCAAGCGATGTCGTGTCGACGAGGTCCAGGTCAACCGGCGTGCTCGCCTGTTTTGCCGCATGCTTTTTGACCAGATCAGCCTTGTACGCCCACTTGGTCGAGCACCCGTGCGGACGCGTCTCAGGTACCGGTACCGGTTTGCCTGCGAGGAGTGCATCCACCACGTTAATGGCATCATGGTTCTTGACCAGTTGCGCGTCGGCGTACCGGGAATCGTCGAAGCGGCCCTTGTACTGCAGCTTGCGATCCCGGTCGAAGATGAACACATGCGGTGTGGCCAGGCAGCCGTAGGCCTTGGCAACCGACTGCGTGTCCCCATCGTAGAGATACGGGAAGTTAAAGCCTTGCTCCTTGGCATGCTTGACCATGTCCCCGTAGCTGTCCCCGTACGCGGAGTAGCCGAGTTCGGCCGGCCGAATACCTGCCGGGGAATTCGGTGAGATGACCAGGATCTCCACGCCCTTCGGACGGTAGTCCTCTACGAATTTGATAAAGCGCTGCTCGATCGCCTGCGCGGTGGGGCAATGGTTGCAATTGAACATCACGACCAGCACCGGTCCCCGGGCGAAATGGGCCAGGGTGTACATCTTCCCGTCGACACCCTTCAGGTTGAAGTCGGGTGCGGGGTCGCCGGGGCTCAGGGTTTTGAGATCCGGCGGATTGGCAAAGGCGGTGAGTGCCGAGAGGATGAAGACGATAGTCAGTGCTTTCATTCCGTGAATTTGACCCCGGGTCTGCGTGATGTCAAGGGGTGAGAAGGTGGGTAGGGCGGCTAAAGGCCGTGAGCCAGGTTTTCCGTCGCGTGGATAAACAGGTGGCTCAGATGCTCGGCATCGCCGAGGGCACGGTGGTACGCGCCGGGTTTCAGCTTGAAGGCCTTGACCAGCTCGCCGAGTTGGTAGGATTCCAGCCCGGGAAACCAGCTTCGGGACAGCCGGAGGGTGCAGTATACGGGGTTGGCGATGGGCGGGGCTTTCTCGATACGCGCGATTTCACGATTGAGGAAGCGCGTATCAAAGGCCGCGTTGTGGGCGAGCAGGGTGGTGTCCTTGATGAACGCGAGCAGTTCCGGATACACGTCCTCGAAGTGTGCCTGGCCCTTGACCATGGCATCACTGATCCCGTGCACGTTTTGTGCATCAAGCGGGATCGGCATGTCGGGATCGAGCAGCCAGGCTTTCCGCTCGAGGATCTTGCCCGCCTTGAACTTGACCAGGCCAATTTCAATGACCCGGTCCCGTTGAGGATTTAAGCCGGTGGTTTCCGTGTCCAGGGCCACGAAGGTCGTGGTCGCAAGACCGGGTGAAGGAGCCGCTGTGCCCGTGGTCGTGGCACCGGGTATGGTGGCCGGTTCGGCGATATCCGCGCTTGCGAATTGCCAAGCGATCAGGGAGATGGTTATAAGGTTGCGGAGCATCAGTCTCTGGCTTATGTAGCGGGTTTATGTCCCCAGTATAGGTTGGAAGTCCTGATAGTACAGCGACCTTAGCAGCTTATTAACAGGTTCATGAGTATTCGATTTTACAACACGATGACCCGTGAGCGGGAGGCATTTGAGCCGATCAACCCCGGTGAGGTTCGGCTCTATACCTGTGGCCCCACGGTGTACGATTTTGCCCATATCGGGAATTTCCGGGCCTATATGTTTGAGGACCTGATGAAGCGTTACCTCGTGTACCGCGGCTACCGGGTGACGCACGTGATGAACCTGACCGACGTGGATGACAAGACGATCCGGGCATGCGCTGCGACGGACCAGTCACTGAAAGAGTACACCCGGCCCTTCATCGACTCCTTTTACGAGGACAAGAAGACCCTCAACATCATTCCCGCGGATGTCTATCCGGCCGCGACCGATCACGTCCAGGAGATGATCGCGATGATTGTGATACTGATCGAGAAGGAGCACGCTTACCAGGCGGATGACGGCTCGGTTTACTATCGCATTGATTCCTTTCCCGATTACGGAAAGCTTGCCCGTATCGATCGCGAGGGAATGCGAAGCGGCGTGCGCGTTGATACCGACGAGTACGAGAAGGACAACGTCGCCGACTTTGCGCTCTGGAAAGCCTGGACGGAAGCCGATGGCGAGGTCTTCTGGGAGTCTCCCTGGGGAAAGGGTCGACCCGGCTGGCACATCGAGTGTTCCGCCATGGCGATCAAGTATCTAGGGGAGACCTTTGATATCCATTGTGGTGGCGTGGATAATATTTTTCCACATCACGATGATGAAATTGCCCAGAGTGAAGCGGTGACCGGAAAACCGTTTGTCAAATACTGGCTGCACTGCGCACACCTTCGGGTGGAAGGGAAGAAAATGTCCAAGTCAGCGGGCAACTTCCACACCCTGCGGAATTTACTGGATGAAGGTTATTCCGGTCGCGAGGTACGCTTTGAACTGCTCTCCGCGCAGTATCGCAAGGCCCTTAACTTTACCCGGGACGGCCTGAAAGAGCGGCGGGTGGCCCTGGGTCGTCTCGATGCGTTTCGGTCCCGCCTGGATAAGATTGCGGGCGAGGATGCAGGAGACCTTCCCGCCTGGGCGGCAACAAGCGAAGCTGACTTTCAGCAGGAGATGGATGACGATTTGAATACCCAAGGGGCCCTGGCGCACCTGTTCGAGATGGTCAGCGCCGGAAACCGTGCCTGCGAAGGAGCGTCGTTAAGTCCCGGGGAGGCCCGCGCGGTATTGGATCTGCTCGATCGTCTGGATACGGTCCTGGGATTCCTGCAAGCGGAGGCCGTCGAGATCGATCCGGAACTCCAGGACCTGCTGGATCAGCGACAACATTTTCGCGCGGAGAAGAACTGGGCCGAGGCCGATCGTGTGCGGGACGAGTTTTCGGCCAGGGGCTGGGTGGTAAAGGATACGTCGGTCGGGCCGGAGCTAAAGAAATTGAATCAGTCATGAATCACGAGTATGACCCGTCCGTCTCGCCGTCCCCGCCGGGGAGCCGGGGCAAATTTATCACCCTGGAGGGGATGGAGGGCAGCGGCAAGTCCACCCAGGGCGATGCGCTGGTCAGGCATTTACGCGAGGAGGGGGTCGAGGTCGTGTTCACGCGTGAACCCGGTGGCACGCCGACCGGCGAGCTGATTCGCGACATCCTCCAGCACGACAAGGCGGGTGAACCCGTCTCCGCAGAAGCGGAAGTGCTGCTCTTTGCCGCGAGCCGGGCGCAGCACGTGCAACATGTGATCGAGCCCGCCCTGGCCGGGGGCACCTGGGTGATTTGCGATCGCTTTATTGACTCCACCACGGCTTACCAGGGTTACGGCCGGGATATTTCCGTTGAACAGCTCCAGCAGATTAATCATTTTGCCATCGGCCATACGCGGCCGGATCTCACCCTGCTCTTCGATATCGACGTCGACGCAGCCTTGGGCCGTTTGCAGAAGCACTTTGAAGCGCATGGTGGGGAAGCGGACCGAATCGAGCAGGAGTCGCGGGTCTTCCATGAGCGCGTCCGCAATGGCTACCTGCAATTGTCAGGGGAAGATCCGCAGCGCTTCCGCCTGGTGCAGGCCGATCGCGCGCCCGGGGAAATTGCCGCTGAGGTATGGGAACTGGTGCGCGTCTTGCGAGGCTAACATGGCAACGGTATGGGAAAGCATCAAGGCATCGATCGATGCCGACCGCCTGGCGCATGCCTATATCATTGAGGGTTCACCCTATGGCGCCGGGCGCGATTTTGCGGAACGGATGATTCGCTACTTGTTTTGTACGTCGGATCATTGCGTGTCGGGCGATTGCGAAACGTGTACCCGAATCGGCCACGGGACGCACCCCGATGTTTTTTGCGAGCAGCCGAAGAGCATGGGCCGGCAGATCGTGACGGACCAGATCAAGGCGCTGAACCGGCAGATTCACCAGAGCGCCTTTGAGGGCGGATGGAAGGCCTGTATGATTATCGATGCCCATCGAATGAATCCTGTGGTGTCCAACAAGTTTCTCAAGACCCTGGAAGAACCCCCGGAGCGCAGCTTGATCCTGCTGCTCACCAATAAGCCTGAAGCCTTGCTGCCGACCGTCGCCTCCCGCTGCCAGCGCATTATCCTTCCGGACATGGCTACCCGGGACGAAGCAGACTGGCATGAACCGGTACTGGGAATCCTGCGTTGTGGTCCCCCGCGCGACACGCTCATGTTGTTGACCCAGGCAGGGTCCTACCGTGCGCTCTTCGATGAAGAGAAGAAAAAGGCGGAAGCGCTTGTAAAGGCGCAATTTAAGGAGGACGAGACCCTCGATGAGGATACCCTCAAAGCCCTGGTGGCATCGGAGTACCGGCGGACCTGGCAGGAGATGTTCCGCTTCATTGAGTGTTGGTATCGTGACCTATATCTATTGAAAAGCGGTGCCGGGGCGGCTGGCCTGCATTTTAATCAGGAAGCCGCTGTCCTGAAAAAGATCGCTGAGGACATGAGCTATACCCAGGCCCGGCGCAGGCTGGAGCTGCTGCCCCAAATGGCGCGTCGCATCGACAGCAATTTGCCCATACAAGAGGTTTTTGAGGCTGGACTGGCCGGATAAAGCTGTTAATAACCCCCATTCATAGCAAAATCAGAGATAGCGCAATGGATTTTCGAGATCTAAAAAGAATACTTGAATTGATGACGGCCAACGAGCTCAGCGAGCTTGACGTCGAGGACCAGGGCTTTCGCGTAAGTGCTCGCCGCGGACCGGGTTCCGCCGCGCCGCCCACCGTGACCACGCAGCCCGCCGCGCCAGCGATAGAGGTCCCCACCCCCACCTCAGCCCCTCCGTATGCCTCCGCGCCTTCTGCCCCTTCCGAGATGGCAAATGATGGCATGGAAGCGGTCATTTCCCCGATGGTCGGGACCTTTTACCGGGCGGTCTCGCCGGAGGCAGATGTATTGGTCAAGGTGGGCGACACGGTAAACGAGGATACCGTCGTCTGTATTATCGAGGCGATGAAGGTGATGAACGAGATCAAGGCCGAGACCCATGGGGTTATTCGACAGATTCTCGTGGGGAACGCCGAAGCGGTCGAATACAAGCAGCCGTTGTTCAAAGTCGAACCCGCCTGATTCCCATGCTGAATCGCGTCCTCATAGCCAACCGCGGCGAGATTGCGTTGCGGATTATCCGTGCCTGCAAAGAGCTGGATGTGGAAACCGTTGCGGTGTACTCGGATGTGGATGAAGAGGCGATGCACGTGCATTTGGCGGACGAAGCCATCTGCATTGGTCCCGCTGCGGCTACCGATTCATACCTGAAAATATCCAGCATACTAAGTGCCGCAGAGATCGCCGATGTGGATGCCATCCATCCCGGCTATGGCTTCCTCGCGGAGAATGCCCGGTTCGCGGAAATTTGTGCGCAGTCAAACATCAAGTTTATCGGCCCGTCCCCGGAGGCCATTCGCAACATGGGCGACAAGGCGACGGCGCGGGCCACCATGAAAAAGGCGAAGGTGCCCATTACGCCGGGTAGCGATGGGGAGATCGTGTCGGATGAGGAGGCGCTATCGGTTGCTGCCAGCATCGGCTATCCGGTGATCGTTAAAGCTTCCGCCGGCGGTGGGGGCAAAGGCATGCGGGTTGCGCACAACAAGGCCAGCCTGGTCAAGGCCTTTAACACGGCGCGTAATGAAGCCGCCCAGGCTTTTGGTAACGCCGGTGTGTACATCGAAAAATATGTCGAAAGTGCGCGCCATATCGAAATTCAGCTCATGTGCGATGAGCATGGAAACGTGGTGCACCTGGGCGAGCGCGACTGCAGCATCCAGCGTCGCCACCAGAAGTTGCTGGAGGAAAGCCCCTCGCCCCTGCTGAAGGCGGACATGCGCAAAAAGATGGGCGACGCGGCGGTCAAGGCGGCTAAGGCCGTGAAATACACCAACGCGGGTACGGTCGAGTTTCTCTACGACGAAAAGGCGGAAAAATTTTATTTCATGGAAATGAACACCCGGATCCAGGTGGAGCATCCCGTGACCGAGGAAGTCACGGGCGTGGACCTGATCAAGGAGCAGATTCGGGTGGCGTCCGGCGAGAAACTGTCCTTCTCGCAACGGGAGATCAAGATGCGCGGCCACGCGATTGAATTTCGGGTGAATGCCGAGGATCCCGATCGGGATTTCGCCCCGGCACCGGGTTTGGTCAACTGGATGAACTTTCCCGGTGGAATCGGTATTCGTGTGGATTCCTGCGTGTATACCGGCTATAAGATCCTGCCGTTTTACGACAGCATGATCGCCAAGCTGATCGTTTTTGGCCGGGACCGGCCCGAGGCGGTTGCCCGACTCTCCCGCGCCCTCGATGAATTCATTATCGACGGCCCACCGACCACGATTAAGTTGGGCCAGGCGCTGCTCAAGGACCAGCAGTTTCTCGACGGTAAGTACCATACCGGCTATCTCGAACATTTCATGAAGGACCGCTTCTAGGCGGCACGTTGCACCGGCATGGACTTTGACGCCATTTTTGATGTGCATCGCCAGGTGGTTGATCATATCGAGCACCAGCTCAGGGAACCCATTCTCGCCGCCGCCCGTTCGCTCGAGGATTGCCTGCGCGCCGGTGGAAAAATTCTTGTCTGTGGTAATGGCGGCAGTGCCTGTGATGCCCAACACTTCGCCGGCGAGCTGGTGAATCGGTTCCTGCTGGACAGCCGCCCCTACGCTGCGCTTGCCCTGACGGTGGATGCCGCCGTGTTAACATCCTGTGGCAACGATTATGGATTTGATCAAGTCTATGAAAGGCAGGTCCGGGCACTCGGGCAGGAAGGGGACCTGCTCATCGCTATCTCTACCAGTGGGAATTCAGAAAACGTCTTGCGTGCTTGCCATGCCGCACAGGAAATCGGCCTCAAGCGTATCGGCTTGCTCGGTGGAAGCGGTGGAAAAATTGCGGGCCAAGTCGATCTCCCCATCACGATCGCCTGCACCAGCGAGGTGCCGCGCATCCAGGAAGGCCACCTGATTATCCTGCATGCGCTTTGCGAGATCGTCGAAGAATCCCTGGAAAAGGAATAATGTCCTCATGCCTGATATCCAGCTCGTAATCGTTGGTTCCATCGGTATCGATACGATCGAAACGCCGACCGAGAAACGCGAAGGTATCCTCGGCGGGTCCGCGAGCTACGCCTGCGCTGCCGCCTCGTTTTTTGCTCGCACCGGGATGGTCGGGGTTGTGGGTACGGATTTTCCGTCCAACTATGTCGACCTCTACAACCATTTTGGCATCTGCCAGGAAGGCTTGCAGACGGAAGAAGGCAAGACCTTCAGCTGGAGCGGCGTGTACCACGAAAACATGGATGACCGGGACACCTTGGACACCCAGTTGAATGTGTTCGAGCACTTTGCCCCGAAACTGCCGGCATCGTATATTGATGTCCCGTACCTTTTTCTTGGGAACATTCATCCATCGCTTCAGTTGGACGTGCTGAATCAAGTCAGCAATCCCACCTTCACCCTGGTCGATACTATGGACCTCTGGATCAATATCTCCCGCGAGGAATTGGACGCCGTGGTGGCCAAGGTCGATATGTTGACGCTCAATGAATCCGAGGCGCGTTTGTATACGGACCAGCATCACCTACTGGATGCGGCACCTGCCTTGCTGGCGAAAGGACCCCGGTACGTGCTGATAAAGCGGGGCGCCCACGGCTCGGTGCTTTTCTCTTCGTCAGGTGATATCTTCATCATCCCGGCTTTTCCTGTGCGTCACGTGAATGATCCGACGGGTGCCGGTGATTCGTATGCCGGGGGCCTGATGGGATACCTGGCTCAGCAGGATGACATCCGTGAGGACACCCTGCGCAATGCCATGATGTATGGGGGCATCACCGCCTCGTTCGGCGTCGAGAAATTCAGCCTTGAGCGGCTGAAGGAAATCAACCGGGCAGATCTCGATGATCGGGCCGATACCTTTCGCAAGATGGTGGATATTCCCTGATACAGCCTCGCTTGGAGGAACGGGATGCCTGGGTGGAGAACGGGCCGTGCGTTCGTCGACTCGATGGCGGTTGAAGACGATAGTGGAAGGTTCAATATGTGGCGCATGATACGTAGAGGGATTCAGGTGCTTTCAGGTGGGGCCTGCCTGGCTTGTCTCGGCGCTGAACCGCTGACTCTCGCGCATTTCCAGCAGAGAATCGTCGAGACGCATCCCGCCTTTGCCGCGGAAGTTTTGCATGTTGCGGTGGCCGAAAAACGCCGTGATGCACTTCGGGGAAGGGAGGACTGGATCCTGTCCGCTTCGCCGTTCTACCGCGACGAAGAACCCGTATCCAGCAGTACCTTCACCCCGACGGATCAGCAACTGTTCGGGGCGGATCTAAGCCTGAGCCGTTCGGTATGGAACACCGGCGGACGCGTGGGGTTTTCCCTGAATTATGATTATACGGACCAGGAAACCCCCTTGATCGAGATTCCGGGTGCAGCGGCGGGCATGGGGCTGGTGATATCCGAGCCCAGTTTCCACCGCCATCGAGCCCTGATCACCTACCTGCATCCGCTCCTGCGCAACCATCGGGGGATTCAGGATCGCCTCGAGTACGACTTGCGGGACCTGGATGTCCGCCTATCCGAATTGCAGACCCTCGAGAACCGGGAGGATCTATTGCTGGAAATGAGCAGCAAGTACCTGGACTGGGTCCTGCTGGTTGAGCAGTTACGCATCGTCCGGGGCCGTGAACAACTTTCGGTGGACCAGTATGAAGAAAGCGGCCGTCGTCGAGCCCAGAACCTGGTGGATGAGGTGGACGTGTTACGCGCTGAGAACGGCGTGCAGGTTGCGCGTCAACGCACGGTACTGACCCAGGCCCATGCGCGTGCCGCACAGCGCGAACTGGAAATCCTGGTCAGCTTGGAGGAAGATGGAACGCGCATGCCGGATTTTGCCCTGTACGAAACGAGTGAACATCCCGGCGTCGATGAATCCTGGTATGCATCATCCCGTCCGATGCGTACGCTGGAGACCTTGCGGGATCAGTTGAGACGCCGGATGCTTTCACTCGCCGATGGTGAGCGGGCCCGATTGGACCTCGTCCTTTCAGGGGGCCTCGCCAGCGGCGACGTATCCTATGGCGACAGTGCCGAGTTTGATCGACCGGAAGCGCAGATCGGATTGCAGTTTTCGGTTCCCCTGGGGAACCGAACGATGAAACGTGAAGCAGAGGCCACGCTTCTGGAATTGCAGAAGATTCACAAGCAGGAAGAGCATATGCGTCTCCAGCTCAAGGCCGCCCTGGAGACCGTTCATATTCAGATGGGCGAGCTCGAAAAAGTTATCGAATTGAACCGAAAACAGGTAAACGCCGCGAAAAAGCAAACCGCCGAGGAGCGGAAAGCCTATGACCAGGGACGCAGCCCCCTGACCTTTGTGATTCAAAGTCGGGATGGTGAAGCCCGGGCCGAGAACCTGCACGCGGAGAATGCGGTGCAGTACCAGAAGATGTTCCTGCAGTACCAGGCCCTGCGGGACGAGCTGCTCCCGGGGGATTGAGCCCGGGAGGGACCGAGGTCCACTGCTCCCGCTGTTTTTCCTTTGCATTCGGTTCAAATTCGCCCAACTTTCAGGCATGCAGAAAGTGTTGATTACCGGTGCCAGTGGTTTTCTTGGAACGGCTATTTCGCGTGCGTTCAGGAAAGACCGTGAGCTGGTATGCCATACCCACACGCGGGGAGGGGAGGGGTACCGCGCGGCTGACCTTCGAGACGCCGATGCGTGTAAGCAGCTGGTTGATGAAGTCCAGCCGGATATCCTGATCCATCCGGCTGCGTATCGCGATCCCGATTTCTGTGAGAGGCATCCGCAGGAATCCACCTTGTTGAATGTTGATAGCGTGAGGCACTTGCAGGCGGGACTTGCCGGGGATGCCCTGCTTGTCTATGTAAGTTCCGACTACGTGTTTTCCGGCCAGGATCCCCCGTACCGCGAAGAGGATCCAAGGGGTGCCGTAAACCTGTACGGGCGCCAGAAAATGGCCGCCGAGGAACTGGCGGCACAACACCCCAATCACTTGATTCTACGTATGCCGGTACTTATAGGGGAGGATCCCGTCCACCAGCCCGGGTTCATTTCCAAGATGCGCGAGGCCATTGGAGACAAGACCCCGCGGGCGATAGACGATGTACTGGCGCGATTTCCAACCTGGACCCGGGACATCGCAGAGGCCATTTGTTTCCTGATCCAGCAGGAGCAGCGCGGCGTATTTCACTGTTCCAGCCAGCACGGCGGAACGACCTACGCATTGCACCAGGTCCTGGCCGAGATGCTGGGTGAGAACATGGAACATTTGAGCCCGTCCCATGAGGTGCTGGTGCGTCCAGCAGCGCGGCCTCGTGATTCCCAGCTTTCCCCCGAAAAAATCCTGGAACGGGGCTTCACGGGCTTCAAAACCTTCCCTGAGGTCCTGCGGGAATTACATATATAACATATCGTGCCGAATAGTTAAAATTTGCTGAAAATACTCACCACTGACGCATATAACCTCGTTGAATATTTCCCCTGACTTGGTTTAAAAACTGCTTTCCTTCCTAGGGTGATGAAAATTAAGCGGTCAGCGGACCGTTGCGTGCTGGGGTGTATCGCGACGTTCCTTTACCTGGCATTCGTGGTGCAATGGGTGCAATTTACGGCATATGATCATGGCGTAACGGGAGTGGTCTATTTCGACTTCGACACCGCGACTGTTCCCGTCTCCCCGATGATCAAGCCCGCCACGGTTCGCGTTGACCACAGCGGTTCCCGTCTCCGATCGGCTTCCGACTTGCTGGTTGACGCGATGATTCACGTGGAGTCGCGCGGTAATCCCTTGGCCGTCGGTGCGGCGGGCGAGCGGGGCTTGATGCAGATCATGCCGACAACCTGGGAAGAAACGACCAGGCGAATGTACCGGAAACCGGTGCCTTTTGGTGAAGCGTTTAATCCCGATGTCAACCGGGACGTAGGTACCCGCTATCTCCGTGATATTCAAGGCTGGCTTTCCTATTACAGCGAGCAATGGGATTCAGATTTGCGATCCTTGATCCTGGCATCGTACAACGCCGGTTTCACGTCGGTTTCCGAGCGCGGTTTCGATGTGAATCGCATGCCGAGACGGGTGCGGGATTACGTGTCCCGCTGTAGCGCGTTGCATGACGATTACATGCAGACGGTTGCGGACCCGCAGGTCCTCGCGCTGGTCGAGTAGGG
>JAPYUI010000390.1 GCA_029936175.1 Kiritimatiellia bacterium
GCCTTGACCTGCTTGTCCACCGGGTTCAGGCGATACACCTTACGCTCAACTTTCACCTCGAGTCCCGCCTTGGTGATAGGGTCCTCGAGGGTAAAGTTGGTCAGGTAGGCGTTAAAGTACAAGGGCCCCTCACCCTCCTTGCGGAATTCCACCACGTGCGCCCCGTGGGTCAGGGCCTTTCCCTCGAGCAGGACCTTGTTGTCGAAGGTGAAGAGGTTCTCCTTGGTGATGTGGACCTCCTTGACCTTGCGGCCATCGACCAGCACCGTGAGCCGGGTGTCCGGCTCGTGCTCGCCCGTCGCACGGAGGAATTCGGCAAAAGCCTCCAGGCAAACGGCGGTATCCCGGGTCGACTTCCAATAGGTCGCATGCTTCCGGTTGTTGAGCAGGTACTTGACCAGGCCACGCGCCTTCCCGCCCTTTGGATCCGTGCGCATCAGGAGTTTCAGGTAATAGGCATGCGCCTCGTATTCACTTCCGTACCAGGACCACCAGTAGCTCCCGTTCTGCATCTCCAGGTAGGCGGTCTGGTTCTCCTCATCCTCGACCAGGAATTGCTCGATATTCCGGATGAGCATATCGCGCTTGGCCATTTCGCCCAGGTTGTGCAGGGCGATGCCGAACATGGCTTTACCGTACAGGGACAGGACCTCGCGCTTCTGGTAGAGCAGCTGCTGCATGGCGGCGCTTTCAACCCGGGCATCCGCGAGGACCATGAAGACAAAGGCATCCTGGTTGTTGGGTGCGCGGTGGGGCTTGGCCTTGATCCAGGCGATACGCGTCTTTTGATGCCGTTTCAGCCAGGACACCCCCCGGTTGATTGTTCCGTCCTGGACCTGCACATCGTTCCCACGCGCCATCTGCAGGCCGTGCACGACGTAGGCGGTGGTGTGCGCGCTTGAGCGCTCGCCCCAGCCGGAAAACCAGCCCCAGCCCCCGTCAGCCAGCTGCATGGCCTCCAGGCGCTTCACCCCGGTTTCGACCATCTCATTCAGTTCCTCCCGGTCCCACACCGGGTTGCGCGCGTAACGCTTCCATTGGGCCGCCCGGGCCGGGTCATCCCCTATTTCCTGGGCATTCAGGTTGCTTCGTTTCTTTTTTACGTCCTCGAGGTCGATCCCCATGTCGAGCAGGATTTTTTGCGTCATGGCCGCGGGGAGAAAACGGCTGAGCGTCTGCTCGGTGCAGCCATACGGGTAGGCGGCCAGGTACGGCAGGGCATCCACCATGGCCCCGGCCAGGGTCGGCGAATACCGAATCTCCAGGCGGGTATCATCCACCCGGCGCTCCTGCGGCACCGTCAGGCTCAACTCCCCCTTCGTGTCCTTGGGTCTCAGAACTCCGCTGAAGGATTCCGTTTTCAGCATCCCGTGAACATAAACCGGGAAGGTCATCTCCACCGCATCGGACTCTTCGTCCGTCAGCGCGAGCATGCGCACCACTGCCTCCCCTTCCCGCAGGACCTTCACCCGCCAGTCGACCCGCATTTCCCCGTTGGCCTCGATCTCGACCACCTGCTCCTGGTCACCTTTGATCAGGCCCAGGGCCGAGCCGTCGAGTTCCAGGCGTGCCTTGATCTTCTTCTTGTGGTCGAGATAGTTGTGCACGTTCCCACTGAGCACGACCTCGTCCTTCTCCACGAAGAAGCGTGGTGCCTGCAAGCGCACCAGGATATTCTTTGCCGTGACGACCTCCGCTTCGCCTTCCCCCACCCGGGTGCCATGCCCCAGGGCCCAGGCCTTCACTTTCCAGCCCGCGAGGTTCTCCGGCATCTTGAAGGAGGCTTCCGCGTAGCCGTCGTCATCCGCCTTCAAGGCGGCGGCCCAGAAGGCGGTATCCGCAAAATTCTTCCGGATCATCGGCTCTACCACGGCCGCGGCACC
>JAPYUI010000391.1 GCA_029936175.1 Kiritimatiellia bacterium
GGACGCGGCTTGCGGCCTTCCATCAGGTCGTCAATCTGAAGACGATCAATCGTCTCCCATTCCATCAGCGCTTCCGCCATCGCGTGCAAAATCGACATGTTTTCCTTCAGTAACCTCTCCGCGCGATCGTAATTGCGGTCAATCAGTTTCCGAATCTCTTCGTCGATCCGCGCCGCCGTCTCTTCCGATATGTCATTAGACTGGCTCATCCCGGCACCCAGGAACGGCTGACCCTGGTCCTGGCTGTAGGCCAGAGGACCCATCTTTTCAGACAAACCCCACTGAGTCACCATGTTACGGGCCAACTCCGTCGCCCGCTCGATGTCGTTCGACGCGCCCGTGGTCACCTTCTGCGTACCAAAAATCAGCTCCTCCGCCAGACGGCCACCATAGGCAACCGAAATCTGGCTCTCCAACTTCTCACGACTCGCCGAGTACTGGTCACGCTCCGGCAAGAACATCGTGACTCCAAGCGCACGACCACGCGGCACAATGCTGACCTTGTACACCGGGTCTTGTCCCGGAACTAGACGGCCAACAATGCAATGACCCGCCTCGTGGTACGCCGTCAACTTCTTCTCGTCTTCCGACATCACCATGGTGTGACGCTCGGCACCCATGATGATTTTGTCCTTGGCCTTCTCCAGTTCGTACATGCCAACCTTCGATCGGTCCGTACGGGCGCACAACAGCGCCGCTTCGTTGATCAGATTCGCCAGGTCCGCACCCGAGAACCCCGGCGTGCCGCGGGCAATGTATTTCAGCTCTACGTCATCACCAGTAGGAACCCGTTTCATGTGAACCTTCAGAATCTGCTCGCGTCCCCGAACATCCGGTAGGCCCACCGTGATCTCACGGTCAAAACGCCCCGGACGAAGCAGTGCCTTGTCCAGAATGTCCGGGCGGTTGGTCGCCGCAATCACGATCACCCCGTCGTTGCCGTCAAAACCGTCCATCTCAACCAGCAACTGGTTCAGGGTCTGTTCCCGTTCGTCGTGACCGCCGCCCAGGCCCGCTCCACGCTGGCGGCCGACCGCATCAATCTCGTCGATGAAAATAATGCACGGGGCCATCTTCTTCGCCTGTTCGAACATGCTCCGCACCCGTGACGCGCCAACCCCAACGAACATTTCAACAAAGTCCGAACCCGAAATGGTGAAAAACGGGACCTTGGCTTCCCCAGCAACCGCACGGGCCAGTAGCGTTTTGCCGGTGCCCGGCGGACCCACCATCAGAGCACCGCGCGGAATCTTGCCGCCAACCCGCTCGAACTTGCTCGGGTCGCGCAGGAAATCCACCATCTCGGATACTTCCTCTTTCGCTTCTTCACAACCCGCCACATCGGCAAACGTGACCTTGATCTGGTCTTCCTGCAACAGCTTGGCCTTGCTTTCACCCAGCTTCATGCCAGCGCCCATACCGCCGCCGCCGCCCTGGCTGCGCCGCATGAAATAGATCCAGACCCCAATCAGTAACAGAATCGGTGACCAGGAAATGAAGATTTCCATTAGCAGAGAACGCTGTTCCGGCGGCTTGGAAATGATGGTGACCTGGTTTTCCAGAAGATCATCCACCAGGTGCGGATCACCCGGATTGTGGGTCTCGAAAAGGACACCGACCGGGGTCTGCGCACGGATCGTGGAGCCGTCGATTTCAACCCTCGAAACCTGTCCGTCACGAACCATGTCAATGAATTCCGAGTAAGGCCGAGAAGATACGCCGTTCCGCGCTGGTCCGCCCTGCATCATCGAGAAGATCACGCTGAAGATAATGAACCACATCAACAGCCTGAATAGCCTCTCTTTGTTTTCCTTTAAAAACTTCATGTTCTATTTTCTCCTGATCATCTTTGTCTCAGATCATCCTTCGGCCCCGGAATG
>JAPYUI010000392.1 GCA_029936175.1 Kiritimatiellia bacterium
CTGTTGGGCGGGCGGTCCATGCGCAGGGCATCCGGGTCGAGGAAATCCGGGACCATGTCCAGGTCCTGGTCCAGGGTCCCCTCCCCGTGATCCGTGAAACCGTCCCCGTCGGTATCCCCGCTTCCCGGGGCGTGGTTCTCAAAAAAAGAGACCGCGATAGCGATGGTAATTTCGGCCGCGGGATCAACCGGGCGGACAAAGGTGCTGTTGTTCACCCAGTCATTAGCTAGCTCCAGGCCACCCGGTCCATCCAGGTTGCTTCCGGCCGGGAGCAGGACCGTTCCGATGCCGGCCACCGTGCCGCCCTCAAGGTCCAGCGTGCCGCCGGGCTCGATATCCAGGTCCCCGCCATTCATCGCGATCGACGAGCGCAGGAGCAGGGTTGCACCGGGACGAATGACGAGATCCCCGGAGACGAAAACGCACGCGAGCAAGGCGAAGAGGCAAGGGAGAATGGCGAGGTGCTTGGTCATGGCGGGCAAGGGTAAGGCTCAGCGGGTATCCAGCAGGGTTTGCTCGACCGCTTCGAGGCGACCATGCAGCCGCGCTATCTCGGCCTGCTGCTCCTTGAGCACCGAGGTCAGCACCGCGATAAAGTCCATGGGGCTGAGGCTTTTTCGATCCCCCGACGCGACCAGGTCGGGGACATCCTCGGCGATAAAGCCCAGCTTTTCTTTCGGCTGGTTCTTGTAGCGAAAGCGCACCGGCTCCAGCGCCTCGAGCGCGGCCTGGGCCACGGGGGGCTCGAGTCCTGCGATGTCCTCCTTCAAGGCCCGGCTACTGCCCACCTCCAGGTCGTGCTGGAAATACCCCGACCCCGCCACATAGAGCATCGCGTTGGTGTTCAGGTTGTTGCGTTGACCGATAATGACCTTTCCCCGCGACCCCACCGGGACGGCCACGTGGAACTGTGCCCGGGGCGTATTGGTGTTGACGCCAACCGCCCGCCCGTCGATCACAAGCTGGTCGCTCATCGCCGAGGAAGCGATCTTGAAGGGCTCCTGGTCCGCAGTTTCGTTCTTGATCATGAAATGGTTCTCGTTGCCTTTCATCTCCCAGGCATAAACCGGCCATCCTCCCGGGGCCGTGCCATCCTGTTCCAGGCGGATGGCCGGGGTATTGCCGGACAGCGCATGGATGACCTGTTCCGGGGATTGCGTGCCGATGCCGAGGAACCCGCTCGGCGCCACGATCAAGCTGTCCTCGGGCGCACCGGCGGCTATCCTGAAGGGGATATTCGTGGCGGTCGCATCCTCCACGCCGAAAAAGGAGGTGCCCGTGCTAGTCGGGTCATTGATCAGGATACGCCAATCGTTCGCAGGAAAGGCACCCGTCGGGTCGCTCGCATCATCAAAAAAAATCCGGATTGTGAAATCCTTCAGGAGAATCTTGTCGTTCGAGCCGAAGACCTGGTTGGAAACCGCCTGGGAACCAATGGCCAGATGCCCCCCTTCGCCTGCGCCCGGCTCAGGCTTGATGATGACGTCCTCAAAGAAAACCTCGTCCGCTACGCCCCGGCCGGCAAAAAGGACCAGCAAAAAGAGAAGGGCCACGGGTATACCTGACAAGTTTCTTTTCATTTCAACACTCCATTCTGGTTGTCGTAAAAACGTGTGCCCGTTCAGTTTAGGACGAAGAACACCCCGGGTCAAGCGCTTCGGCCCACGCCGTGCACGAGACCGGATATCATCGCGCGGCCCCGGCGGGCCGATGGCCAGGCTAGGCATTAAAAAAAAGGTAACTGAACAGGAGGGCTTCGCACACGCCCATCAGCAGGCCCACCGCCAGCAAGGCGGCCCCCAGCCGCTTTTTCTTGCTTGAGACCAGGACAAAAATCCCGCCAAACACCATCGCCCCGCTTCCCAGCAGGGCCCCGCCT
>JAPYUI010000393.1 GCA_029936175.1 Kiritimatiellia bacterium
CAGGCTGGTCCGCTCCGAAAATCTTTAAAGGGACCTGGACCTCACCCGACGCACAGGGCATTCCAAGCGATTTTTCATACCAGGGTGAATTCGTTGCCGATGGGTTCGGGGGCCATGTAATCGCCCTGTCCAAGGGTGCTTTCCAGGCAGTCCTTTATCCGGGAGGTCTCCCTGGCGCGGGCTGGAACGGAAAACACCGTATCTTGTTGGACGGCCAATTACAGGGTGACAAGGTCGTATTCAATACACCCAAAACGAATAAAAAATACCTGGGCAAAACAGCGGCGGAATTCAGCGCGACCAAACGCTTTCCGCCCCTTGGCCACAAGCCCTGCACGGGCATCCTCGAAAACGACGTGCTGACCGTGCAGATGCCGGAGGCACAGGCGGTATTGAAGAAGGTCACCCGGAAGAGTGCCACCATGGGCGCCAAGCCGCCCGCCGGGGCCCAGATGTTGTTTGACGGAAAATCGAAGGAGGCCTTCCAGGGCGGGCGCCTGGATGAAACCACCCGCCTCCTGAATACGGATGGCGGTGACATTCGAACCAAGCGGAACTACAACAACTACTCCATGCATGTCGAATTCATGTTGCCGTTCCGGCCCGACGCACGCGGACAGGGGCGTGGAAACAGTGGGTTTTACCAGGTCGAACATTACGAGGTCCAGATTCTCGACTCCTTCGGCCTTGAAGGGGAAAATAATGAATGCGGGGGCGTCTACAAGAACGCCAAGCCCTTGGTTAACATGTGCTCCCCTCCGCTGAACTGGCAGACCTACGATATCGAGTTTACGAATGCCGTCATCAAGGATGGAAAGAAGGTGTCCAAGGCGCGTATCACGCTCCGTCACAATGGCGTGCTGATCCATGACAACATCGAGGTAAAGGGTCCCACGGGCGGGCATCGCAAAAGTCCCGAAGGTACACCAGGCCCCATCAAGTTCCAAGGTCATGGCAATCCCCTCCAATTTCGCAACATCTGGATCCTGGAGAACTGATGCGTCACGCAACCCGGTGGCTTAGCACAAGCCTTTTGGCCCTGAACTGCGGCTTCCTCCCCGCCCGCGGCCTGGACGGGGAAGGAGAAGAAGCGGAGATCAAGGGTGTTGGGAAATCCTCGGCAGCGGCCTTTAACCTCGCGATGAAAAGCAAATCGGACTCCGTGTCGGCGGCGGCGTACGGCATGTTCCTGAAGGCCTCCCGCACCTCAGAGCCCGGCGAGCTTGCGGGAAAAATAAAGACATTCAGTGAACGGGAGGGCATGCTTTACCGTGCGATGGCCATCGCATCCTACCATCCCGACGCGAACAAAATCAGCCAGGCCCTCGCGGACGGTCGCGCCTATGAACTGGCGGCCGGCATGGTGCTCTGGAAAGCCAAGGCACATTATCTCCAGGCGAAAGTACAAGCCGACCGGGCCCGATTGTTGAACGGCATCGGGGTGGAAACGACCACGAAGAAGCGCAGGAAAAGTCCCGCGAAAGTCGCTGTGCCCGCTGCCCTCTTCAAGGTCAAGGTGCCGGGCGTCCAGGAGCGGGCCATCCTCGCGGCAGCCTATGGAGGTGCCGGGGAGCACGCGGAAACCATCCGGGCGATCAAGCCCAAAACCCCGGGGGTGTACACCGCGCGGGCACTGTTCCTATCGATGCAGGGAGAGTCTTTCACAACCAACGATGTCATGCAGGTCGCGGGCCCCCTGCTCAAGGTCCCTAAACCCATGACACAAATCAACGCGCACACGACATCCTGGAACCCCCTGGCCGTGCCGGGATGCGCCTTTGTTGAAGCACTGGGGATATCCGGGGACACCGCCTACTTGCCGGTGCTGCACAAGGCTCTTTTTCACCCCGATATTCGCATCCAGGCGGATGCGGTCCG
>JAPYUI010000394.1 GCA_029936175.1 Kiritimatiellia bacterium
GGCCGGCAACACCATCAGGTTACCGCCCTGCTGCGTGTATTGATCCAGCAAGGCACTCGTTGGCGGATCCAGCGACGACGCCGTCGCCCAGGTCATGACCACGAGCATCGGCGCCTTCTTCTGCAAACGACTCTGCAACTCGGTCGGAGCCAGGAAGACCGGCACCAGGGACGTGAAACGGCCATCGCCTCCGGGCGACAAGGCGAGCGGCAACAGACCGAAGGTTCCGGCCTCTTTGTCTCCAAGAAAGAAGATCTCGCCTTTATTCTCACAGATGTACGGGATGAAAACCCGATTATCGCCATCAAAGCCATCGCCTTCGATTCGCACCCGGACCCAATGACGGCCGGCGGCTTTCGGCTGAACCGGCAGCTTAACCAATTTCTGGCCCCCAGCACCTACGGTGACCGGAAGGGTCTGCATAAGGGGATGCTCGGAATCCGTGCGATTGATACGAACCTGTAGATCCCGACCGCCGTCATTGCGCAGCAGAAGCTGTAGCGTATACGGTTGATTGGGAAGGATCCGACGCGCGGATAATTCGGCCCGCAGCGGGCAGATATTCGGCGTATCCGACTCGGCACTGGGCACGCGATGCAGGAAAACACTGACCCCTGCATCCAGGTCGTCCGCCGCCAGGACAGGCGCGTTCCATTCCGCCTCCTGGAGGTCTGTGAAAATATGCATCGAACCGCCGCCGGACGCCACGTCCTTGAGCATCTTAGCGGCACGCAGCAGCGATTTCGAGGGTTCCCCCGTCGCTTCGGTCACCCGAATCGACTCGAGTAAATTCAACAGGTTCTCTTTGTCAGTGGTCATTCCGCCAAAGCGGTCCGCAGCCGGATCAGGCACAAGCAGCACCACCGCTGCCTGCCCGCGTTCATCCATATTCTTCAAGAGTACGCGTGCCCCCTCGACAGCTACACTCAACTTCGTGCGATCACTGTCCGCGACCCGCCCCACCATGGAACTGGAGTTGTCGATCACAACCACGACCGCCTGTTCGCCACTCAAACCAAGAATACTGCCCATACCTGGAAACGCCAGGCGCGCCAGGGCAAGCAGGAGAAACAACAGTAATAGCGTTCGGGTCGCCAGGAGCAGCGGTTCGCGAAACTTGCGATGAAACGACAATCGCGGTTTCATGCTGTCAAAAAACAGGTCCGTCGAGAACATGATCGTCTTGCGCTGGCGACGCATCAATAAATGAAACAGAATGGGAGCCGCGGCCAGCGGTAGTAATCCTAAAAATATTCCCGCACCAATCGTCATCCGCTTGTGGCCCTTTTTAGCAATGCGTCATGAAGGTCCGTGGACGTATCGACCAGAATATAGTTGGCTCCCTCGTTCGCACATCCAATGCGCATATCATCTAAATACTGGCGGATTCTCTGCAGGTAGAGATCGCGAAAATCGTCGATATCCACGTTCATCTTCCGGTTGGTTTCGAGAAACTCCACCTCAATCAAACCGTCTTGGGGAAGGCGGATTTCGTCCGCGTCCAGCACATGAAAGACCGTCACATCATGGCCGGCGTAGCTGAGGCTTCCGATGCCTTTAAGCGTTTGCCGCGGATCCTGTAACAGGTCAGAAATTACGACCACCATCGACCGTCCCCGGAAAAATTCGGTCGCCTTCTTCAGCGATTGCTCGATGTGACTTTCGCCCTGCGGAACAATCTCCTCCAGGCCCGTGAGCAGGGGTCGCAGCCCCCCCAGGGTAGCGGCAGGTTCGTACATCTTGCGCAGGTCATCGTCGAAGGTGGTCAGGCTGGTCGAATCGCCCTGGTTGATCATGACGTACATCAGCGCCCCAGCCAGATGACAACTATAGTCCATCTTCGACATCGGCCCCGCGCTCTGAAAAG
>JAPYUI010000157.1 GCA_029936175.1 Kiritimatiellia bacterium
ATCACCTACCTCACCCTGGAGCCATATGATCCCTGGGGAAACCCGTATCAAGTGGTCTTTAACACCGGGTCGCTGCCTGCCGCGCGTATCTACTCCCTGGGTCCGGATGGCATCTCGATAACCGAGGGGAACGACCCGGACGATATCAACAACTGGAGCCCGGTCGACACGCCCCTTGCATCGAGCGATGGTTCCACAAATGGCCCGGTCAATGCGCCGGTCCTCGCTTGGCAGGAATCGCACGCGCAGGGCCTGCAGTGGCTGGCCATGGGCCTGTCTCCCATCGCGCTTTTCTGGCCCGTCGGGCTGGTCTGGTCCATCGCCCGCCGCAAGCGCCGCGCAACCCTCGCCCGGCTTGAGGCCGAGCGCCTGGCACGGGTCCACCCTTCCGAACCCGGGGGCTAAGCCCGAAACCGTTCTTGCCTTTCACCCCGGAATGGCTAGGTTTCCCGCCTTATCGGGACCGTTCATGAGAGTTTTATCAGGCATACAACCATCCGGCAAGTTGCACATTGGCAACTACTTCGGAATGATGAAGCCCGCCTTGGCCCTGCAGGGGGACAACGAGGTGTTTCTTTTCATTGCGAACTATCACGCCCTGACATCCATGGGGGACCCGGCGGAGATGCGCCAGTTCACCCTCGACGTGGCCCTGGACTTCCTCGCCTGCGGTCTCGACCCGGCAAAAACCGTGTTCTACCGCCAGAGTGACATCCCGGAGGTCAACGAGCTGGCCTGGCTGCTCTCGACCGTCACCCCGATGGGCCTGCTGGAGCGCGGCCACAGTTTCAAGGACAAGACCGCCCGGGGCATGGTCTCCAGCCACGCGCTCTTCGCCTACCCGGTCTTGATGGCCGCGGATATCCTGATCGTTAACGCGAACGTTGTTCCGGTCGGCAGGGACCAGAAGCAGCACCTGGAAATGACCCGCGACATCGCGCAGAAGTTCAACCATCGATTCGGCGAAGTCTTCAAGATTCCCGAAGCGCAGATCAGGGAAGACGTGGCCGTTGTCCCGGGTATCGATGGCGAGAAGATGTCCAAGTCATACGACAACACGATCGAGATCTTTGGCGATTCAGCCGGGAAAACCCGCAAGCGGATCATGTCGGTGGTCACCGACAGCAAGCAACTTGAGGATCCCAAGGATCCCGATACCTGCAATGTGTTTGCCCTCTACAGGCTCTTTGCGAATGAGGCGCAGGCTCAGGAGATGCGTGACAACTATGCCGCTGGAGGCTATGGATACGGTCACGCGAAGAAGGCCCTTGCCGAGCTCTTCGAGGCGCATTTTGCCCCCATGCGGGAAAAGCGCGAGGAGCTGCAGAACAACCTCGACTACGTGGAGGAGGTCCTGCGCAAGGGGGCCGAGCGCGCCCGCGAGGAGACCGCGAAGGTCATGGGTGCTGCACGAGAAGCGATGGGATTGGCCTGATTCATGGGAATACAAGACGACTACGCCATCCGCCTGGATGTGTTTGAAGGCCCCCTCGACCTCTTGCTCTACCTGATCAAGAAGGACGAGGTCGATATTTACGATATCCCCATCATCTCCATTACCGAGCAGTACAACAGCTACCTCGAAATGATGAAAATTCTGGACCTCAACATCGCCGGCGAATTTATCGTGATGTCGGCGACCTTGATGATGATCAAGAGCCGGATGATGCTGCCGGTCGAGGAGCGCCCGGAGCTTGAGGAGGAGGACGACGACCCGCGGATCGACCTCGTGCGCCAGCTCGTCGAGTACAAGAAATTCAAGGATGCCTCCCTGCACCTCGAATATCTTGAGGTCGCTCAGCAGAACATTTTCTCCCGGGAAGGCGAACATGTCGAGCTCGGCGAGGAACCGGAACGCAAGCTTGTCGATGTCAGCATCTTCGACCTGCTCACGACCTTCAGCGAGATCCTCCACCGGGTGCAGAAAGAAGAGCTGCAGGAGATCTTTGTCGAGAAGTACACGGTCGCGGAGAAGATCGATTTTCTGCTCGTCTCGGTCAAGGGGGGCAATAAGCTTTCCGTGAAGAACATGTTCCTGGATATGCATTCGCGGCAGGAGATCGTGTGTACCTTCCTTGCGATTCTGGAGTTGATTCGCCTCAGGCACATCCGCGTCGTCCAGAAAAAAGGTTATTTTAATGACATTTTGATTATCCAATCGGGTGTCGAAGAAGATATTATCGAGACGATTTAAGTCAGCCACGACCATGAGTGAAAGCGAAGTACTTCCCGAGGTAAAAGAGATTGTCGGCGCCATGCTGTTCGCGGCAAAGGAACCCCTGAGCGTGTCCCAGCTGCGGGACACGTTTCCGCGGGCCGCTGCGAATTTTGGTGGGCTTACCAAGCAGTTCAAGGAGGTCAAGGATGCGGATATCAAGCAGGCGATCCAGGAGCTGCAGGAGGCCTACGGGGGAGGCAAGCTCGGCCTGGTTATCGTCGAGGTCGCCAAGGGCTATCGCCTGCAGAACGAACAGAACGTCGGCCCCTGGATTCGAGAGTTGCTCGAGAAGGGCAAGGCCAACCGGCTCTCCCGGCCGGCCCTGGAAACCCTTTCGATTATCGCCTATCGCCAGCCCTGTACGCGTTCCGAGATCGAGGCCGTGCGCGGCGTCGCGGTCGACCAGTTGGTTCGCAATCTCCTCGAGATGGGCCTGGTAAAGGTCGTCGGTCGCAGTGAGCAGCCCGGTCGCCCCTGGCTGTTCGGAACGACCCGGGATTTCCTGGAACACTTCGGCCTGAAGAAGCTCGGTGAATTGCCGCAGATGGCGGAGCTGAAGCGCAAGGCGGACCAGTTGACCATCAAGCTGGAGGAAGAAAAGGCGAGGGAAGAGGCCCGGGAAGCCAAGGTGGAAAAGCGGGACAATGTCGCGGTCGGTACCGATGGGGCTGACGGGGTCGACGAGGATGGGTTTGACGCTGAGGGTGATGAGGATTAAGCTTAGGATTGAGAAATCCCGATGGATCTAGACACACTAAGGAAGAAGATCGATGAACTCGACGCGCAAATCGTTCGCCTGCTTAATGAGCGGACCGATGCGGCCGCCGAAATCGGCAAGGTCAAGCAGCGGGACGCGAGCAGCGTTTACGTTCCCGCGCGTGAAAAGGACGTCCTCGATCGCGCCTGCTCGCTCAGTGATGGTCCCCTGACGGACCGCAACATCCGCGCGATCTATCGCGAGATCATGTCCGCGGCCATCGCGCTGGAATCCCGCGCGAGCATCGCGTTTCTCGGTCCCGCGTCGACCCATTCCCACACCGCCTCGGTCTTTCGCTTCGGGTCCAGCGTCGAGTACCTGCCCTGCGAAAGCATTTCCGAGGTTTTCAACGCGGTTGAGAAGCAGGTGGCCAATTACGGCGTGGTGCCCATCGAGAATTCCATCCAGGGGGGCGTCACCGCCGCCCAGGATTGCCTGCTGACCAGCCCGCTCAAGGTTTGCGCCGAGATCTACCTGCCCATTTCGCACCAGTTGCTCGTGCAGTCCCATGACCAGCAGATCGACAAGGTCTTCAGTCATCCCCAGGCCCTTGCCCAGTGCAGGCACTGGCTGGATAAGCACCTGCACGGGGTCGAGCAGGTGCCGGTTTCCAGCACCGCCCGCGCGGCCGAGCTTGCGGCCCAGGAAGCCGGCGTGGCCGCGATTGCCACCACCCTGGCGGCCGAGCAATACAATCTCGAGGTGCGCAACCACGAAATTCAGGACAGTGGCGGCAATACCACCCGCTTCCTCGTTCTCGGCCAGGACTACGGCAAGCCCACCGGGTCCGACAAGACTTCTATCTGCTTCGGCGTCAAGCACGAGGTCGGCGCCCTGTTTAGCTCCCTCAAGCCCCTGCACACGCACGGGATCAACATGCTCAAGATCGAGTCCCGCCCCAGCAAGACCAAGAACTGGGAATACTTTTTCTTCGTCGATATCGCCGGTCACGCCAGCGATGAAAAAGTACAGGCCGCCCTCACCGAGTTGAAGGGCCACTGCAGCGTGTTCAACGTCCTCGGGTCGTACCCGCAGTCGACGGTGTAGGCTGTGGCCGCTGCCCGGTCGACCGAAACGGCCCGATTTCCATGACCGGAAAAGCCTGCAAAAAGGCTTCCTGTAGTCGGGGGAAAGCCGATACTTTTCGATTAGGGAAAAACGGTGAAACCATGAATCTCAAAGCCAAAGCTCACATACCCGGGCTCTTCGTCTACGAGCCCGGTCGGCCGATGGAGGAAGTGGCCCGTGCGCACGGGCTCGAGCCGGGCGAGCTGGTGAAACTCGCCTCGAATGAAAATGCACTGGGCCCTTCGCCCCGGGCGATCGTGGCGATCCAGCAGGCGAGCGGGAAGATGCACCGGTACCCGGATGGCGGGGTGTTTTACTTGCGTACCGCCGTGGCGGAGCAACTCGGGGTCGACCCCGATCACCTGGTCTTCGGCGCGGGGAGCAACGAGCTCATCGAGCTGCTGGGCCATGTATTCCTGGAACCGGGCACCAACATCGTCATGTCCGAGCAAGCCTTCATCATCTACAAGCTGGTGGCCAGTACCTTCGAGGCGGAGACGAAGATGGTCCCCATGCAGGCATTCACGCATGACCTGCCCCGGATGCTGGCGGCGATCGATCGCGAGACACGGATTGTGTTTATCGCCAACCCGAACAATCCCACCGGCACGGTGGTGTCACCCTCCGGCATCCGCGCCTTCATGGAGGAGGTGCCGGCCCACGTACTGGTGGTCTTCGACGAGGCCTACATTGAGCTGATGGACCCCGGGGAGGTCCCTCCCACCCTGGATTACGTGAAGCAGCAGGGCAACGTGATCGTGCTGCGGACCTTTTCCAAGGCCTACGGACTGGCGGGCCTGCGCATCGGTTACGGGGTCGCCCCGCCGTCTCTCGTTCAACTGCTGGACAAGTTTCGCCAGCCCTTTAACGTGAACGCGATGGCCCAGTCGGCGGCCTTGGCGGCCCTGGCGGATATGGATCATATCGAGCGAACCCGGGCACTTGTCGCGGAAGGCCTGGCTTTTTTCGCGGAGGGCTTTGCGGGCCTGGGGCTTGAAACGGTGCCCTCCGTCGCCAATTTTCTTCTCGTGAAAACCGGTGAGGGCCGCAAGGTTTTCGAGGCCCTGCAGGCGGTGGGGGTGATTGTTCGTCCCATGGATGGATACGGGTTGCCGGAATATATCCGGGTCTCCGTGGGGACAACGGAGGAGAACGAGGCTTGCCTTGCTGCCGTTCGAAACGTAGTGGCTTAGACGTGTCAAATAACCAGACAGATATCGAGACGGTCGCCCTGCTGGGCCTGGGCCTCATGGGCGGTTCGTTGGCGGCCGGTATTCGGGGCAGCGGAGCCCCCATCCGGATCCAGGCCTATGCCCGTCGCGAGGCGACGCGCCGGGAGGGGATGGAAAAAGGCTACGCGGATGCGGTCCATGATCATCCTGCGGAGGCGGTGGCCGGTGCGGATCTCGTGGTCTGTTGTCTCCCGGTCTGTGCCATCCCGGGCGTGGTAAAGGATTGCTTGCCGGGCCTGTCCGGGGACGCAACCCTGACCGATGTCGGGAGCACGAAGGTGCAGCTGCAGGCCCAACTGGAGGCCCTGCTGGCCGGAGGCGAGGTCTACGTGGGCAGCCACCCGATGTGCGGCTCGGAAAAGACCGGGCTCGCAGCCGTGGACCCCGGCTTGTACGCGGAGGCTTGTGTGGTCGTGGTGCCGCCGCGGCAGGAGGCTGCGGGGCCGCACCTGGAACGCGTCCGTGCGCTCTGGACCCTGCTTGGAGCCGAGGTTCTTGAGCTCGACGCCGTGACCCACGACCGCCTGGTCGCGCGGACGAGTCACCTGCCGCACCTCGTGGCGGCCGCACTGGTCGCCGCGGTGAGCGAGGACGGGGTGAGCGATGAACTGCGCGCGCTCTGTGGCAAGGGCTTTCGCGACACGACCCGGATTGCCGCCGGCTCCCCGGAAATGTGGGGTGATATCGTATCCAGCAACCGGGAACACATTCGCGGGGAACTGGTCGGGATGCAGCGCCAGCTTCAGCACATGGTCGACCTGATGGATGATGATGAGATGGAGACCCTGGCAAGCTACCTGGACCAGACCGCCGGGATGCGCAAGGTCTTGCGAGAATGAGCGGGCCGTCGAAAGCCATCATCCATCCGCTTGCGGATATCCGCGGGTCGATCACCGTTCCGGGTGACAAGAGCATCTCCCAGCGACTGGCCATGCTCTGCGGTATTGCGGAGGGGACCTCAACCGTTCAGGGGTACCTGCAGAGCGAGGATTGCCTGGCCACGCTTAACGCCATGGTTGCCCTGGGCGCGAAAGCGGAATTCGACCGCGATGTGCTGACCATTTGCGGGACCGGCGGGGTGATCAAGTCGCCCGCAGATCCCCTCGACCTCGGCAATTCCGGGACCGGGATCCGCTTGCTGACCGGCCTGCTCGCGGGCTTTCCGGTCGAGGCGACCCTGACCGGGGATACCTACCTGCGCCGGCGCCCCATGGAACGGGTGTGTCGGCCCCTGGTGGAGATGGGGGCACGGGTCGACTGTCTCGGCGCGAACGACTGCCCGCCGATCCGGGTGCGGGGCGGGGAGCTGAACGCCATTACCTACACCCTGCCGGTGGCTTCCGCGCAGGTGAAGTCCTGCGTGATGCTCGCGGCCCTGCACGCGGAGGGGACCACCACCGTTATCGAGCCATCGGAAACGCGGGATCCCACCGAGCGCCTGTTCCAGGCCCTGGGTGTACCGGTGCGGGTGGACGGTCTGCGTATCGAGATGGATGGTTTCGGCCCGGCGGGCCCGCGCTTTGCCGCCCGCGAGTGGACGGTCCCGGGCGACTTCAGCTCGGCCGCCTGCTGGATCGTGGCCGCCGCGGCCCGGCCCGGGGCCGAACTGAGCCTGCCAAAGGTTGGGCTGAACCCGCGTCGGACAGCCCTGCTGCGCGTGCTCGAGCGAATGGGCGCCCAGATCGAGCTGGAGGTCCAGCCCGGCCCGGGCGAACCCATCGGTACCCTCCATATTCAGGGCACCCGCTTGACCGGCACCTCGGTGGATGAATCGGAAATCGCGAACCTGATCGATGAGCTGCCCCTGCTCGCGGCGGCGGGGGCCCTGGCGGATGGCCTGACCGAGATTCGCAACGCGGCTGAACTCCGGGTGAAGGAATCGGACCGCATCGCCTCGACGGTTAAGAATTTGGCGGCGGTCGGCGTACAGGTCGAGGAGTTGCCGGATGGAATGCTCGTCACGGGTCCTGCCCGGCTCGCGGCCAAGGGTCCCATCGACAGCTTTGGCGATCACCGGATTGCCATGATGATGTCGATCCTGGCCCTCTCGGCCGAGGGGCCGCTTGAGGTGCACGACATCGCCTGCGTGGACACGTCCTATCCGGCCTTCTGGACGCACCTGCAGCAGCTTGGAGCGGAGGTCCTCAGGTGAGCGGCCGGGTGATTGCCATCGACGGACCGTCCGCATCGGGCAAGTCCACCGTCGCCCGCCGGGTTGCCCACGCCACGGGGGGCATTTATGTCGACTCCGGGGCCCTGTATCGCGGGATGACCTGGGCGGCTCTCCAGCAGGGGGTGGACCCACGCGATGAAGCCGCGGTTAGCGCCTGCAAGGACCGCAGCGACTGGCAGTTCCGCGTAGTCGACCAGGCGGTGCACTTCACCATCGACGGGGTGGACCCCGGCGAGGAGATTCGCGGCGAGGCCGTGCGCGAGTCGGTCAGCTACGTGGCCAAGATTTCCGGGGTTCGGACTTTCATCGTCGCGCAGCTGCAGGCGATGACCCGCTTCGGCCCGCTGGTGATGGAAGGCCGTGACATCGGTTCGGTGGTGTTTCCGGATACGCCCTACAAGTACTATCTCGATGCCGACCCCGAGGAGCGGGCACGCCGGCGGAATGAGGAGATCCGGAAACGGGAAGGCCGCAGCGAGATCGACCGCGTCCTGAGCTCGCTGGAGAAGCGGGACAAGATGGATTCCAGCCGGAAGACCGCGCCCCTGCAGGTGGCGGAAGGGGCCGAGGTGGTCAACACCACCCACATGGATATCGACGAGGTCGTGTCCGCCATTGTCGCCCGGGTCGGTACCGTGTGAAAAAGGTCCGGCTGACCGCGGTCTTCCACGGGACGGTGCAGGGCGTCGGTTTTCGCTATTCCACCCAGCGCCTCGCGGTGCGTCGCCCGGTTGATGGATTTGTGGAAAACGAGGATACCGGCACGGTTTTACTGGTGGCGGAGGGGGCTGAAACGGAGCTAAAAGCCTTTCTGGACACGATAAAAACCTCCCGCCTCGGTCGCTTGATCAAGCGGGTGGAGGAATCCTGGGGTCCCGCGACAAACGATTATAAATCGTTTGATATACGTTATTGAAGTGGTCTAGGATGGAATCCCCTGCCGAGATGAGGCTTGGATGCTATGAAGTACGCAATACTGGGTGATATACATGCAAATCTTGAGGCCTTGAAGGTGGTGCTCGAGGATGCGAAAGACCAGAAGTGCACGCATTACCTGAGTATAGGCGATGTGGTGGGCTACAATGCCAACCCGGTTGAATGCCTCGAGATTATCCAGGACATGAAATGTCCGGTTGTCCGGGGAAACCACGATCATTACTGCTCCCAGGCGGATGATCTTCCGGGCTTCCACCCCATGGCTGCGGAAGTGATCAACTGGACGCGCCAGCAGTTATCCGACTCACAGAGAGCATTTCTCCGGGACCTGCCCTACACGAAACAGGTGGAGACCTTCACGATTGTACACAGTACCCTCGACAATCCGGACAAGTGGGGCTATGTGCTCGACCGTTATGATGCAGAAGCCAATTTTAACTACCAGACCACGGCGGTGTGCTTTTACGGACACACGCATATTCCGATCGCCTTTGAAAAGGGTGACGACATCCGCTCCGGCCTCTACAGCCGGATAAAGATCAAGATGGGCCGCAAGTACTTCATCAACGTGGGCAGCGTCGGTCAACCGCGTGACGGTGACCCGCGTGCCGCCTATTGTATTTTCGACATGGTGAACAACATGGTCGAGCTGCGGCGCCTTGACTACGACATAGAAACCACCCAGGAAAAGATCCGTGCCGCCGGCCTGCCGGAGAAAGTGGCGGCCCGGCTGTCCATCGGGCGATAGGCTATTCTCATGAAAAGATTCTCCCCCCTGCTTGCCCTCGTGGTGACCCTTTGTGCCTCGCCCGG
>JAPYUI010000158.1:0-7082 GCA_029936175.1 Kiritimatiellia bacterium
CCGCAAAAAAAAGTTCATTTTTATGCGTAAAGACGTAGACTGCTGCTATACCTTCCAAGGAGAATCGGCGTACTTTCAGGTAGTGGTCGGTTAGTTGGGAATCCCCTCATAGTTACACAATGAAACCCGTATATGTAATAGCCTTGGTGCATTTTTTGATGGTTTGCCACCCTCCGGTTCGGGCCGATCTTGTGGCTTACTGGCCCTTGAATGACGGCGCACCGGGCACGCCGGTATCCGATACGGGTGCGGATGATGTGATCGACGACCCGAATCACGGCGCGCAAGATGCTGTGGCCCATGGGGAGGGAAACGACACTTGGGAGCTCGATCCCGAACGGGGAGTCGTGTTGAGCACCACCGAGGGCAGCCGGCTGCGTGCGGGTACGCAGGACATCGATCTCAGCATAGGGTTTACCTGGTCGCTGTGGGTGAAGGTCGCGCGGTCCAACAAAACCGATACCGGCGCGGACGTGATCATCGGCAGCCGCAACGGGATCTGGAACAAACTGGGGTATGACCAGTTGCAACGCTGGGCTACGATTACCGGTTTCGATGTGGCCGACGATGCCTGGCACCACATTGCGGTTGTGGGCTCGACCGAACCGCGAGTGAGCTTGTATATCGACGGCACACTGATCGGTTCGGACACCACCTTCCATAACAACGCGACCACGGTAGACGACGTGCTTGAGATCGGGGGGTCGAGCCGGTTCAGCGAAGACATCACCGGCCTGATGAGCGACGTCGCGATCTGGGACGAGGCGCTGCCGGTGTCGCGTATCCAGGACCTGGCCAACGGAGGCCCGGTGATCCCGCCGAAAGGGTTTCGCTTGATTCTCGAATAGGTATGAGCGTAATGGAATTGAAAATGATCGGCTTGCTGGCCGCATGTTTTGTCCCGCTGGCCTCCAACCGGTCTCGGCGTGATAGCAGGAAATGCCTCCGGTACTCGCTGGAGGCAGGTGCTACGTGGGCCGGCCCCGGGTTGTGCGTTCTCCTGGCTTGTGCAAACATTCACGGGGCCGAAATGTCCGCCAGCGTAACGGCCCCGGTTATCAACGGTGCGGACATCGCCAACTACGGAACGGTCACCCATACCGACAAGTGGTGGCCGGAAAACAGTACCGGCGCGGGTAGCGTGAAAGGGCAGACCTTTACTACCGGGCCCCTGAAGGTGCTGTTGAAGGCGATCACCTACCAAGTTACGGCGACGCAAAAAGCAGAACCCATCAAGACCTACGTGATCCGGGTGGGATCGGTATTCAGCAATATCTTTACCGAGTTGCATACCGAAACCGCCACCCAGACTTTCACGTGGAATGGTGGTGAGTACATGACTTGGGAGCTCGACACCCCGGTGTTGCTGGAGGCCCATTCGATCTACGGTATTGACATCGGTATCACCAGCAGCACCTCGGGTTGGCCGACCGGTATTCCCTACATTAACTATGGTGGGAACGAGTATCCAGGTGGCTCTCGATACACCTCTGGACAATTCGGCGTTGGTACGCCCCAACTCAACCTCGACAACAACCGCGACCGGATCTTTCATCTCGACCTCGACTATCTCCCGCACGGCTTTCAACTGATCCTGGAATAAGAAGTATTTTATGAACAAGAGACATATTCTGATTTGGCTGCTGACGGCGTGTGCGGTTTCCGCCGACGTGGTCATCAACGAATTCATGGCCCGCAACCGTGGCGCGCACGCCAATGCCACCGGCGACGACCGGGCGGATTGGATCGAATTGCACAACAACGGGGGATTGCCGGAAGTTCTGGAAGGCTGGCACCTCACGGACGACCCGTTTAATCTGGCCAGGTGGCCATTCCCATCCACGACCATTCCTGCGGGTGGTTACCTGTTGATTTATGCAGATAATTCCGTGACGTCGCAGATATCCGGCGAGCTGCATGCCAATTTTGCGCTACGTACGGAAGGGGAATACCTCGCGCTGGTTGCGGCAGACAGCAACACGGTGGTGGATGCCGTTACCACGTACGAATACAGCCCTGGGCAGTTTGGGTATCCCCCACAGGCCGAGAATATTTCCTACGGCCGCAATGCGACCAACGGCTACAGCTACTTTGACGTGTCAACCCCGGGTGCGGTCAATGCCGGCGGGGCAAGCGATTTTGTGTCCGACACCAAGTTTAGTCATGATCGCGGATTCTACGCTGACCCGTTCGCGCTCACGATCGTCAGTGCAACCCCAGGCGCGGAGATTTATTTTTCCACCAACGGCAGTCCGCCCGACACGAGCAGTACCTTGTATGCCGGATCGATCCTGATCAGCCAGACCACCTGCGTACGTGCGCGGGCCTACAAGACGGGTTTGTACCCGACCGACATTGACACGCACACGTACCTTTTCATCGAGGACGTGGTGCAGCAGAGCCCGACGGGCAACACCCCGCCAAGCCCGGAGTGGCCGTCGTTTGATGTCAACGGGCAAAAGATGCAATACGGCATGGATCCCGATATCACGCATCACCCCGACTACACCAATCGCGTTGACGATGCGCTGCTGGGCATCCCCACCATCTCGCTGGTAACCGACCTCGACAACTTGTTTGGAGTCGCAAATGGCATTTACGTTAACGCAAATCGCGAAGGCGATGCCTGGGAACGGGTGACCTCGGTGGAGTTGTTGAATCCGGATGGTAGCAAGGGGTTTCAAGAGAACGCGGGTTTGCGCATACGCGGTGGCGCGAGTCGTAGCGATAACAATCCCAAGCATGCGTTTCGTCTGCGATTCAGGAGGGCATACGGAACCCCACGCCTGGAGTACAAGATGTTCGGACCCGACGGTGCTGATTCGTTTAACGGGGTTGATTTGCGCTGTGCGCAGACGCCGTCGTTAAATTTTCATCAACCTTCTCAAAATACCCATGTGCGCGACATCTTCTCTCGTGACCTGCAGTTGGCCTGTGGGCACCCTTCGACCCGGGGCGATCACTACCACCTATACCTGAATGGCGTGTACTGGGGCTTGTACCAGACCCAGGAGCACATCGAGGGCGACTACGCGGAAGACTATCTCGGTGGGGACGAGGACGACTACGACATCATTGAGAAGAAAAAGCACGGCTACAAGATCGATGGCAGCGAGAACGTGTATTCCAACTTGTGGAGCATCACCATCGACGGCTACGGGAGCTACTCCAACTATTACAAGGCGCAGGGCCTGGAGGCTGACGGGGTCACCCACAACCCGGCTTACCCCAGGTTGATCGACCTGGAGAACCTCATGGACTACATGTTGATCACCTATTACACCGGCGAGAAGGACGGCCCGGCCTCGGTATGGGCGACAGTCAACAATTATACCGTGATCATTAACCGGGAGAACCCGGACGGTCTCAAGCACTTCGAATACGATTCGGAGTGGAGCCTGGGCATTGGCCTCGAAAACGTGGTCGGGCCGATCAACAAAACCCGCTGGTACGAGTTGCAACATTTTAACGGGCACTTCTTGCACGAGCAGCTGGTGGCGAATCCCGAGTATCGCGTAACCTTCGGCGACCAGGCGCACAAGCGATTGTTTAACGATGGCCTGATGACCCCCGACAAGGCGATTCCCATGTTGCAGACGCGTGCGGACGAAATAGACATGGCCATCATCGCCGAAACTGCGCGCTGGGGGGACGCGTTGAATGACGCACAGCCGCATACGAAAAATGACCACTGGGTGCCCGCGGTCAATTCCGCGATCAGCTGGATGCAGAGCCGGACCCAAACCGTGATCAACCAGTTGCGCAACGTGGGTTGGTACCCCAGCCTGGACGCGCCGGTGTTTAGCCAGCACGGGGGTGAATTTTCCTCCGGCTTTCAGCTCAGTATGAGTGGGCCGGGCACCATCTACTACACCCTGGACGGGACCGACCCGCGCCAGATTTTAACCGGGTCCGCGCAGGGCGCGGTATACAGCGGATTGGTTCCGTTGAGCCACGGCGTGGTGGTTAAGGCTCGTTCCATGACCAGCACCAATAACTGGAGTGCCCTGAACGAGGCGGTTTTTGTGGCGGATGCCCCCAATACCCTGCGGATTTCGGAGGTCATGTACAACCCGCGCAAGCCTTTCGGTGTGGAAACCAACAACGGGGCGGTCCGCTCAGATTTCGAGTACATCGAAATTCATAACGCCGGCCCGAGTGACATGGGCCTGGCGGGTATCGAGCTTAAAGGTCGGTTGGCCGAGGGCATATCCTTTGACTTTACCGGCGGAGAGGTAATCAGCGTTCCCGCGAATGGATACGTGTTGGTGGCTGGCGATCTTGATGCTTTTGCCTTGCGTTACGATACCAACGGTCTGCTCATTGCCGGGGCGTTCATCGGCAACCTCGCCGACGCGGGCGACACCATCGAACTGGTGACCGCACCCGGTGAAGTGTTGGCTGACTTTACCTACGGCGACGGACGCGATTGGCCCGTGTTCGCGGATGGGGCCGGGCATTCGCTGGTGCCGCTGATTTCCGTAGACCAGACGGGCGATGCCATGGAATTCGGGGGCAACTGGCGGGCGAGTACCTATCTCGACGGCTCACCCGGCATGGCCGATCCAATGCCGGTAACCACCGTACGGCTCAACGAAATCGAGGCGCATACCGACTATAACAACCCGACGCCGCCGTTTGACCAGTACGACTCCAACGACGGTATTGAGTTGTACAACACCACCGCCGGTGCGGTATCCCTCGCCGACTGGTACCTCAGCGACGATGCGAATGAATTGAATAAGTGGGCGATTCCGCCAGCCACCATGATCGACGGAAACGGCTGGCGCTGGTTTGCCGAGGTCGATGATTTTCATAACCCGATCACCAGTGGCTTTGGCATCAGCAAAAGCGGCGAAACGATCTACCTGTCGTACTTGCCGGGCACCGCGGCGGATCGAGTAGCCGATGCGGTGGATCTCAAGGCACAGGCAAACGGTTCGAGTTGGGGGCGCATTCCCGATGGCACTGGATTTTGGCAAACCTGCGAGCCCACGACGAACGCGGCGAACGCCCGAGCAAACGCAAGCGTCGTCATGAATGAAGTCATGTATCATCCCGCGGGCGACGGCGACAACGAGTACATCGAACTCTGCAACGTATCGGGTAGCGCGGTGAACCTGTTCAACGATGGGCTGACCTGGCGGTTGAACGGCGGCATTGATTTTGCGATCCCCACCAGCACCATGCTGGCGTCCGGTCAATGCCTGGTGGTGGTACCGTTCGACCCTGATGACCCGTTTCAGGCGGGCGAAAAGGCCGCGTTCCTGGCTGCCTACCGGCAGTACGATGGCGAGGTTTTGATGTTCGGCCCGTACGAAGGCCGGCTCGCCAACAACTACGACCGCATCGCGCTGGAACGGCCGCAGGCACCGGACGGGGTGGGGGATCCGCCGTCGTGGATCCTGGTCGATGAGCTGATTTATACCGATAGCACTCCGTGGCCGCTCGGTGCGGATGGCGCCGGCGCCCCCTTGCAACGCGGGGACACGGCTGCGGCTGGAAATGATCCATCGGCCTGGTACGCCGCGGGCTTTGCCAGCCCGGGGTTCCCGGATGCAGTCATCGAGCTGCTCAGCCCGCCTTCGGGTGCCACCCTGTTGATCCCGCAATTGGAGGAACTTACGGTGGCCATCGATACACAGCGGGTAACCGGGGCGATAAGCCAGGTCGAGTTCCTGTTGGATGGCGGCAGTTTGTCCGTTGACCCCAGCGCGCCGTACGCGCACACGCTGAGCCTCTCGGATATCAATACGCCGGGTATGTATACGTTGCGTGCGCGTTTGCAGGACGGCGCTGGCGATCACCTCTCCCGCCCGATCCCGGTTAATGCAGTATTTGCCGATCGGGTTTCGATCGTGACTCCTGCGGATGGCTTGGGACTGATCCCGCCCTACACCTTGGAGGTTATGGCTGAGGTCGCCGATGAACTGGTGATTGGTGGCGTGAGCCAGGTGGAGTTTTTCCTGGATGGCAGTTCGGTTGGCATCGACGCCACGCCACCCTATATCTGGGCCATCAGCCAGCCCGACACACCGGGAACCTATGCGCTGACGGTTGTGATGACCGACAACTTGATCAGCAGTACTTCGCAGGTGGTAAACCTATCGATCTATACCAACATGCCGTTGGTGGATTTGTCGGCGGTTCCTGACCATCGTATTTTACTCGGCAACGGTACGGTCCTCGATGCACAGCTTGATTTGAACGGCTTGCCGTCCGAATTGGTATCGGTAGAATGGGTGCAGGTCTCGGGGCCTGGCATGGCAACGTTCGACAACAAAAATGAGGCATCGACCTCCGCATCATTTTCCGCAGCAGGCGTATATGAATTGGCGTTGAACGTACAGTACGGGGGACACAGCTTTTTCCAAACGCGCACCGTTACCGTTCAGGCAACCAATGCCCCGAATGTTGTACGCTACGCCGAGCCGTTTGAAAATTTCCTGGCGGGTACCGAATTGACGGGATTCAGTGGGTGGTATGGCCCTGGTGGTGACACCGCGCCGCGGGTGATCAGTACCAACTATACCTTGGCGATTCAGGGCGATCTCCCGATTCCGTATGCGGAGCACACGCAGGTATTGGCGATCGATGGCCTGGTGACCAATGGATTCGCCGGCACGGGTGCGTACACCAGCCTGTGGATCGACAGCGTATGTGAAATGACCCGCTGGCGAAACCCCAGTCCGCCCGAAGACAGAGACCTTGCACAGCTGCAGGTGTACGTGGCCGCGGATGGTTTTCTGCGGGTTTGGAACACACCGGATCCGGTGAGTCATCCCAGTTCCAATGGCTGGACCACCTTGCCCGGGGTGGAGGTCGCCGATGGCGCCTACCATCGCATCACCGTGCATGCGGATTACCAGCGCGAAGCGAGCGGGCATTTTTACTTCGAGCTGTTTGTCGATGGCGTACAGTTGACCCAGCCGGTAGCCCGCTTTGCCGCGGCGAATACCAATAATGCCTTCCTCTCCCGCCTGGTGATGTCGGGCCCCTTCGTGCTCGATGACCTCGTGGTCGATATCCGCGATCCGTTTACCGCATTGTACCTGATCCAAGCCACGGCGAGTGCGAATGGG
>JAPYUI010000158.1:7182-9174 GCA_029936175.1 Kiritimatiellia bacterium
CGATGGTGATTCTTTGTTTACCTGGCAGGAGTACCTCGCAGGAACCGATCCGCTCGACGAGTACTCGTATCCATGGTTGAGTATTTCCAATCGCTCGGAACAGGTGTGGAGCTTGAGCTTTCCGGCTACGCCCGAGCGTCGTTACCGCCTGCAACGCAAGGTCGGTGGCTTGGAGGGTATCTGGGTCGATGTGGAAAGTGGCCTGGCAGGCCAACCCGATCCCGGTAATGGCATGATGACCATCGAGCGCACCAACACGTTCGACCGGGTGTATTACCGGGTTGGGGTTGAGATGCCGTAGTGGTAAACGATGCGTCGGGTCAGTCTGGTCGGACGGATCAAAAAAAGGACCGGTAAAATGAAAACAACGCTATGCGTATTTGTGGTACTCAGCCTGGCTGCTGCCTGGGCCAAAGATATCCCCGCACAACTTCCCGACCCTGGCCAAAAACCGCCGGCTACCAACAAGCCGGTCAAGGTGTTCATCCTGGCCGGGCAGTCGAACATGGTGGGTATCGGCCAGGTTTCCGGTGGCAGCACGCGTTGGTCGGGGATAACCGACGCTTTGGTCTCGGTGTACAAAGGTGCGTACGATCCCTCGGCTGACTATGATAAGCTGAAGCCGATAGACGGGGTTGACCTTCCGGTATACGGCGGCACCGAGCCAACGCCCTTTCCCGGGGGCGGTACGCAGGTTGCGCGGGGCAAGATCGAATTAAAAACCTCGGGCCTCTACGAATTCCGACCGGGCTACCAGGCTTCCGAGTTGTGCATCATGGAGCTCGATGGAGTCGAGGTACATCGCAAGGAGCCGGGTAAGCATGCCGTACGCAAGTCGTTCGATATCGAGGGCGGAAAAAAGTATTCGTTTAAGATTACGTTTTTGACCAATGCGGCCAACGGATTGGGCTGGTACCTGCGCACGGACATCCCGGGTACGCTCAAAACGGTTGTGCACGAAGACAAGAAGTTCCCGCATCTGGTCGACGACGAAGGAAATTGGACCGTGCGCAACGACGTTTGGTACAAAGGCGTGGTTACCGCGACTGCCGACCAATGGTTGAGCATCGGCTGTGGCGCGGGGAAAACCTCGATCGGCCCCGAGTTGCAGTTCGGCCACATCATGGGCTATTACCACGACGAACCGGTGATTGTGCTCAAGGCCTCCCAGGGCAATCGCAGTCTTTCTTGGGACTTTCTTCCGCCGGGCAGCGAACGCTTTACTTACGAAGGCCGTACGTACGCCGGATACAGGGACGATATCCCGTCCTGGACCGAGGATGACCCCGGCAAAAAAGTAAACTGGTATGCTGGGAAGCAATACGACGACTGCTTTAATGCGGCCAGGGAGTATCTCGCGAATTTCGACCAGCACTTCCCGCAGTGGAAAGGCCAAGGCTACGAGATCGCCGGGTTTGGCTGGTGGCAGGGGCACAAGGATGGAAATGATGCCCATGCCAGCCGCTACGAACATAACCTGGTACACCTGATTAATAGCCTGCGCAAGGCCTTCGATGCGCCCAGGGCACCGTTTGTGATCGCCACCATCGGATTCGATGGCTGGGAGATGGAAGGTCCGCACAAGACCGTGGCCGAAGCACAATTGGCGGTTAGCGGCGAAAAGGGCAAGTACCTTGAGTTCAAGGACAACGTGCTGACGGTTGAAACCCGGGACTTCTGGCGCACCCCCGAGGTGTCACCCCGCAACCAGGGCTTTCATTACAACGGCAATGCCGAGACCTATATGTTGGTCGGCGAGGCCATGGGGCGGGGGATGGCACGCCTGTTGGAGCGCTGACGCTTCGATACCCAATTCGACCGGGGCGCACGGTCCCCTTTTAGCGGTTGATTTACTTGCCTTGGCCCGGCAAAAAAATAAGGAGGTCGATGGTTATTTCGTCACCTTTACGTTTCAAATCCAAGCAGAGAGGACGTTGTGAACACCGTTAACAAAATCAAGCAATCGCTCGTCACCGTTTTCACCTTGGTCTT
>JAPYUI010000159.1 GCA_029936175.1 Kiritimatiellia bacterium
TTTTAAAGGAAACCATTCCACCTGCGACAGAAACCAGGCGGCCCGTGACCTTGTCCTTATTCATGAACTGTACCTGGTCAGATTTCGGATTTTCCTCTGTATTTTCACCGGCCTGGGGAATGACGCCGTCCCATTCCGTCACCCGAATATTATAGAACTTCATGCCCCCGGTATTCTGGGGCGCAAACATAATCCCATTACCCAGTCCGGCAAAGGCGCCCGCATCATTCCACTGCTTGACCAGGCTCCCGTTGATCAAGAGGGTAAAATTTTTCTGCTCCTTATCCGTCAGCAGGGTGAACTTCGCGTGCGAGGCCCGGTTGTTGGAGAAATCCTTGTAATTCATGTTCCACATATTCATACTTCCCTGGTTTCGGGTGTAGCGGCGCATGTAGATGGAACTGCTGCTGATCTGCAGCATGTAATAGTTCCCGGAAACCTTCGACACATTGTCCGTGTAGAAGACAAAGTTAAAGGCTGGATACCCTCGCCAATCCACGTCAAACTCAATGCTCGCACGATCGGGCATCGCTTCGATATCTTTGCCGATGGGATAAGACTGCAGCGGATAAAGGGCCCCGTTTTTTATTCGCCAGGTATTCTTCACCCCGTGGTCCCCCAGGTTCCAGTTGGCGAGATCCCGCGGCCCCTCAAAGACCACGGTGGAAGCCTCCGCGTTCGGGCGCAGGCTGCTCATCATGACGCGTTCGATATTCATTCGGCCCGCGTACCAGGTGTCCAGCACCAGGTAATCTTCTCCCAAGCTGACAATATTTCCTGAGAACTGATCCCCATTGGTCAATTTAACCGAGGCTTGCTGGTCCGGAATCTTGCGGTCCTTGTTTACATGAAACTGGATCGACTTGAGGCCTTTAAGGCCAAAGTTAATCGGATTGCTGACGCTGGGGTGATGCCAGCTCAGTACTTGACCATCCCCCCCGGGGAGAATCGCAGCGAGTCGACCATGCAACTTGTCTTCGTTTCCGAATTCCAGCAGGTCCTCGTAGCCGCTGCGGTTAATCGGCTGGGCGATCCCGTCACTTTGTGGAGCGGGCACATTGATTTTCGCGGGAGACTTCTTGCCATCTTCCCCCTGGCCGTCCTCTGGCTCCAAGCCTTCCAGCTCCAACGCGGCATAGACCGGCCAGATCGCCAGAGCCAAAAGCAGGCATACACATGATCTGAAATATTGCATCATCGTTTCCTCACGCTTATCTTTCATAAATAGGTACCATCCGATAGTTGACGGCCAGGGAAAGAAGGGCCGCTGCCGTCGAAAAGGTCTGACCGTGGCTCCCCATCCAGGAACCATCTGAATTCTGCGTCCCGGCCAGCCAACGAACATTGTCATTATTCCACTTTTCGAAGACCTTCATATCACCCTGGAAGAACGCCTGGGAAGCATAGTAGAGATAATAGTATGGGTAGGAGGACTCCTGGAACCCCACCTGTTGGATGTACCTGAAAGCGGCTTTGAATTCACGGGTATCTTTCTGTTTACCCAGTGCGAATACCAGCGCCCCAATCGCAGAGCGCGGGCCATTGGATCCGCTCGCACTCGAATACCCAAAGCCTCCGTCATCGGACTGGTTCGTTCGGTAGTAATTGAGCCCCGTTTTGATCGCCTTATCCGGCACCGGAATCCCGGCATTGCGGGCGGCGTACAGGGCGACCATCTGGGCTCCACTCACCGTCGTGTCGGCGTCGTTGCTTTCCGGGGAATACCGCCAGGCCCCGCGGGAGTTTTTTGCCTGGGATGACAGGATCATTTCAACCGCTTTCTTCAGGGCCGGCCCGACCCGGTTGTCATTCACGGTCCCGTAGGCTTCTGCCAGCGCCAAGGTGGCAAAGCCATGATTGTACATGGAACGGCCGATGTACCCAGTTGAGGCGTTGCACTGGCTCAGGATATTGTTCAAGCCCTTCTTGATCGATCCGGAGTACGGACCGAAATTGGGATCTTCGCCGTGTGCCAGCATGGCCAGTACCGCCAAGCCCACCACCCCGGGTTGTGAACCATACGAGTCGGACCAGACGCCGGACTTCGACTGACTCTTCTGCAGATAGTTTAAGCCTTTGACGTAGAGCGCTTCGACATTCGCGGGAATGGGATCGCCGTGAAACCGGAAGAGATCCTGCCCATACCCGGGCAGCGTCAACAAGAGGATGAAAGCGGGCCAGAACCTGGGACAATGAGGCGTCAATTGACCCCCTCCAAGGCATTGAAATACCCTTCAAGGGCATCACGGAACTCGTCGGGAAACTCTGCAGGGTCAATCCCGGCTGCACGATCCGTTCCGCGCTGCTCTCCGGTTGCGCCATTCGCTTGACCTGTGGATCCATCCGGTTCACCCGTAGCCTCGCCGCCACTTGGATTGCCGCCGCCGCTCATGCCCATCCCTGCACCGGGTGCCATTCCCAGCATGGACATCAACATCGCAGCCGTACTGCTGTTAGCACCACTACATGAGCTACACGCCGCCGTGAGCAACTCAATGATCTCCGTCTCGACGGCGATCGTTTCCGAACCGGTCGCCGGCCTACGCAGCTGCATGCCCGCGTTCATCATCTCCCCGCCAACTTTCTGAATGAGTTCCTTGACCGGTGGAAGCCCGGAGGCCTTGGCTTCCATCCTGGCCAGTTCGGCGGCGGATTCGTACTGCTTGATCGATAATTTACGGGAGTCCCGGCGATACTGGCGGTTTTGTTCGCGGCTGTTTTCCAACAACCGGGTCTGGTCCCGAATATCCTGCTCCGTCTGGCGTGCGCGCAGCAGGCCGATTAATATCTCCAGGTTGATTTCCTGGGCTTCGCCACCGCCACCTCCACCGCCGCCGCCTCCGACTTTGCTGCTCAGGTAATCCGCCCATTGGGTGAATTGACCTTTCCAGCGTTCTGAATCCCGGATACTCTGCCCGCCCACGTTGTCGGCAATCGCGTCAGCGAGTTCTTCCAGTGATACCAACATGTTGAGTTCGACCATCTCATCGTAGATCTTCTTGTAGTCTTCTTTGCGTGTTCGATTGTAAAAGCCGGAAAGATCTTCCTGGATATAACCAGCTTCCCTGCGATTGGTGCCCTCGCGACTGGCAATCAAATCGATTTGCTCGCGTTCGTCGTCCTGCAGGTCTTTCGCTGCTAAGCCAATGGTCCTGGGCAAAATATCGCGCAAACCGCGGGAAATATCATCCTGCAGCTCCGCAGCCTGCTTGAGCCGATTGATAAAATTCTTGGCGAGCATGTTCTCGATCGAGTCATTGACCTCCTTCTCCATTTTTTCGAGCTGCTCGATGATTTCCTTTTCCTTTTCGATTGCGGCCGCGAGATTCTCCTTTCGCTCGCCGGGATTCCTCGAGGCCTGGGCCAGGGATTGGGCGGCCTCGTTCATCTGGGTTTTCGCCAGGTTTTTCATCTGTTCACTCATCTCCGTCCATTCCCGGAGCGTCTCCGCGGGGATATCCCGATTGCGAAGGCCTTCCTTGATCAGGTTGTCCGTATCGCGGGCAAGTTCTTCCAGGGTGCCCTGGTTGCGTTTTTCGGACTGCTCATTCTGGCCTAACTCATCCCCGCTTTTCTGGTTCCCAAGATCGGGCTCGTCCTGTTGCTTTAATTTTTCGTTTCCTTCTACCAGGGCTTCCTCATCGCGGACCAGGTCCTCAATCCTTGCCTGCAAGGTTTCCATCTGGTCTCGGATCAGCTTGGCGTGGGTTGCGCGGTTCAACACGTAGATCCGGAATCGATCCGAGAGACTGGGCGGGCGGTTCGGCTTGTAGTCGGTGGCGTACGCATGCATCGTGACCACACTGTCTTCTGGAATATGGGCCGTGATCGGTGAAAAGGAAAATTTTCCAACCACATGGGTATTGGTCGGCGAGCCCTCGGCGATCGCCTGTGATCCGTGAACTTCTGGAATACCTTTCTCCTGGTTCCCCTCACTGTCCCAGTTCATGTACACATCTTTTATCCCGTAATCGTCGGTGGCGCTAATGTCCATATTGACCACTTCGTCTTCCAGGATGGCAATCGCCCGGCTGACACCCCGGGCGTCTACGTCCGGGGCCTTGTCCTCGATCGTAGCGATATCCAATTCAAACGGTTCAACCGAAGATAGTCCGTACTCATCCTTCCACGCAAAGGCGAGTTGTTCCAAGTTGTCCGCGGCCATGGCCTCACTGAAAAAGGACTCCTTCTTCAGGCTCAACACGGCCTCCTCCGAGCCCGTCACGTGGATCTCAGCCAAGTTGCGGGAGACGCGCCCGCTAAACCTGACCGAGCTTCCTTCCAGGAACTCCGCGCGCCCCCCCTCGATGGGCTGGTTATGCGCTGTCCGCTTGATATATTCAGGCAGGTTCACCCGCGCCTGTAATTCAAGCAATTCGGGTCGGTGATGCGGAATCACGGTGATCTCCTTGAGCACATCCCCCAGCCTGATCGAGAGAACACCTTGACGGGTTTGCCCGGGAATTTTGAAAACCACTTTCCCCTCGTTCACGTTGTTCTCGATACGCGGTTGGCCCTTGAACTTGCAGTACCCGAAACTCGGCATGCGTTTCGACCGGTCGGATACTTGGCAGGGGATCTCAAACGTTTCCCCATGCGGAACGATCCAGTGATCGGGAAGGTCCTCCAGATTCACGAAGGTATATCGTTCCACCTGGGCGAAAGGAGCCAGCCAGCGTATCAGTGCATTTTTTCCTGCAGACGGAAACATCCCGAAGGGCACAAGAACAATTAATAGAATGGCGGCGGCGGCCATACTGAAGCTGCGCGGCCTGGAGCGGTTAACCGCATCTTCAAAGTCATACCTTTCAGCCTCCAGGGCAACCTGTTTAATGGCCGCCCTGCACAGGGCGGGCGAAACATTTTCCGGACGATCCCTGCCCTCGGCCAGCTCGACCACCCCCAGGAGGCGGTCGCCGAGTCGGCTGTAGTGGCGCTGGATCATCTTCGCCATGTCACGGCTGTCACGGCGCTTGAAATACCAATGCTGCAACCACCGGTATGAGAACCAGGCGAAGCCCACGGAGCCGGTCAAGGTCAAAACCACACGCAACCAGGCCGGGGTATCCCACAGGCGGTCGGAGAGGAAAAGTATTCCATAGGTCAGCAGGAGGCCGAACAGTGCTCCGCAGATAGTAACCACGGTCTCCATCCGCCGAAGGCGAGTCTCGAATTCCTCGAGCTTGCGAAGCAGGGATTCCGGCAGCTTGATGTCCTTGAACGGATCTGCGGTGCTCATGGTTTCATTCTCGGGTCCGACGCGCGCACTAAATTAATCCCAACCACTTTCTGCTCGACCAGTAAAGTGCCAAAAGGAGTACGATAAGTCCAGCCCACAGGGGGTGACTCCACAGCCGAAACCGCGTTTGAACCGGTTGTCGTTCCGGCAGGATCCTGATGGATTCGACAATATCGGTCAGCTCCTCAACATTTGCAACGCGCCCGCGGGTGATTTCAGCGATTTCCTTGAGCACTTGCCGTCGTGCCGGGCGCCCAACGACCTCAAGGGCAGGACGGGCCACAAACAGGCTCACATCAACTTCCCGGTCAGCCGATTCGCACATCATTTTGACCTGGTAATTTCCTCCTCGACGGGGCGTAAATGAACCCTTGAAAACACCCCAGCCACCCGGTTCGGGAACCAGGTCCAAGGTCTCGCTGGCATTTGAAGGCCCGGTGATCAAGGCGCGTACCGACCCTGTTTCAACCGGGTAACCCGAGCGATCGAATACCGTCGTATGCAGAAACACCTCGTCACCCCGCTGCGGGGTCTCGGGAGTGAAGAATAGGCGAATACCTTCACTGTGCGCCAGGTGTCGCTGGTGCGACATCCACCGTACCACCTGCCCCCAGAACCGGTAATGATAGGTATCCTCTACGCCACGCCGCCAACGCCATGCACCGTCTGTGCCAAGAAAGAGGCTTTTACCGTTGCCACAATTTCGGGTAGCCAACAATGGCACACGCCCTTGCTCCGTTCGTGCAGAACCGTGAACCGCGAGTACGGTACTGCCTGCGCGGGCTCGTATGACCGGGGCATGCCAGTAGAACCCGGGCAAGTTCTTCCAGACCGATTGATTCTCCCGCCCACTGCTCGCCAACAAGGTCAGGAGATGATCGCGTCCCCGCGAGGTTAGCACCAGTCGTGATGGATTCACAAAGCCATGGCCTTCGGGAAGGTCCTGGTCCATGAGCACGGGATTCAGCTGAACAATGGGATGATCTATCAGGGTGGACTGCATCCCGCGAATCCCCGGCAGAAACACGAGGCCGCTTCCCTGTTGCTCCACCAGCCCCATCAGGAGGTTGCACTGCTCCGTCGTCAATTGGCCCTCACGAATCCCGACATCACCGAGAAACACCACGTCATACTCCGAGAGCTCATCCTTGTCTTTAGGAAACTTCTTGAGATAGTTTCGCCCCCCGCCAACACCCAGTTCAGGATGTAGCAGCAGGCACTTGACCACGACGCCGGGATCGCGTTGCAGGGCATTATGCAGGTAGCGGAACTCCCAGCGCGGGGCCGACTCGATCACGAGCACCTTGAGGATTTCACGACGAAGGTTCATCTGGAAGTCGGCACGGTTGTTCGTCTTGACGACCTCCCCAGCAACCGGTTCCACCAGGATGAAATAATTATAATCGCCCTCATACTGTGGCTGAAGCAGAAGCGAATCCTGCACCTGGGCCATCGCGGGAACGGACAGGATCTTGCGATCTTCAATACCATCCGGCCCGGCAAGATGGATGGCCACGCGCAGGTCATGGGGCATCCGGCTTTGTACGGTAAAGGGAATCGATATTTGTTCATCGAGCAGTCCGTAAGCCGGTGCAGATACAGAGACCAGTTCCACGTCAGGCAGATAGCGGTTACGGCCGACGGTGACGGCAAAAACAGGTATGTCGCGCGTACGCAGGCGGGTGGCCGCCCCAACGGGCGAAGCGCCCTGGTTCCAATCCCCATCGGTCAATAACAGCACCGCACGCAGGTTGTCATGAGCCTTCTCAAGGGCCTCCAGGGCTGCGTTGATATCTGTTCCCGCCAGTGCAGCCTTGTCGGGATCCACTGGAACGGTTGAAAAATCTTCCACCAACAACGCGTATTGATCCGACAGGGGCGACCAGACCCCGGCCTCCTTTTGAATATTCAGCCAGTCCTGCCGGGACTGGGTAGCCCCATTTTCCAGGAGGATATCCCGGGTAAGCATGCTCCCGGATTGATCGTTGAGCACCGCCACAAGCGGGCGTTCCTCGACCTTCTCCTGGTTTACCCTTTCCGGGCGGAACAGGGTGAAGATCAACAAGGCTGCCACCAGAAGACGGAGGGTCTCGACCACGATCAAGCGTGGCTCCCATCGGCTACGCCTCACTTGGATCAAGGTGAAATAACACATCACGCTGAACAGAAGGATGCCCAACGTGAGGACGTACCCCGATATCCCAAAACTCCAGAAGCTGCTCATGCCGGGGCCCCATCGGAGCTCGGCCGGTTGAATCCGTGATCCGCCTTGCGTGAGGTGCTTTCCAACAGCAGGAGGATCGACTCGATGACCATGAACAGGAGGGCAAACAGGACAAAGCCGCGCCATATTTCACTGCTCAAGCGCTTATTCTCCGGTGTGCCACGGTTTTCGATCAGCTTGACCCTCACTTTCCCGAACAGGGACGGCACCGTGTCGGGATCAACCCGGGCCTTTTCGTATTCGGCCATCGGGCGATTCAACGCGACCAGGTGAGTGCCGGAGGCGTATACACCCGCATCCCAGCGCGGATCCTTGCTTTCAGCGCCATCGACCGATACCCAGGGGGCTCCCAGGGTTTCAGGCGGCAATTTCCACTCGCCGCTCAACGCCATCCGTACCCGTGAATTCCGCAAGCCTCCCAGTCGCAGCAATCGCTGGATCATCGGGACCAGCACCAAGCCGGTGTCGAGGCTGGACCAGGACTCACCCGGCAAGGTCGTACAAACGTACACCCAACCGTCGCCCAACTTGCGCCGCAACAGAAAGGGCTGGCCATCCGCATATTCACCAATCGCGATCCAGGTGTTGTTGGTCGCGTTGACATCGATGCCTTCCAGCAATTGACGTTGGACGATTTCCAGCTCAGCCAATGGCAGGTTCTGTCCGTTGCCCGTCTTTCCGAGGGGTCCGACGTTTTCCTCCCATGCGGTGACACGGAAAGGCTGATCCGCCTTGGCCGTCTCCGGCGCCTGCCAGTCCAGATCCATCGGACCGGTCATCGCACGTCCCGGCGGCACGCAAAGCATAACGCCTCCACTTTTAATAAAATCCTCCATTCGCGAGGCAACCCCCGGCAGGTCATTTGCCTGCCAGACCAGCAATGAGAGTCCGTCCCAGTCCACCTCGCCGACGTTGGCGGCGGAAAGGGTTTTCGTCGCCCGATTGAGTTCATCCGGCACCGTTGCCAAGGCATAAAAACGTAAGGTTGGGGCAGCGGATCCGACAATGGCCGTCTGTAAATTCCGCTCCTGGCCGAACACAAAATATCCTGCATTATCGCGTGGATTTTCATCCGCAGGCAGTTCGATCATTCCCCATCCACCGTCCACCTCCTCTTCGCCTAGGCGTAGAATCCGGTTGAAGCGCAGTTCGTTTCCCGGCATGTCAATATCGATCCGTGAGCGTGCGCCGTTCAGATTCAACACCACGGGAAAGGTTCCCGGGATCCCCGAGTTGCGATTCACATCGGCATTCAAACGCAAGCTGACAGCCTCACCTGTGCGCAAGCGCTGGACACCGCGTACGGCCAGCATGGCATTCGAACGAACCTCGTCGTTCAGCATGATCAGGCGCACCTGCACATCCTGGGGCATCGAAGCCAGCAAGCTTGATACGCGTTTCCACTCCGTGCTCGCCGGAAACCAGTTGCTGGCCTGCATGTCGGATGCGATCCATATTTCGGTTCGACCTTCAGGGTTGTTCACGATGTATTCTGCGGCCGCATTGAGCATCGCAGGAATATCTGCAGCGGTATCCGTGGCGCGCGCCATGGGAGAATCGTTTAGGTCACTGGGGTGGCCAATTTCCCTGGGTTCTCGCAGCACATTTTCAACCAACACATAACGGCTCTTGCC